>VMTF01000081.1 GCA_013791705.1 Sphingomonadales bacterium | reverse complement strand
GACAAGATGGGTATGCGCGGCTCGCCGACCGCCGAACTGGTATTCGAGGATTGCGAGGTTCCCGAATCCCACATCATCGGGCCGGAAAACGGCGGGGTCGGCGTGCTGATGTCGGGCCTCGATTACGAGCGGACCGTGCTTTCGGGCATCCAGCTCGGCATCATGCAGGCCTGTCTTGACGTGGTGCTGCCCTACATTCGCGAGCGCAAGCAGTTCGGCAAGCCGATCGGCGCGTTCCAGTTGATGCAGGCCAAGGTGGCCGACATGTATATCGCGCTCAATTCGGCGCGCGCCTATGTCTATGCGGTGGCGCAGGCCTGCGACCGGGGAAAGACCACCCGGTATGACGCGGCGGGCGCGATCCTGCTGGCCAGCGAAAACGCGGTGAAGGTTTCGCTCGAAGCCGTGCAGGCGCTGGGCGGTGCGGGCTATACGAAGGACTGGCCGGTGGAACGGTTCATGCGCGATGCCAAGTTGCTCGATATCGGCGCCGGGACCAACGAGATCCGCCGGATGCTGATCGGGCGGGAGCTGATCGGGGCATGAGCGCGCCGGTGCTCGACACCCGGCTGAGCCCGGACAGCGATGATTTTCGGATCAATGCTGCGCACAATCGCGCACTGAACGCGGCGCTGCGGGAGAAGGTGGCGCATGCGGCGCTGGGCGGCGAGGAACGCGCGCGCGAGAAGCATCTGGCGCGCGGAAAACTGCTGCCGCGCGAGCGGGTCGAACGGTTGCTCGATCCGGGTTCGCCGTTTCTGGAAATCGGGCAGCTTGCGGCCAACGGGCTCTATGGCGATCAGGTTCCAGGCGCGGGGCTGATCACCGGCGTCGGCCGGGTTTCGGGCCGCCAGTGCATGATCGTCTGCAACGATGCCACGGTGAAAGGCGGCACTTATTACCCTGTCACGGTCAAGAAGCACTTGCGCGCGCAGGAGATTGCCCAGGCCAACCGGCTTGCCTGCATCTATCTGGTCGATTCGGGCGGGGCCAACCTGCCCAACCAGGCCGAAGTCTTCCCCGACCGGGATCATTTCGGCCGGATCTTCTTCAATCAGGCGCAGATGTCGGCCCGGGGCATTCCCCAGATCGCCTGCGTGATGGGCAGTTGCACGGCGGGCGGGGCCTATGTTCGCGCGATGTCGGACGAGACGGTGATCGTCCGCAATCAGGGCACGATCTTTCTGGCCGGGCCGCCGCTGGTCAAGGCCGCGACCGGCGAGGAGATTTCCGCCGAGGATCTGGGCGGCGGCGAACTCCATGCGCGCAAGTCCGGCGTGGTCGATCATCTCGCCGAGAATGACGAGCACGCGCTCGCCATCGTGCGCGATATCGTTTCGCATCTGGGGCCGGTGCATCAGCCGGATATCGACCTGCAAAGCCCGCGCCTGCCCAAGTATGACGCGGAAGACCTCTATGGCATCGTCCCCGCCGACGTGCGCGCGCCCTATGATGTGCATGAGGTGATCGCGCGGCTGGTTGACGGCAGCGAGTTCCACGAATTCAAGGCGCTCTATGGCTCCAGCCTGGTCTGCGGCTTCGCGCACATTTGGGGTATGCCGGTGGCGATCCTTGCCAATAACGGCGTGCTGTTCAGCGAGAGCGCGGTCAAGGGCGCGCACTTCATCGAACTGGCCTGCCAGCGGCGCATTCCGCTGCTGTTCCTGCAGAACATTTCGGGCTTCATGGTCGGCGGCAAGTATGAGGCGGAAGGTATCGCCAAGCATGGCGCCAAGCTGGTGACGGCGGTGGCGACCGCCAGCGTGCCCAAGATCACCGTGCTGATCGGCGGCAGCTTCGGCGCGGGCAACTATGGCATGTGCGGCCGCGCCTATGATCCGCGCTTCCTGTTTACCTGGCCCAATGCGCGGATTTCGGTGATGGGCGGCGAACAGGCGGCGGCCGTGCTCGCCACCGTCCACCGCGATGCCGCCAAGTGGGACGAGCGCGAGGCCGAAGCGTTCAAGGCGCCGGTCCGCCAGAAATACGAAGACGAAGGCAACCCCTACTACGCGACCGCGCGGCTGTGGGACGATGGCATCATCGATCCGGCCCAGACCCGCGACGTGCTCGGCTTGGCCTTCGCCGCCGCACTCAACGCAGGCGTAGAGGAGGCGCCCCGCTTCGGGGTGTTCCGGATGTGATGGCCATGATCGAATCCCTCCTCATCGCCAATCGCGGCGAAATCGCCTGCCGGATCATTCGTACCGCGCGCAAGCTGGGTATTCGCACGGTCGCGGTTTATTCTGACGCGGATGCCAAGGCGCTCCATGTGCAGGAGGCGGACGCGGCCGTGCATATCGGCCCTTCGCCGGCGCGCGAGAGCTATCTGGTCGGCGAGAAGATCATCGCCGCCGCCAAGGCGAGCGGGGCGCAGGCGATCCATCCGGGCTATGGTTTCCTTTCGGAAAACGCCGAATTCGCGGCTGCCGTGATCGATGCCGGGCTGATCTGGGTTGGGCCAAAGCCCGCCAGCATCACCGCGATGGGGCTGAAGGATGCGGCCAAGCAGTTGATGGCCGATGCGGGCGCGCCGGTCACGCCCGGCTATATGGGCGAAAATCAGGACCCGGCATACCTTGAGGCGCAGGCCGACCGGATCGGCTGGCCGGTGCTGATCAAGGCGGTCGCGGGCGGCGGCGGCAAGGGCATGCGCAAGGTGGAGGCGGCGGGGGATTTCGCCGACAGCCTTGCTTCGTGCCAGCGCGAGGCGGCGGCCAGCTTCGGCAATGCCCATGTGCTGATCGAGAAATATATCCAGCGCCCCCGGCACATCGAAGTGCAGGTGTTCGGCGATAGCCACGGCAACATCGTCCACTTGTTCGAGCGCGATTGTTCGCTGCAGCGGCGTCACCAGAAGGTGATCGAGGAAGCGCCCGCGCCGGGCATGGACCCGGCCACGCGCGCGCAGCTCTGCGCGGCGGCGGTGCAGGCGGCGAAAGCGGTCGACTATGTCGGCGCGGGCACGATCGAATTCATCGCCGACGCCAGCGAAGGGCTGCGGGCGGACCGCATCTGGTTCATGGAAATGAACACGCGCCTGCAGGTCGAACATCCGGTGACCGAGGAAATCACCGGCGTCGATCTGGTTGAATGGCAGTTGCGGGTGGCTTCGGGCGAGCCTTTGCCCAAGCGGCAGGACGAGCTGTCGATCAACGGCTGGGCGATGGAAGCGCGGCTCTATGCGGAAGACCCGGCCAAGGGCTTCCTGCCGAGCACCGGACGGCTGGATTTCTTCGATATCGGCGAGGAAACGGCCGTGCGGCTGGAAACCGGCGTCGCGCGCGGAGCCGAGATTTCGCCCTTTTACGATCCGATGATCGCGAAGATCGTCTGTCATGGCGAAAGCCGGGCGGCGGCGGCGCGCGGCCTTGCCGAGGCCTGCCGCAAGGCGGTCGTCGCGCCGGTCAAGACCAACGCCGGGTTCCTCGGGCGCGCCCTGGCACATCCCGATTTCGCAAATGGCGACATCGATACCGGGTTCATCGCCCGCTACGAAAGCGAGCTGGCAGGGTCAGGCCAACCGTCGGCTGACGTGGTGGCAGCGGCGGCCATGGCGGTGCTGCACGACGAGATCGGCGACGGACGGTCCGGGATGCCTGCGGCTGGCTCGGTCTGGCTGGCGCTCGCGGGCTTCCGCATGTCGGGTGCGCCGCGTTATCACATCGCGCTGACGTATGATGGCGAGACTTACGTGACCGACCGGCCGTATACGCCGGTGGCCCGGCTGGCGACGTACGTGCGCGACAATCGCGTGCTCGTTTCCGACCGGGGCGACAGCTTCCTGTTCCAGCGGGCGAGGACTGAGGGGGCCTTGTCGGCGGGCGCCACGTCCGGCACCATCCTCTCGCCGATGCCGGGGCGGATCATCGCGGTGGACGTCACGGCCGGACAAACGGTCACCAAGGGGCAGAAGCTGGTCACGCTCGAAGCGATGAAGATGGAGCATGGCCTGACCGCCCCGTTCGATGGCATCGTGGCCGAACTCAATGCACAGGCCGGCGGGCAGGTGAGCGAGGGCATGGTGCTGCTGCGGATCGAAGCACCGGAATAAACGCGGAAACTTGGCATACGAGGCAAACTGATGGCGGGACGCTTTTTCGATTCGTGGCAGGTGGGGGATCGCATCGCCCATGAAATCCGCCGGACCGTAACCGAGACCGACAATCTGTTGTTCTCGGTGATGACCCACAATCCTCAACCGCTGCACATCGATGTGGAAGCCGCCAAGGCGAGCGAGTTCGGGCAGATCCTCGTCAACGGCACCTTCACCTTCGCGCTGATGGTGGGGCTATCGGTCGGTGACACGACGCTCGGCACGCTGGTCGCCAACCTTGGCTATGACAAGTTGGTGATGCCCAATCCCGTGTTCCTGGGCGATACGCTGCGCGCGACCAGCGAAGTGACCGAACTGAAGGAATCGAAGTCCCGCCCCGGCGCCGGGATTGTCACCTTCCGGCACGAACTCATCAACCAGCGCGACGCGGTCGTCTGCCAGTGCCTGCGCATGGCGCTCATCAAGAAGGCATCGGCATGAAGCTGCGTTCGCTCCTGTTTGTTCCGGCTGATCGGCCCGACCGCTTTGACAAGGCGATTGCGACCGGCGCGGACGCGATCATCCTCGACCTTGAAGATTCGGTCATGCCCGATCGCAAGGCTGCGGCGCGCGAAGCGGTGGTGGCCTTTCTCGCTCGCCCGCGCACCACGCCGGTGATGGTGTTCGTTCGGGTCAACCCGCTCGACAGTCCGCACATCTCGGCCGATCTCGCGCTGCTGGCGAGCGCACGGCCGGACGGGATCATGCTGCCCAAGGCTGAGGGCGCGTGTTCGGTCGATGAGCTCTGCGCGCGCTTGCCGGATGCTCCGCCGATCCTGCCCATCGCCACCGAAATGCCCGCCGCGATCTTTCAGCTCGGCACTTACGGGCAAGTCACCGCCCGGCTGGCCGGGCTGACCTGGGGGGCGGAGGATCTTCCCGCCGCGATCGGGGCCGCGACCAGCCGCGATGCCAATGGGCTCTTGCTGCCGGCTTATGAAATGGCGCGGAACCTCACGCTGTTTGCAGCGCACGCGGCGCAAGTGGCGGCAATCGATACGGTCTATCCCGATATCGCCAACACGGCAGGCTTCACCGCATACGTCGAACGCGCGGCGCGCGATGGTTTTACCGGCATGCTGGCGATCCACCCTTCGCAGGTTGCGATCATCAATGCCGGGTTCACGCCCTCGGCCGAGGCCATCGCCCATGCCCGCGCCGTGATCGCGGCCTTCGCGGCCAATCCCGGCAAAGGCGCGATGATGCTGGACGGCAAGATGATCGACGCGCCGCATCTGAAGCAGGCACAGGCCCTGATGGCGCGCGCGGACCCTGCCGAACGCGCCTAGCGCGGCATCTCGGGTAGCGGCGGGTGCCGGGGCGGATGCCGTAAATTCCCTTGCTAAGGCCCTGACCGTGCTGCAGCCTCCAGCCACCATTAACGTGGAAGGGCGATCCCATGATGAGTCGATCAGCCTTGGCGCTTTGCGGGGCGCTTCTTGCAGTTGGTGTGCCGGGCGCCGCTGCCGCGCAGGACGCGGCCGAGACGGCGCAGATTCTTGCCGGAACCGGGCAATCGCAAGGCGGAGCCGCCCGCTCGCTGGGGGGCAATATTTCGCAAAGCATGAATGCGGCGAGCAATGCGGTCCGGGCGGCCCGAAGCGGAGACGCGCCGGCAAGCGGGCACAGAGCTGCCGCTGCGCCCCAACCGTTTGGAATTCCGGAAAATGTCGATTTCCTGGAAGGCACCGACGCGCCAACCTACCGGCTGGGCAACGGCGCCTCGATCAGGGTCAGCGGGGGACTGATAGCGGCGCCCGCGACCACCTGCGTAAAGGATTGCCCGGCCGCTCGCGCCAAGCGGCGCTAAGCTTTCGGCTGCGCAATCCGGACGGAGCAATGGTGCCGGCTACAGGATTCGAACCCGTGGCCCCCTGATTACAAACTGGGCCTAACATCTTGGTTTTTAACCGTAAAGAGACGCATCCTGACGCGTAGAGCGCGGCAGTGTGCGATCCGGCATTCCGCAGCTTGTTGTAACCTGCCGTTGCCTATCAGAGGCAATTGTCAGTCTCTGATGCCCCGTTGGGACCCCGCTGGACATCAGGAGGTGGCAGGCACGGCGAGGCCGAACATGGAACGGATCATTTGGACGATCGCGACCAACCCGCCGAGATCGTCGAGCGTTGCCTCCCGCTGCACAAGCCGGTGGAGAGCCGTCTTCGCATCCGTAGTAGGGAACTCGTGATGAGTCTTGCCACCCTGTCTCGACTTCTGAGGAGCTAAGTGTGGATGTCGCCGTTCGAAAAGCTGCAAGAGCCTTGGGGACAGAGTATCTTCTATCTCCCAGTCCAAAGAACGATGGGGAAGATTTACACGATCGCATTCGGCCTTCCGGGTTCGCGGATCGGGTCGGCCGAAGACCGGCGTGATAGGGCGCACCGCCACGATGTCTCTGTATTCCAGTGAGCCGCGATCAAGCCGCAATAGGTCTCCGATGATCCCTCGTCCCGCACCATCGTTATCGACGAGGCCCATGACCCTGTAGGATGGCCGCCCGTGGCGATCCAATACGAGCGGCACCATCGAGCGGAGTGTGATTAGTTCTCGGGCAACACCGAACGTCCCACCCCGATCGCGTCTGCCAGCGGCAACTACGCAGATTTCTTCGCCTAGTAGCGTTTGCCCCGCGTCCGCCGAAAGCTCGTTGGCCAGCTGGAATAAGGCCTCATCGGAGGTGCCCTCCACAAGGACAATGTTGGGACGTAAGGTCCAAGGCTTGGAAGCCGCGTAGGTGGCAACCATGTCCATGGGCGCTCAGCCGCGCTTGGGGCCAGCGGACGACGGACGCAAGAACGGCCCGTTGTGTCCAAATGACACATGAGCGCGGAACGGCATACCAGGTCGCATGACGCGCACTCCGAACTCCTCTGGTCTGAACGGGGCGAGAACATTGCCAAACTCTGCGACGCGAGCTTGGGGGCGAAAGCCTTGGTCGGAACTCACGTGAGCTTGGACGGTACGAAGTTCTTCGCCTTCACCGTCGCGGAGCCAATTTAGCGGATCTGGCACGCGGACGAAGTGCTCGCTGTCTCTCCAAAGTAAGCGCAGCTGCCGGAAGCTGCGATCACCCTCGCGGGCACGGCCAACTTGGTACAGAAGCAGCGCGTACTCGAGCTGGAGTTGGGGGGAGAGCCGTCCATCGGTGGCCTGCAGGTTTTCTACCAAGGCAAGGCGGTTTGCGAAATCGAACGGTCGAGCTGCGCTGAGGATGCCATACCGCAGCCGAAGCACATGCATGTCGCCGCGCCCCACGGGATTCGCCAAGATGTCCAGCGCCTTCTCCGCCGCGAGGACGGGAAGCTGGGCAAGCGTCTCGTCGAGCGCTGTTACCCCCGCGTTAGACAGGATGCGCCATGTGGCCACGAGCACGTCCAAAGGCGACGTAGGATCTCTAACCTCTATGTCAGGTGCGGCATTAGCGAACAGTGCAGATAACGCATCCTCGCCGAGACGCCCCAACTGCGCTGCCCGCAGATTTACGTCGGACGCCCGGACAGCTTCGTACACTGCGAGTAACGCATCGAGCGCCGCCTGAACCGCATGCTCGGGCTCGGATCGGGCGATGCTGAGGAGATTCTTGATATGTGTTTCGACCACCCAAGGATTGGTCGGATTGTCGCTATAAGCCCGGTGCGTGGCCTCACTGGCGAGCTGCCTGAGCTCAGCGACGCGCTCGCGCGTGCCGTGAGTGGAAGCGATTACGGCGGCAAGGTTGAGGTAGGCGTTTGCTAGGGAATTGTAGAGATAGAGGTCCGGTTCTTCACCAGGCGTCCGATCAATCGACGTGAGCGCGAAGCGGATGTCGTCTACCGCGCGTTCCAGCAACTGTACCCTGTCCTCGTCCGTGACGCCGAAGATGCGCTCGTCCAGGGCTGAAATGCGTCGGCGGGATATGGCCGTGTGGTGCCTAAACACCCGGCTAGTATCACGAAGTAGCTTCGGCATCCCATCCAAGGTGGCGAGCACATCCCGCCAGATGGGAGCGAAGGCCCGAGCCCCGTGGTCTGGATCAACCTTGAAAATGGTTGTCGCAAACTGTTCCGCCAATGCTCGATGTCGAGTTTCGGCCATCGCCGACTTCATGGCCACACATCTGAGCGCGAGAAAACGAAGATGCTCCGGGTCGCGGGCGTCGCCGAAGCCAAGCTCAGTACGGGTGGCAAAGTCGTAGAATAGCGCGTTCAAAAGGAGCCGGCCTTGGATGTCGTGTGCGAGCCCCCAATAGCGTTCCCCGTCCGCCCTCACGCTCATCAATCCGAGCGCCGCAAGGTTCTTGCGTTTGTCCTCAAGACGCAAGGCGAGCGGCCATTGGTTGTCGGACGGGGGTAGAAGACCTTCGTTCAGTGGCAGCCGCTCGGAACTCAGAGCCGCGATTTCGATCAGGGCGCGCCGCATCGCATCTGATTCGCCGTGTTCCAGAAAAGCGCTGTAGATCCAGTCTTGAATCGAGCCGGTTATGTCTCGGCTTAGGCGGAGCCAAAAGGAAAGAGTGATCCAGAAGGCGGCTACGCCGTGCATCTGGCCGACGCCATGATCGTGATAGAACTGCGTCCAAGCCTCAGAAGGCCGCGCCTTGTTGTAGACGCGTAAGAAGGTATTCAGGTGCCGTCCGAGCGCTGCGGCATCGTCAGCATCGAGAAAATGGGAGGGCGCTGCCACCTCCTGCGCTATTGAGTCATAAAATTCTAGCGGCTTCGTCGGACCGGTCACCGACAAGATGATCGCCGGGCGCCCGGACTTGGTTAGTTCGTTCAGGAAGTGGCGTACCTCGCCTTCGCGACCCTCGAAGTGCGCGCGGTCAAATACAATTACCCACGGGGTCTCGTAGAGCGTGCGCTCATCCGGCTGGCGTGCGCTACCGGCCTCCTGCGCCGCCAGGAAAGCCTGGTGCGCGCGGGTGAGAAATCCGATTAAGGGCAATGGGTCTGGCACGAAGGGGACCGGTTTGGCCACGAGCGTCGGATAGCCGGAACGCGCTGCCTCGAGCGCAATGGCGCGCGCGAGGGTGGTTCCGCCCGCCCCGGGCTCGGACGCAATATATGCGACTCTGTTTTCTGGGGAGCCGACGGTGTCGAGCTTGCCGAGTAGGCGCTTTAGCTCACCAGGCACCTTTCTATCCCGGAGCCAAGGCACTTCGGCGGCATAAGGACGCCAAGAGTCTTGGCGTCCCTCAAAAAAGCCGATGAACTCATCCTCCGTCAAATCCTCGGCGGGAACGGCGGCGAGGTCGCGCTCCTGAATTAAATCGTAGGAGCTTAGGATTGGCCGCTCCGCGTCATCGGTAGCCGTCAAATCCACGATATTGGTCGAGCCGTCCATCCGACGAAAACGGACGACGGTCGTCGTGGACGGGTAGATCCTTGTGTATCCGTCAGCGACCGAGCGGACGAAATCGCCGGGCGACTGCCGCACGAGCTGCACTGTCGATCGGGAAGGACCTCCGTCGGCCCACCCCGAGGCGGCGAGCACTCCTGCTTCCGTCGCCGATACCAACGTAACAAAGCGCAGGAACTGTGCATCGACCATGCCCGCAAGGTCAGGCGGCAGAGCCCCGTCCTCGTCCGAGACGACCAAGAGCTGCCGCACACCCGAACGACGCATCGCGCCGAGCATAGCCATTCGACGTAAGGT
>VMTF01000011.1 GCA_013791705.1 Sphingomonadales bacterium | reverse complement strand
GGGGGGGGCCTGGCCCCCGCGGGCCACCCCCACCCCCCCGCCCCAACACTCCCACGTTTTTGGGGTGCCCGGGGGGGGGCCGACCCCCCCCCCCCCCGCTCGCGGCGCTTAACGCGCAGTCTTACGAGGCGATCCAGGCGGTCGATGATGTCTTCGTGGGTCCGGTCGCGATGGGCTACAGGAAGGGCGTGCCAGGTCCGGTGCGCGATGGTCTGCGCAATTTCCTCAACAACCTGAACGAGCCGGTCGTTTTCGTGAACTACCTGCTCCAGTTGAAGCCCGGCAAGGCGTTGCATACCCTCGGCCGGTTCGCGATCAATTCGACTATCGGCTTTGCCGGCGTGATCGATGCGGCGAAGCGCAAGCCGTTCTACCTGGCCTGGAATGACAACGGCTTTGCCAACACGCTGGCCTGCTATGGCGTCAAGCCCGGCGCGTTTCTCTATGTGCCGCTGGTCGGCTCGACCACGGTGCGGGATCTTTTCGGTCTGCTGCTTGATCAGGCGTTCCTGCCGGCGACCGTCGGCAAGCCGTTCGATCGTCCTTGGTACACCCTGCCGGCCGGGACGATCCGCTCGCTCAACGACCGGGTCGATCTGGACGCGCAGTTGAAGGAACTGCGCGCTTCCGGCGATCCCTATGCGGCGACCCGCACGCTCTATTTCAAACAGCGCGCGGCGGAAATCGAGCAACTGTGCGGTCGGCCCAAGCGGGGTCCGGAAACTGCCGCGACCGTGCCTGCCATGTCGGAGACTGCCGCGCCGGCCGAGTCTTCCGTTGCGCCCGCTGCCGCGGGACCATCGGCGGCACCCGGCTCGTCGGCGCAAGCCGATCTCCCGCCAGAGCCGGTGGCGGCGCCAATCGAACCATCGGCGCCGCCGGAGTCCTGATCCTTCAGAACTGCGTACCGCCGTCGGCGTTGATCAGCGCGCCGGTCAGGTAGCCGGCCCGGGCCGAGAGCAGGAACGCGATGAGCTCGCCCAGCTCCTCGGGCCTCCCGACCCGGCCCAGCGCGACATCCATGTGAAAGTCCTCGACCATCGCCTTGTCGAGCGCTTCCAGCGGCGGCAGGCCGTACTTTTTCGCCATCATCTCCATCAGCGGCTGCGCGGCGTCGGTCGCGATGAAGCCGGGACATACGGTGTTGGCGCGGATGCCGTCCTTGCCCGAGGTCAGGGCGATGTTCTTGGTCACGCTGGCGATGGCGGCCTTCATCGCGGTGTAGGCGATGCGTTCACCATGCTGGGCATGGATCGAATAGGCCGAGGTATTGACGATCGTGCCGCCGCCTGCCGCCTTGAGCAGCGGCAGGATCGCACGGTTGGCGCGAACCGTCGTCATCAGTTGGACGTCGAAATAGGCCTGCCAGTCGGCATCGCTCGTCTCGGTGATGTAGGTCTGCGCGAGCATTGGCCCGGCGGTGACGGCCAGGCCATTGAGCTCGCCAAACGCCTGCGCGGCCGCCGCAATCGCGGCTTCGACTTCGCCCGGCTTGCTGCCGTCGCCGGCAAACATCTGCACGGTGGCTCCGGTCTCGGCCGCAAGTCGCGCGGCGCGCTCGTCGCCTGCCGCCTGATCCCGCCCGATCAGGGCAATCCGCGCGCCGTCTGCCGCCAGCACCCGCGCGGCGGCATAGCCCATGCCGCTGGTTCCGCCGACGATTGCGAAAGCCTTGCCGGCAATTCCCAGATCCATGGTTCGTCCTCTCTTGCTTGCGTTTCCGCGTTATTCCGCTGGTTTCACGAAACTGTCGATCACCCGCTTGCGCCCGGCGGTCTCGAAATCGATTTCGAGCTTGTTGCCTTCCTGCGCGGCAATCGTCCCGTAGCCGAACTTTTCGTGGAATACACGCACGCCTGTGCCCAGATCGGCACGCGGCCTGGCGGCGAAGCTGGCCGCGCTGCGCGACGGTTCGGCGATGCGCCGGGGCGCTGGATCGTAGGTTCCCGCTGCGGCGCGCTGCCAACCGGGGCCGCGCCCGTCCGCCCGGCCGGGCTGCACATTGGCGACATGGGCGAAGGGATCGTCCCGCTCCGACCACTGCGCCCGCCACAGCGAGGCGCCGCCAGCAAGCGTGGTCTCGGCCGCGACGTGATCGGGCGGAATCTCGGCGATGAAGCGCGAGGGGATCGAACTGGTCCACTGACCATAGATGCGCCGGTTGGCCGCGTGCAGGATCGTGCAGCGCCGCCGCGCCCGGGTTATCGCGACATAAGCCAGCCGGCGCTCTTCCTCGAGGCTGGCGAGCCCGCCTTCATCGAGCGCGCGCTGCGAGGGGAACACGCCTTCTTCCCAGCCCGGCAGGAACACCTGATTGAATTCCAGCCCCTTGGCCGCGTGCATGGTCATGATCGTGACCTTCTCGGTATCGCTGGCGGCTTCGTTGTCCATCACCAGGCTGACGTGTTCGAGAAAGTCGCCCAGCGTCTCGTAATCCTCCATCGCGCGGGCCAGTTCCGACAGATTTTCGAGGCGTCCGGCCGCTTCGACGCTGCGCTCGGCCTGGAGCATCGCGGTATAGCCGCTCTCATCAAGCACGGTGCGGGCCAGCTCCGCCGGGCTGAGCGCCGCGACCTGATCGCGCCAGCGGGCGAAATCGCGCATCAGTGCCAGCAGCGTGCCGCGCGCGCGCGCCGGTAGTTCGTCGGTGTCGCAAATGTCCAGCGCCGCGCGCATCAGCGGGATGCCACGGGAACGGGCATAGCGGTGCAGCTTTTCCAGCGTCTTGTCGCCAAGGCCGCGCTTGGGAGTATTGTAGATCCGCTCGAAGGCGAGGTCGTCGGCCGGCTGGGCGATCACTCGCAGGTAAGCCAGCGCATCCCGGATTTCCGCGCGTTCGTAGAAGCGAAACCCCCCGATGATCTTGTAGGCAAGGCCGATCTGGATGAAGCGGTCTTCCAGCTCGCGGGTCTGGAACTGTGCCCGCACGAGGATCGCGACCCCGTTTAGCGACGCGCCTTCATGTTCGAGCCGCTCGATCTCCTCGCCGATGCGGCGGGCTTCCTCCGGCCCGTCCCACACGCCGATCACGCGCACTCTCTCGCCGCCGCCCTGCTCGGTCCACAGCGTCTTGCCGAGCCGTTCGGAATTGGCGCCGATCAGCCCCGAGGCGGCGGCCAGGATTTGCGGGGTGGAGCGATAGTTCTGCTCCAGCCGGATCACTTTCGCGCCCGGAAAATCCTTTTCGAACCGCAGGATATTGGCGACTTCCGCGCCGCGCCAGGAATAGATCGACTGGTCGTCGTCGCCCACCACGCAGATGTTCTTCCGCTCCTGCGCGAGCAGGCGCAGCCACAGGTACTGGACCTGATTGGTGTCCTGATACTCGTCGACCATGATATATTTGAAGCGCTGGCGATAGAGTTCCAGCACCTCGCGATGCTGCCGCAGGATGTTGAGCATGTGGAGCGGCAGATCGCCGAAGTCACAGGCGTTGAGCGTCTTCAGGCGCTCCTGATAGAGCCGGTAGAACTGCTGCCCCCGGCCATTGGCATAGGCCTCGTTTTCCGCCGCATCGAGATCGTCGGGATTGAGCCCGCGGTTCTTCCAGCGGTCGATCAGCCCGGCAAGCTGGCGCGCGGGCCAGCGCTTTTCGTCGAGGCCCTCGGCCACGATCAACTGCTTGAGCAGGCGGAGCTGATCGTCGGTATCGATGATCGTGTAATTGGATTGCAGCCCGACCAGCTCGGCATGGCGCCGCAGCATCTTCGCGGCGACCGCGTGGAACGTGCCGAGCCACGGCATCCCCTCGACCGCCGGTCCGATCAGCTCGCCCACCCGCTCGCGCATTTCGCGCGCGGCCTTGTTGGTGAAGGTGACGCAGAGAATCTCGCTCGGCCAGGCCCGGCGCGAGCCGACCAGCCAGGCCAGCCGGGCGGTGAGCGCGGCGGTCTTGCCGGTGCCCGCGCCGGCCAGCATCAGCACCGGGCCTTCGGCGGTCAGCACCGCCTCGCGTTGCGGCGGATTGAGCCGGGCCAGCCATTCGGGCGTGGTGCTGTCTGACGGATTCGCGGGAAGCAGGGGCATTTGCGAACAACTAGGGAACATTGCCGCGCGCGGCAAGCGTCGACATGCCGTGGCGGCAGCGCGTTCGCTTCCCCGCACCGGGTGAAAGGTCGCATCGAGGCCACCGGTCCGGGCGCTGTGTCGCGGCTGGTCGTGCCGTGGTCCCACTTCGTCGATCCGTGCGGAACCGAGCCGCGAAGCAGGCTATTTGCACCCATGGTCCGCGTCGGCGGGCGTTATTGGAGACGACTTATGCGAAGATTTTTGGCTGTAAGCGCGCTGGCATTGGCGCTTGCCGGAACCCCGGCGCTGCACGCGCAGGATACCGTAACCGCCCCCGTTGCCACCACCGCCATGGCCCCCGATCAGCAGGCCGCCTATCAGGGCTGGCCAACCGAAAAGCAGGCCAGTTACGATGCCTGGCCAGCCGACCTGCAGCAGTATTTCTGGACGCTGTCGCCCGGCCAGCAGGATGGCTGGTGGGTGCTCAGCAATGAGCAGCGCGGACAGATTTTCGCAATGACGCCCGAACAGCGCAGCAAGGCGTGGGCCTCGATCGAGCGGCAACTCGCCGGGCCGACCGCACCGGCACCCTCGGATGCGGCGGCCGCAGCCGACGCCGTTCCGCCGGCCATGCCTGCAAGTCCGGATCAACCGGCCGAGCCCGCGCCAGCCCCCGAGCAAGCTGCGGTGGCACCGGCGCCGGCCGAGGCGATGGAAAAGACCTACCCGGTCTGCACCCGCACCTTGCAGGACGGATGCCGCAACCGGGGTGGGAAATAACAAGCCCATACAGACCGAAGTGGCCGTGAAGCGCACGGCGGGGCGCCGGGGTTCCCTCCCGGCGCCCCAATTCGTTGTGTTGACAGCGCAGCGAGGCTCGGCGAGGCGTGACCGCCATGAACCCGCTACGCACCCATTCCCGCGTCCTCACCGCCTCGCTGGTCGGCACTGCGGTCGAATTCTACGATTTCTATATCTACGCGACCGCCGCTGCGCTGGTGATCGGGCCGCTGTTCTTCCCGGCGCAATCACAGGCCGCGCAGACGCTGCTGTCGTTCATGACTTTCGGCCTGGCGTTTTTCGCGCGGCCGGTCGGCGCGGTGGCGTTCGGCCATTTCGGGGACCGGATCGGCCGCAAGTCGACCCTCGTTGCCTCGCTCCTGCTGATGGGCGGCTGCACGCTGCTGATCGCTTTCCTGCCGACCTACATGTTCCTCAATCAATGGGGGATCGGTCCGCTCGCCCCGGCGCTGCTGTGTCTGCTGCGGTTCGGGCAGGGTTTCGGGCTGGGCGGCGAGTGGGGCGGGGCTTCGCTGCTCGCGGTCGAGAATGCGCCCAAGGGCTGGGAGGCGCGCTTCGGCTCCGCGCCCCAACTGGGCGCGCCGCTCGGGTTCCTGTTCGCGAACGGGCTGTTCCTGCTGCTCGGGCTCGGGCTGACCGAGACGCAATTCGCCACGTGGGGCTGGCGCATCCCGTTTCTCGCCAGCGCGCTGCTGGTCGGCGTCGGCCTGTGGGTGCGCCTGCGGATCGGCGAGACCCCGGCCTTCCGCGAAGCACTGGAACAGGCCCCGCCGGCGGCGGTCCCGGTCGGGCGGCTGTTCCGCGACCATTCGGGCGCGGTCGTTGCCGGGATTGCGGGGGTCGTCGCCTGCTTTGCGATTTTCTACCTTGCCACCACGTTCGCGCTGTCATTCGGGACCAAGACGCTCGGCTACCCGCGCGAGACGCTGCTGGCGGTGCAACTGGGCGCCAACACGTTCCTCGCGCTGGGCATCCTCACCGCCGGGTGGTGGGCCGACAAGACTTCCGCGCGCAACGTGCTGGCCAAAGGCGCGGCGCTCACCGCGCTGATCGGGCTTGGTTTCGGCAGCGGGCTGGGGTCCGGCTCGCTGTTTATCGTGTTCCTGACGCTTGCCGCCGCGCTGTTCGTGATGGGGCTGACTTATGGCCCGCTCGGGAGCTGGCTGCCCACGCTCTATGCGGTGCCGGTGCGCTACACCGGGATATCGCTCGCGTTCAACCTTGGCGGGATCATCGGCGGCGCGCTCGCCCCGTTCGGCGCGCAACTGCTCGCGGAGCGCGGTGGGACGGCCTATGTCGGCCTGTTCCTGACGGCGGCGGGCGCGCTGACGCTGATGGGCGTGCTTGGCGGCAAGGCCGCGCGCGAGGCGCGCCCCGCGCTCAGTCCGGTGATCTGAGGCGCAGCAGCGTTACCCGCGCCTTGCCGACTTTCCGGTCCGCATCCGCGTCATATCCGCGCACATCGGGCTGCTCATCGGCAGCGGTTTCGAGGCAGACCCACGTCGCCGGACCGACCCAGCCGAGCCGCGCCAGCTTTTCGAGCGCCACGGCCCCCGCGCCCGAGCGATAGGGCGGATCGAGGAACACGAGGTCGAGCGGAGCCTTGGCGACCCCGAGCGTCAGCACCGAACTTGCGCGCACGTCGCATTGCGCGGGCACCTGAAGGTTGGCGATGTTGCTGCGGATCGCGCGGATCGCGGCTGGTTCCTGCTCGACGAACAGGCACGTCGCCGCCCCGCGCGACAGCGCCTCAAGCCCCAGCGCGCCCGATCCGGCGAACAGATCGCCCACTGCCAGACCCTCGAACGTGCCGAGCCGGCTGAGCAGCATCGAAAACAGGGTTTCGCGCGTGCGATCGGCGGTTGGCCGGGTGGTCTCGCCCGCCGGAGCGATCAGCTTGCGCCCGCGCCACTGGCCGGAGATGATCCGCAGGCTCATTTGCGCTTGCCGCCGCGCCCGCCCGCCGGGCCGCGACCGGGCCGGGCCGGACCCGCGCCGCGAGTGCCGCCGCCATTCCAGTTCGCTCCGCCTTGCGGTCGCGAATCATCGCGCTTCGGGCGCGCATCGCCGCGCGGTTCCGCTTTGCGGCCATAGGGCTTCGCACTCGTGTCGCGTGGCGGCTGGCCCTGGGGCTGGCCCTGAGCCTGGCCCTGCGGCTGGCGGCTGGCGCTGCGTCCACCCTTGCGGGCCGGAAGCGCGCTCCGGGTCAGCAGCGTTTCATCTTCCTTGCGGGGCCGGCGCGGGGCCGGGGCGGGGCGCGGCGCCGGATCCGGGCGGGGGGACGGGC
>VMTF01000067.1 GCA_013791705.1 Sphingomonadales bacterium | reverse complement strand
GGAGTTTTTCGATCATAGCTGGATTCACCTTCCGCTGGTGTCGGGGGCGACGTACGGCAAAGCCGTCCGCCGCTGAACACGGTGCATCTCCACTGCGGGGCTGAGGCGATCGCCGAGGCTCACAGTGGAGCCTCAGCGATATCGGGCATCGGCGCGTCTGGCCGTTTCGCGGGCGCTGGGATGTCCATCTCCCTGCGCCCATAGCGGGCGTAGAGCGTTGGCAGCACGAACAGCGTCAGCAGGGTGGCCGAGATGAGTCCCCCGATAACAACGGTTGCCAGCGGCTTTTGCACTTCTGCGCCCGCACCCGATGCGATCGCCATGGGCACGAAGCCGAATGACGCAACCAGCGCCGTCATGACCACGGGGCGTAACCGCATCATCGCGCCTTCATGGGCTGCTTTGGCCCGGTCCATACCTCGGGCCATCAGTTCCTGGATCGACGTCACCATGACGAGGCCGTTCAGGACTGCGATACCGGACAGGGCGATGAACCCGACCGCCGCCGAGATCGAGAAGGGCATGCCGCGCAGGAATAGCGCGAGCACGCCCCCCACCAGCGCTAACGGCACGCCGGTGAACACGATCGCGGCGTCCCGCACGCTCCCAAGCGCCCAGTAGAGCAACAGCAGGATCAGAACGAAGCAGCCCGGCACCACCAGCATCAGCCGCTCGGTCGCAGATTGCAGGTTCTCGAACTGGCCGCCCCAATCGAGATATTGCCCGGCGGGCAGGCGCACCTCGCTCGCGATCGCAGCCTGCGCGTCTGCAACCACGCCTGCCACGTCGCGGCCGCGCACGTTCGCCTGCACGACGACACGACGCTTTCCGTTTTCGCGGCTTATCTGGTTGGGACCATCGGTCACGCTGATATCGGCGACGCTTTGAAGCGGCACGAAGCCGCCGTTTGGCAGCGGCACCGGCACCTGGCCGAGGGTTTGCAGATTGGCGCGCGCCGTATCCGACAGGCGGATGGTGACGGCAAAGCGCCGGTCGCCCTCGAAGATCATGCCGGCGTCCCGCCCGCCGATCGCAGCCGAGATGGTGTCCTGCACGGTCTGCGCGGTGATGCCGAGCCTCGACATGATGTCGCGACGCGGCTGAATGTCGAGCATCGGCAGGCCTTCGGTTTGCTCCACCCGAACGTCGGCGGCCCCTTCCGTCTTGCGAAGGACGGCCGCGATCTGATTGGCGGTGGCGTTCATCGCGTCGGTGTCGTCGCCGAACACCTTCACCGCGATGTCGCCACGTACCCCCGCGATCAGCTCATTGAAGCGCATCTGGATGGGTTGGGTGATCTCGAAAGCGCCACCGGGCATGCTTTCCAGCACCTTTTCGACTTTCTCCACCAGTTCGGCCTTGGGCAGGCTCTTGTCGGGCCATTCGTTCTTGGGTTTCATGATGATGAAAGTGTCGGAGATGTTTGGCGGCATGGGGTCGGAAGCAAGCTCCGCCGTGCCGGTCTTGGAGAAGACAAACCGGACTTCGGGCAGTTTCCCAATCTCACGCTCTATCCGCGATTGCATCGCTTGGCTCTGATCGACCGAGGTTCCCGGCACGCGCAGAACCTGTGCGGTCAGATCGCCTTCGTCGAGCTGGGGTAGGAACTCCTGGCCGAGGAAAGAGAAGGTCAGGATGGCGGCGAGGAACGCGCCTGTACCGACGCCTATGGTGAGCGTCGGCCGCTTCATCGCGCGGTCAAGGCCTGGCTCATACTTGCGCTTGAGCCAGGACATGATCCGGCCTTCTTTCTCCTCGACCGGCTTCGATAGCCAGATAGCGAGCATGGCCGGCACGAAGGTCAGTGAGAGGACGAAGGCGCAGACGAGCGCGATGATGACCGTCAGCGCCATCGGCGTGAAGGTCTTGCCCTCGACACCGGTGAGCATGAGGAGCGGCACATAAACGAGGATGATGATTGCCTGCCCGAACACGGACGGGCGGATCATCTCGCGCGCGGCCTGAGTGACGACTGACAGGCGTTCCTCAAGCGCGAGCGTGCGACCATAGTGATGTTGTCTTTCGGCGATCCGCCGTAGCGCGTTTTCGACGATGATGACCGCGCCATCGACGATCAGCCCGAAGTCCAACGCGCCGAGGCTCATCAGATTGGCCGAGACGCCGCCCTTGAGCATGCCGAAGCTGGTCATGGCCATGGTGATCGGGATCACCATGGCCGCGATCAGCGCGGCCCGGAAATTACCGAGCAGCACGAAAAGCACGACGATGACGAGCAGCGCGCCTTCGGTGAGGTTCTTCGCCACCGTCTTGATCGTCGAATTGACGAGCGCGGTGCGGTCGAGCACCGGCTGTATGGCGACGTCGGTCGGCAGTGAGGCGTTGATTTCGTCAAGTCGCTCCGAGACTGCCGAGGCGACGGTGCGGCTGTTCTCACCAATGCGCATGACGGCGGTTCCGACCACGACTTCCTTGCCGTTCTCGGACGCTGAGCCGTAGCGGATCGCTTGGCCGAGGCGCACTTGCGCCACCTGATCGAGCCGGATTGGCGTGCCTTCTCGGGTTGCGATGACGGTGCCGGCCAGCTCGCCAACATTGCGGATGCGCGCGTCGGAGCGGACGGCGAGGCCTTCGCCGCCACGATCGACGACGCCGGCGCCGACGCTGACGTTATTTTCCTCAAGCGCGCGGGCGAGATCGGTCAGGTTCATTCCCAAGGCGGCGAGCCGCTGGAGATCGGGGATCACCTGAAACTGTTTCACATGGCCGCCGATGGTATCGACGCCGGCAAGGCCCGGCGTATTCTTGAGCAGCGGTGCGATGATCCAGTCTTGTGCGGTGCGCAGATAGGTCGCCTGATCGGCTTCGCCAACGAGCCGGTCGCCTTCTGGCGTGATATAGCTGCCATCGGGCTGGATGCCGGGTTCACCCGGCTTGTGTTTGTCCTCCTTGCGATGCTGGAAATGGACGGTCCACATAAAGACCTCGCCAAGACCCGTTGCGATCGGCCCCATGGTGGGGACTACCCCATCGGGCAGGCTTTCCTCTGCAACACGCAGTCGCTCTGCGACCTGCTGGCGGGCGAAGTAGATGTCGGTCGAATCCGTGAAAACGGCCGTGACCTGCGCGAACCCGTTGCGACTTAGGGAGCGGGTGTATTCAAGGCCGGGAACTCCGGCGATTGCGGTTTCGATCGGGAAGGCAATTTGTTTTTCAACCAGCTCGGGCGACAGGGCCGGCGCGCTGATATTCACCTGCACCTGATTGTTGGTGATGTCAGGAACGGCGTCGATCGGCAGGCGCGAAAGCGCCCAGCCCCCGATGACTGCGGCGATGAGCGTCATAAGCAGGATAAACCAGCGACGCTCGACGGAAAATGTGACGATGCGGTCAATCATGATCAGTGCCCATGCTCCGCTTCGCCTTTGCCTAGCTCAGCCTTTAGGGTGAAGCTGTTGGGGCCAGCGAGTTGTTCGTCGCCCTTGAGCCCTGAGGTCACGACCACATTGTCACCGCTCGGGCTTCCGAGCGTGACAGGGGTCGCCTTGAAGCCATGATCGGTGCGCACGAACACGGTGGACCGGCCTTCGATCGTCTGCACTGCGCTTTGCGGCACAAGCAGCGACGCCTGACCACCGCCTGCAAGCTGGATTGAAGCAGTGACCGGCTCGCCGACGCGCCATTGGCCCGAACGGTTGTCGATGACCGCGATCACACTGGCGAGCCGGGTGGTTTCGTCGAGGATCGGGGAGACGAAATCGACCCGCGCCACCGATCGCCGATCGCCCGAAACAATCTCGATTTGAGAACCGGGCCGCACCTTGCCGGCATCAGCCGGCGACAGCGCGAATGTGACCGCGACCCGTCCGAGGTTGGCGACGCGGAACAGTTCTGCGTCGGCCGCAACCGTTTGGCCCAGCGTCACGCTGCGCGCGACGACCTGGCCCGATAAGGGTGCGCTGATCGCGATGCGATTGAGCGCGCCGCCGCTACCGCCGCCGGCCGACACTTGCTGCTGCGCGAGACGCAACGCGATGCGCGCTTCGGTGGCTGTCGTGCGTGCCGCAATCAAATCCTGTTCGGGCGAAACGCGCTCGTTGAACAGGCGTTGCTCGCGGCGAAGGTTAGTTTCGGCCAGAGCCAGCCTCGCGCGCGCTGCCTCGATTTCCGCGTTGAGCGATGCGGCCTCACGGCTCTCTATGATTGCGAGCGTCTGTCCGCGCCCGACCGACTGGCCGAGGTTGCGGGTGAGCGACACCACACGGCCGCCAATCGCGGCGGAAACGACCTGCATGCCCTGCGGATCGCCTTCGATTGTCGCGGGGAGGGTTAGCGCGCCGCCGCCGCTCTGGATTACGCGCACAAGCTCGATACCGGCTTTGCGAATCTGATCCGGGCTAAGGTCGATCCCGCCTTCTTCTTCGGCGTGGCCGCCCTTTTCGGCCGTAGCGGCGTTCTGTGCGTTGTCGGCCGCTTGCTCGCCGCCGGAGCATCCGGCCATAAGGAGTGCGGCGAGTGTCAGCGGCAAGGCCGCCATATAACGGGTTTTCATTATCATTCCCCCTGTGTGACCGGCGCGCGGGCGGTAAGCCGCTCAAGCTGCGCATGGGCGATGTGGTAGGAGAGCAGTGCGTCGATCGCTGCCGCCCGCGTCGCGGCGAGCGTCCGTTCGGCATCGAGCAAATCGAGCTGGCCGAACTTGCCCTCGCGATAGCCGATGCGCGCGATGCGTGCGGCTTCTTCGGCGGCGGCAAGCGCTGGGCCGCTAGCGGCCACCGCACTGGTCGCTGCATTGGCGGCATCTGCTTGGGCACGCGCGATTGCCTGATCCACATCAAGCGCGGTGACGCGCCGCTGTGCATCGGCGCGCTGCCGTTCTGCTGTCGCTTGCGACAGCGCCGCTCGTCCGTTGTTGAACAGCGGGATCGGGATCGACAGGCTGAAGATTGCCGCTGTGTCGTTGGTCTGCTCAAACCGGCGTGCACCGGCCCCAAGCGTCAGATCGGGAACGCGCTGGGAGCGGGCGACGCGCACGCCGGCATCGGCGATGGCAAGGTCGGCATCGGCGGCCGCCATCACGAGGGTGCCAGCGCTTTCAATTGGCCGAAGCGGGCCATAAGCGGTCGGGACATTGCCAAACCAGCCCACATCGAGCGGTCCCGAGATCGGCTGACCGATGATGCGAGACAGGCTGAAACGCGCGACTTCGACGGCGCGCTCTTCCCGCACCAGCGCGGCGTCGGCGTTGATCCGCGCGACGTCGGCGCGTTGCACTTCGAGCGGCGACGCGCGGCCTGCCTGCACACGGACCTGGGCGGCTCGCAGCGCTTCGTTCGCTATGCGGGCCTGATCGCGGGCCGTCAAAAGCCGGCGCTCCGCTGAGGCCGTCTCGGCGTAGGCGCGAATGACGCTGAGCCGGAGATCGGCTTGCGCGATCGCGGCCTGTATTGTCGCTCGATCGGTCCGCGCATCCGCGACCGCGATCCGCGCTGATCGCTTGCCGCCGAGTTCGATCGGCAGTGTGAGCGATGTCGTCGTTTCGAGGCTCTGTGTGTCGCGATACAGACCGGAGCCGGCGACGTTCTCAGCCTCGACGGTAACACTGGGGTTGGGCCGCAGCCCCGCAACCCGGCGTCCGGCTTCGGCCCCGCGGACATCCGCCGAGGCCACCTCAAGCGATGGCGATACGACGCCCGCAAGTTCGAGCGCACGGTCGATGGTGAAAGTTGGGCCATCTAGGCCTGGCGACGAGCTTTTGGGCTGTGTCGGCCCGGTCTCAGCCGGCGGTGCGGTTTGAGCTTGCGCGATGCTCGCGCAAGCGGTCGCGGCCAGCAGAGCCGCGAGAAATCGGTGCATGATAGAAAGACTCCTGACAATTCCGAGGGAGCCCCGGGAACGGGGCTAGGCTGGAATCGTCAGGCCCATGGAGGGCGATAAGTCGGATCGGCCGAGGTGGAGACGCGCCCCTTCGCATTCGGAAGCAAGGGCGGCGCAGTGCGCAGATGCACTTGGGCGGTAAACCCTTCCTTCGCAGGCTCACCGATCTGGTGGCCGCTGCAACCGCCGTGATGATGCGGCGCTGCCTTGCCATCATCAGACGGAACCTGATCGCGATCGCCATCGACATGGCCGAGGCCTGCCGCGACATCTGAATCCAGGCAAACGATGGGTTCGGCCGCGTGCGCGACCGTGCCCGCCATCAACGATAGCGATACCAAGCACATCAAAGCCAAGGCTAGGAAGCGTCCCATGGGACGCCCTATAGCACGTCGCCAAATCCAGAAAAGGATTACTTTTTCTGATTTGCCTTGAGTAAGACGGTATAACATACGATCGTTAAATTTATGACAAAATTATTGGGAATGTGATTGTAATATAGCGCTATGATGCATGATCAGATCAATATCATGATAGTCTATACTGTAAAATTTAGGACAGGAATCCGTTGAATATTAGTGATGAAATAAGATTTTAGATTGAGAGGCTGAATCGAAAGTCAAACTTCTGCATCGTTTAAGAGTGCCCGGAGACGAAAAGATTATCTCTCGTGCCGACCTTCGAAGACCGCAATTCGCCAATCGCTTGCTGAATTATTTGTCCACCACCCCACAAACCGAGACCTGCCATGATGGCGGCGACGAAGATGTCCGGCAGACCAGAGCCAGTGCCGAACACACCCAGCGCAGCAAACATCACCGCAAGATTGCCAATCGCGTCGTTACGTGAGCAGATCCAGACCGAGCGCATGTTCGCGTCGCCGCTGCGAAAGCGATAGAGCATGAGGGCGACACCGCCATTGGCAAGAAGCGCCACGAATCCGACGGCACCCATTACTTCGGCGTGCGGAACCGTGCCGCGCGATATGGCCCAGAGTGCACTCAGCAGCACGTATAAGCCAAACACGAAGATCGTTGCGCCCTTGAGCAATGCGGCACGGGCACGCCATGCCAGCACCAATCCGGCAACCCCCAGGCTAATCGCATAATTTGCAGAATCCCCTAGAAAATCGAGGGCATCAGCCTGGAGAGCCTTCGACCCGCCCATGATCCCTGCGGTCATTTCCGCCGCGAACATGAGCGCGTTGACGGCGAGCGCGATCCACAGCGCTCGGCGCCATTCAGGGCTGTTGATTGGGCCGGCTTTGTCTGCCGCGCAGCTGGAACAAGCCATTGGAACGCTCTCGCACTTTTGAGTCGACCCCCTATATGCACCCTGTAGCAACTACAGGGTCAAGCGACTTTATGATTGGTTTGACGATCGGCCAACTCGGCAAGGCAACCGACACCAAGGTGGAAACCGTGCGATACTACGAACGGATCGGCCTTCTGGCAGCGCCTGGCCGTACATCCGCGAACTATCGTGCCTATGGCGCTGATCATCTTTCCCGGCTGAGTTTCATCCGGCGCGCCAGAGACCTCGGCTTCTCGCTCGATCAGGTTCGTGCGCTGCTTGATCTTGCCAGTGACCATAGTCGCGATTGCGGCTCGGTCGATATGCTGGCAAACGAACATATGGCCGATATCGATCGCAAACTTGCCGATCTGACGGCGCTGCGGCGCGAGCTTTCTGCGCTAATCAATTCCTGCAAGGGCGGCACCATATCGCAGTGCCGGATCGTGGAGGCGCTGGCTCCGCGGGGGTGAGGCTCTATAAAGCTGGAAATTGACTGTCGAAGGATCCAATTGCTCGGATACTTCCGGCGTCAGTTTGTTGGGCGTGTCACCGACAGTCACCGGCTATGTGTTACCTTTCGACAGGCAACGCCAAGGGCCAGCGAACCAGCGCGTTTTGCACTCTCGTCCCCGGCCAGAACTTCGATTGTCTGTTGCTGGCGAGAGCACCGCTGTTCGCTGGAATCGCTACTGGCGACGAGGCATAGTTCGCCCGCGCTGATAGGTGGCGGCTTCTAAGTCTGAGGTGCAATGGCGATGCTAGACAGATCGGTTGTCACATCGACCGACGCTCCGGTTTGCTTGCGCTCCGAGTAGCGATCCACGAGCTGGATCGCATGGGGGCGCAACAGCACCGTGAACCGCACCAGTTCCTCCATCACGTCCACGATGCGGTCATAGTAGCTGGAAGCCTTCATGCGACCAGCTTCATCAAACTCCTTATAAGCCATCGCGACCGATGACTGGTTCGGGATCGTGAACATCCGCATCCAGCGGCCCAGCAGGCGCAGGCTGTTCACCGCGTTGAAGGACTGCGACCCACCTGATACTTGCATCACGGCGAGGGTGCGCCCCTGTGTCGGCCGCATCCCTTTCATTTCCAGCGGCAGATGGTCGATCTGCGCCCTCATGATGCCGGTTATCTGGCCGTGTCGTTCAGGGCTGCACCACACCTGGCCCTCTGACCACATTGCCAGTTCGCGCAGTTCGTGGACGGCAGGATGATCGTCGCCGGGCACCTGATCGGGCAGCGGCAGCGTTGAGGGATCGAATATTCGGGTCTCGGCGCCGAACAGGCGCAGCAGGCGGGCCGCTTCCTCGACAGCGAGACGAGAGAATGAGCGTTCGCGCAAGCTGCCATAGAGCAGCAGGATGCGGGGCGCGGAATCGGTCGGGCCAAGCCCCAGAGCGGGCCTCTGGCGCACAAAGGCAGGATCGAGCGCCGGCAGATGGTCGGGTTCAGGCAAATCGCGGAGAGGCATCAGGCAATCCCAATTCGCAGCGCGAGCGCCGCAAGTGTGATGAGTAGAACGGGTACTGTCAGGGTGACACCCACCCGGAAATAATAGCCCCACCCAATCCGAATGCCTTTCTGGCCGAGGACGTGGAGCCACAGCAGGGTCGCGAGCGAGCCGATGGGCGTGATCTTGGGGCCGAGGTCGCAGCCGATCACGTTGGCGTAGATCATCGCTTCCTTGACCGCGCCCGTGGCGTTGGTGGCGTCGATCGACAGCGCGCCCACCAGCACGGTCGGCATGTTGTTCATCACCGACGAGAGGACCGCTGCAATCACGCCGGTCCCCAGCGCCGCGCCCCACACCCCGCCTTCCGCAGTGCGATCGAGCAGCGCGGCCAGGTGGTCGGTCAGGCCGGCATTCCTCAGGCCATAGACGACGAGATACATGCCGAGAGAGAAGATAACGACCTGCCACGGCGCGCCGCGCAGCACCTTCCGGGTCTGGATTATATGGCCCCGTCCGGCGATCACCAGCAACAGGGCTGCGCCGGCAGCGGCAACGGCGCTGACAGGCACACCAAGCGGTTCGAGCATGAAGAAGCCGGCGAGCAGTAGTGCAAGGACGATCCATCCGGCGCGGAAGGTTGCGGCGTCGCGGATGGCTTCGTTGGGCTGTCGGAGCTGGCGCACGTCATAGGCCCCAGGTATGTCGCGCCGGAAAAACAGGAGCAGTGCGCCCAGCGTGGCGGTGATTGCCACCAGATCGACCGGCACCATCACTGAGGCATATTCGGCGAATCCGATGCCGAAGAAGTCGGCCGACACGATGTTGACGAGGTTCGAGACGACTAGCGGCAGGCTAGCGGTATCGGCGATGAAGCCGGCGGCCATGACGAAGGCGAGCATCGCCTTGTTGCTGTATCCCAGCGCCCGCAGCATGGCGAT
>VMTF01000037.1 GCA_013791705.1 Sphingomonadales bacterium | reverse complement strand
TATTTACAAAAAGCCTGGGGATGTTCCAAGATTGAGAGCGTATGCCGCGGCGACGGGCGCAAACCGGGGCCCGCCGGGCGAGGATTATCCGGTGGTGGTATCGACCACGGCAGCGCCGGGACCGTTCTTGAGCACCGAATCAATTGCGTTCTGCGCGCTGGCCTTGCTCTTGTAGCCTTCAGTCCAGAAGATCGTTTCCGCGTTGTAGCAGAAATAGGCGACGAACTCGCCGGCCTTGTTCTTCCTGATTTCGAAACGGTGCGCCATCAAGTTCTCCTCTGAGTGGGTGTGCTGCCCCGCGCCGGATATTAACGGCGCAAACGATGCCGCCAAGAGCGGAAATCGCAAATCTCAGGCGAACCGCGCCGGGCTGTAAGCCGCCGGATCGACCGGACTGCCACCGGACCCAAGCAGCAGGCCCGCCCCGAGCGCGGCGGCGGCGGGGGCCGTCTGGATGCCGAACCCGCCTTGCCCGGCGAACCAGAAGAACCGGGGATTTTGCAGCGCAGGGCCGTACACCGGCAGGCGGTCCGGCGCGAAACTGCGCAGGCCCGCCCAGCGCTGTTCCACCCGCTCAACCGTCCAGTCGACCACCTGTCCGAGCCGGTCGATCGCGGCGGCCACATCGAATTCTTCGGGCGCGGCGTCGCACGGAATGCTCGGCGTTTCGTCGTGCGGGCTGAGCCAGAGGCGGCCCGCTTGCGGCTTGAAATAGAACCGCTCGGCCAGGTCCAGCACCAGCGGGAGCGCATCGGTGGGCGCCGGCGCGGTACGCACTTGCGCGACCGTGCGGCGATAGGGCCGGATGCCGAGCGGGGCGACCCCGGCGAGCAACGCAACCTCATCGGCCCATGCGCCGGCAGCATTGACCAGCAGCCCGGCCCGCGCCGTGCGGCCATCGGCCGTGGTGAGCGACCAGCCTGCGCCATCAGAAGCCGCGCGCGCGAGGCGGGCTCTGGTCCACAGCGCTGCACCGGCGCGGCGCGCACCGGCCAGGTAATCCTGATGGAGCCGGGCGACGTCGATGTCGCAGCAATCGGGTTCGAGCGCCCCGGCCGTCCAGTCCGGACGCAGACCCGGGACCAGCGCGGCGACCGCCGCGCGGTCCAGCGCCGCAATGCGGATGCCGAGCGCGGCATAGCGGTCGGTGAAGGCGGCAAGTTCGCGCTCCTGCCCGGCCCGCGCGATGGTCAGCGCGCCCCGGGAACCGAGATAGCCGCCAGCCCGCAGCGCCGGGCCGGAAGCGGTGGTGAGCGGCTGGACGCCGGGGCCGCCATAGCTCTCGGTCCAGAACGCGGCGGAGCGACCGGTGGCATGATAGCCCGGCGCCTCTTCGGCCTCGAGCATCAGCACCCGCGCACCGGACGGAGCCAGCGCGGCGGCCAGGCTCGCCCCGGCCATGCCGGCGCCGACAATGGCGAAATCGAATCGGGTGTCCACTGCGCAAGTCACTTGGGCGCGGGACCGACCCGGTCAAGGAAATCGTCGATCGCGGCCAGGGCGCGCCGGCGCACCGGATCGGCCTCGCGCAATATTTCGTGGCGCGCCTCCTTGCCGAACCGCAGGATTTGCGCGTTGGGCAGCCAGCGGGCGGCCCGGTCGATCGCGGCACTGTCGACAAGTCGGTCGGCACTGGTCGCGATGATGAAAACCGGCACGGTAACGCGCGCGAGCACGTCCTTGCGATCAAGCCCGCGCAGCGAGGTGAACGCGGCGCGGAGCCAGCCCCAGCTCCCCGGCCCCATGACCAGCCCCGGCCGCGCCTTGCGCCAGTACAGTTCGTCGCCATAGCGGGCCGGATCGTGCGTCAGCAGCGCAGAGCGATCGGCCGGAACCTCGCCGGGCTTCTCGCTCCACTTCCACGCCGGACGGCGCGGATCGCCGAGCGCGCACATCACATTCGCCGCCCAGCGAAACAGCGCTGCGGGCAGTCCATGGGTGATCAGGCCGAGCATCGGCGCGGAGAGCACCAGGGCATCGGGCCTGACGCCGGCATCGGCCACCGCGCGCAGGGCGAGATGCCCGCCCATCGAATGGCCAACCAGCACATGCGGCCCTGAAACGGCCAGCTGCCATTCCGCCCAGAACGCACCGAGATCGGCAATCCAGACCGCGAAATCATCGACATGACCGGTCATCTGATCGGTGCCGAGGCGGCCCGACAGGCCCTGCCCGCGCCAGTCGAGCGCGGTCACGGCCCAGCCGCAGCGGAACCAGTGATCGAGCGTTTCCAGATATTTTTCAAAAAAATCGCCGCGCCCGGGGACGAACAGGAGCGCCCCGCGGCAGGCCTCCGGCTGCGGCCAGTCGGCCCGGCGCAGCGGCCAACCGTCTGGTGCAAGCCATTGCGATTCAACTACATATTCAGGGACATTGCGGCGATCGAAAGGCCGCGCTCCGGTATCGCTCACCTGTATCCATCCCTAATTCCCGCCTCAAGCGGTTGGTTACTATTTGGTAAGCCCTCACGTGGCAGAGACGCGATCGGAACACAGGGGTTCCTGAGGGGGCGTTTCTTGCGCAACGATCTCGTAACGTATTGGCTGCTGGCGTGGTTGGCAATCGGACTGCTGACGGCGGCCTTTACGGACCTCAAGCGCCGGCAGATCGACAACTGGCTCAATGCCGCGATCGCTGCGGCCGCGCCGATCTTCTGGTGGTCGAGCGGGCTCGACCTCTGGCCGGGCGTGGCGTGGCAGATCGGCATTGCGATCGTTACCTTCATCATCTGCGCCGGTCTGTTCGCCCTGCGCATGATGGGCGGCGGCGACGTGAAGCTGCTCGCCGCGCTGGCGCTGTGGATCCGCCCCGAACACTTTGGCTGGTTGGTCGTCATGATGTCGCTGATCGGCGCGGTGCTCACCGTCGCCTTCGCTTCCTGGCACATCGCCCGGCGCCAGCCCGGCCGAGCCGCAATTCCTTATGGCGTCGCGATCTGCGCAGCCGCTCTGCTTACCCTGGCCGACAAGTCACTGCCACTACTGCGGGGACAAGTCGGATGAACAGGCGAGCTGGGTGAACCAGATTTTAACCAATTTGATCGAAGCTTAGACACTAATTCGGACGTTCCTTTTCGGACATTCCTTCAGGGGGGCTTGCAAAGCCATGGACAAAAGAAAGCTCATGCTGCTGCTGGGTGCGCTGGTCGTAGCGATCGGCACTGCCCTCGCTGCCCGGAGCATGTTGGGTAGCGGGACAACTCCGCAGGCGACCGCCGCACAGGCGGCTCAGGGACCGAAAGTCATGGTCGCCCAGCGCGCCTTGCCCGCCGGGACCATCATCACGGCGGATTCGCTCAGCTTCCAGGCCTGGCCGCAAGAAATGGTCAAGGACGCCTACTTCATCGAAGGCGAAGCGGACATGACCAAGTTGCTCGGCACGGTCGTGCGCTTCCCGGTTACGGCGGGCCAGCCGGTGACCCAGGGCGCGCTCGTTCGCCCCGGTGACCGCGGCTTCCTCGCCGCCGCGCTCGGCGCGGGGATGCGTGCGGTAACGATCACGGTTTCGGCCCGCACCGGCGTCGCCGGCTTTGTCTTCCCGGGCGATCATGTCGATCTCATGCTGACGCAGACGGTCAACCCGACCGACGGCGATGGCGGCACCCCGCTCAATACCGCCGAAACGGTCCTGCGCAATCTGCGCGTGCTCGCCACCGACCAGTCGACCGATCAGGAAGTCGTCGAGGGCAAGACCGTGGTGAAGACCTTCAGCACCGTCACGCTCGAAGTCACCCCGCGCATCGCCGAAAAGATCGCGGTGGCCGACAAGATCGGGACGCTCACCCTCTCGCTGCGCTCGCTCGCCGACAATCAGGCCGAACTCGACCGCGCGGTTGCCAGCGGCCAGATCAAGGTTCCGGCCGGCGCCAGCAAGGACGAGGAAGAACGCATGCTTTCCGCTGCAATGAGCCGTCCGCTCGACAGCGGTTCGACGTTCGTGACCGGTGGCGACGTTTCGCGCTTCCAGCGCAAGGGGATGCCGCGCGCCGCCTCAAGCGGTGATGCCGCCAAGCAGTTCGCCAACGCGATGGGATCGATGGTCAAGGCCGTCTCCGGCGCCGCAGGACTGCCGGTGCAGACCGGACCGGTCGTCCGGGTGACCCGCGGCAAGACCACCACGCTCGAGCAGGCCGGGAGGTAATGATGCGCCACCATGCAACGCATCCCGGGGCACATCAGCACCGGGCACACCCCACCGGGTCCGCTTTTTCGAAGGGCACCACGATGACACGTCGCCTGACTTCCACTCTCCTGACCGCAGCCGCGGCGGTGGCCATCCCGGCCCTGCTGACGGCGAGCCCGGCCACCGCCCAGTCGGTGACCCGGCCGGCGCAGGACATCGCGCTCTCGATCGGACGTGGCCAGCTCATGACCGTTCCCGGCCGGATGGCCGATGTCTTCATCGCCGATGAAAAGGTCGCCGATGTCCAGGTCAAATCGACCAACCAGCTCTACCTGATGGGCAAGGAAGCCGGCGTGACCACGGTCTATGCCAGCGATGCCGGCGGGAACGTGATCTGGTCGGCCAACGTGCGGGTCGGCTCGAACATCGACAGCGTCGATCAGATGCTGAACGTGGCGATGCCCGACGCCAAGGTCGCGGTTTCGACCTTCGGTTCGAGCACCGTGCTCCTTACCGGCACGATCGCCGCGCCGGAAGACGCCGCCGAGGCACAGCGTCTGGTCGAAGCCTTCATGGGCAAGGAAACCAACGTGATCAGCCGCCTCAGGATGGCGACGCCGCTGCAGGTCAACCTGCAGGTGCGCATCGCCGAGGTGAGCCGCAGCCTGGTGAAATCGCTGGGAACCAACCTCATCACCACCGACCCGACCAGCGGGTTCAAGTTCGGCCTCGGCCAGGGACGCGCCTTTTCGCCGCAATATTCGCCGGGCGGCGAACTGGGCGTGGGCGTGACCACCGGTCCGGCCGGTGCCACGGTGGTGAAGACAATTGAAGGTTCCAGCACGCTGGCCGGCGCTGGCAAACTGTTCGGGCTCAACCTGCGCGGCGCGCTGGACGCGGGCGAGACGGCCGGTCTGGTGACCACCCTCGCCCAGCCGAACCTCACCGCGATTTCGGGCGAGACGGCCGACTTCCTTGCGGGCGGCGAATTTCCGATCCCGCAGAGCCAGGGCCTCGGTACGACCTCGATCGAATACAAGAAATATGGCGTCAGCCTCAGCTATACGCCGACGGTCCTGTCCAACGGGCGGATCTCGCTGCGGGTGCGGCCGGAAGTCTCGGAGCTGAGCTCGCAAGGCGCGGTAACCATCAATGGCTTCACCGTCCCTGCGCTGACCACCCGCCGCGCCGAAACGACCGTGGAACTCGGCTCCGGCCAGAGCTTCATGATCGCCGGCCTGCTGAAGAATTCGACCAGCAACTCGGTCACCAAGCTGCCGGGCGCGGGCGACGTTCCGATCCTCGGGTCGCTGTTCCGCTCGACCAGCTTCCAGCGCGGCGAAACCGAGCTGGTGATCGTGGTGACACCCTACCTGGTCAATCCGGTCGATGCCAACGCGATCAAGTTGCCGACCGACGGCTATCAGGCCCCGAACGACATCCAGCGCATCTTCGGCAACCAGGAAAGCGCCGGCAAGACCGGCGGCGACCGGCCCAAGCCGAGCCAGGCGCCGGCCAGTCAGCAGGCAACGCCCCCCGCGCCGAGCGTGGGTGCGGCCGACCCGGCAGCGCCGGCGCCGGCGCTCGCCAGCAAGGACGGCGGCGAACTGCCCGCACGTTCCGCAAAAGCCGACCCGAATGCCCATCCCGGCTTCAGCCTGAAGTGAGAGAGGTGCACACCATGCGAACCTACAAGCTCCACAAGGCCCATCTGAACAAGGTTTCAGCGGCCATCGCCCTCTCACTCGGCCTTGCGCTCTCCGCCTGCGGCGGCATGGCAGGCAACCGCACGCTGGAAAGCGTCCATCAGCCGGTGGTCGAAAAGACCAACTACGTGCTCGACGTGACGACCGGCCCCGGCGGCCTCTCGGTGCCCGAGCAGCGCCGCCTGACCGGCTGGTTCGATGCGATGAACTTGCGCTATGGCGACAAGATCTACATCGATGATCCGCTCGCCAGCGCCGCAACCCGCGGCGCGGTGGAAGCCGTCGCCTCGCGCTATGGCATGTTGCTGACCGATGGCGCCCCGGTGACCCAGGGCTATGTCAATGCCGGCACCGCCCGCGTCGTCGTCGTCCGCTCCGTTGCGACCGTTCCGGGCTGCCCGGACTGGGGCAACAACTCCGACACGAACTTCGCCAACGCAACCAGCCATGGCTATGGCTGCGCGGTCAACAGCAACCTCGCGGTCATGGTCGCCGATCCGGAGCACCTCGTGAAGGGTGCGACCGGAACGGGCGAAACCGTCGTCGCGAGTTCGACCAAAGCGATCGGCGCATTCCGCGACAAGGCGGCCAAGGCCGGCGAAGTCTCATCCATCTCAACCAAGGGCAACTGATCGATGAATGCTCCCTGGAAAACCGGTGTGCCCGGCAATCGTGATCCCTTCGCTGCATTCATTTGCGACGACGCCGCACTCGATGTGTTGCGCCCGGTCGTGATCGAAATGGGCTGGCAGACGGAAAAGTGCCACAAGGGCGGGCTGCGCAATGCGGTCCAGTCGCTCTCGATCACCGCGAGCCCGAACATCCTGATGGTCGACCTGTCTGAAAGCGGCGACCCGCTCAACGACATCAACGCCCTCGCCGAGGTTTGCGAACCCGGCACGGTGGTGATCGCGGTCGGTCAGGTGAACGATGTCCGGCTTTACCGTGATCTCGTCGCCAGCGGAATTCAGGACTATCTGCTGAAGCCGCTCTCCGCCGGCCAGGTGCGCGATGCGCTGGTTTCGGCCCAGGCGATCTTCACCGCGCCCCGGTCGCAGGATTCCTCGGCTACCAAACGCCACGTCTCGACGGCCGTGGTCGGCACCCGCGGCGGGGTTGGCGCCTCGCTGCTGACGACCTCGCTGGCGTGGCTGTTCGCCAGCGACCACAAGATGCCGACGGCGCTGCTCGATCTCGACGTGCACTTCGGCACCGGCGCGCTGACGCTCGACCTCGAACCGGGCCGCGGCCTGACCGACGCGATCGAGAATCCGAGCCGCATCGACGGGCTGTTCATCGAGCGCGCGATGATCCGGGCGAACGACAATCTCGCGATCCTCTCGGCCGAAGCTCCGATCAATTCGCCGCTGATGACCGACGGTTCGGCCTTCGTGCAACTGGAGGAAGAGTTCCGCCAGGCGTTCGAGATGACCGTCATCGATTTGCCGCGCAACATGCTGATCAACTTCCCGCACCTGCTGGCGGACGTGAATTGCGTGGTGCTGGCGACCGAATATACCCTGGCCTCGGCCCGGGACGCGATCCGCATCCTGTCGTGGCTAAAGGCCAATGCCGCGCACGTCCAGACGCTGGTGGTGGCGAACAAGGTCATGCCGGCCACGCAGGAGATCAGCAAGGCCGACTTCGAGGCCTCGATCGAGCGCAAGGTCGATTTCATGATCCCCTACGACCTGAAGGCGGTGACGAACGCGGCCAAGCTCGGCCAGACTTTCGTCGAAGCCAACCGCTCGAGCAAGGCTGGCAGCGTTGTCCGCGATCTCGCCTCGGCCATCATCGGGGTGAGCGATGCGGAGGATGCGGCTGCCTCCGACAAGAAGGCCTCGCTGCTCGGCAAGTTCGATTTCAAGAACCTGCTGGCCAAGAAGGACAAGGCACCGGCGTGATCGCCCCGGCCGGAATCGACGGGCCGTCCGTTGACGAGGCCGGGAACGACACGGGGCATGTTGCCGCCTGCTGTGGCGACATGCCGGACAAAGTAACCACGATGGCGGAGACGCGCCCATGAACACGCTGCAACTTATGGTGATCGCGACCGGCACTGCTGCCGTGCTGGCGATGGGCGTGGGGGCCTTCATGGGGCCGAATGTTGCCAAGGAAGGCGCGCGGCGGCTTCAGGCACTGCGCTTCCGCCACTCGGACAACACCACCGACCGGGTCGAGGCCCAACTCAAGAAGGCGGTTGCGGCGCGCAAGCCCCGGACCCACGTGATCGCCGGCTCCGGTTCGCGGATCGAGGCCCTGGCGCTGCGCCTGCATCGCACCGGGATGGGCTGGACGCTCAACCAGTATGCCTACGCATCGGTCGGCCTCGCGCTGGCGATCGCGCTGGTGATCTACCTGAAGTCGGGCATTGCGCTGATCTCGCTGTTTGCCGGCCTGATTGTGGGCCTTGGCCTGCCGCACATGGTCGTCAACTTCTTCATCAAGCGGCGCGTGGGCACCTTCACCTCAAAGTTTCCCGACGCGATCGACCTGCTCGTTCGCGGCCTGCGCTCCGGCCTGCCGGTAACCGAAACGCTCAACGTCGTCGCCAGCGAAGTGCCAGGGCCGGTGGGGGAGGAATTCAAGCTGGTGAACGAGCGCATTCGCATCGGCAAGTCGATGGACGATGCGCTGCAGGATACTGCCGAGCGCATCGCCACACCGGAATTCCAGTTCTTCTGCATCACGCTCGCGATCCAGCGGGAAACCGGCGGCAACCTTGCCGAAACGCTCTCGAACCTTTCGGACGTGCTGCGCAAACGCGCGCAGATGAAGCTGAAAATCCGCGCGATGAGCTCGGAATCAAAGGCGTCCGCCTATATCGTCGGCGCACTGCCGTTCGTCGTCTTCGGCCTGATCTGGGTCAACCCCGGCTATCTCGCCAAGTTCTTCACCGACGAACGCCTGATCGTGGCCGGCCTCGGCGGCCTGATCTGGATGTCGATCGGTGCCTTCATCATGGCCAAGATGGTCAGCTTCGAAATCTGAGCGGAGGGACGCTGTTACCATGTTGACCACTCAATCCGCCCACCCCACGCTGCTCGGCGTCGATGTCGTCTGGTTCGGCTCGATCCTCGCCGGCATTGCCGCGCTCGCGGTACTGATGGCGATCTATGCCGCCGTCACCGTGCGCGACCCGATGGCCAAACGCGTCAAGTCGCTCAACGAGCGGCGCGAGCAGCTCAAGGCCGGGATTGTCACCAGCACCGCGCGGCGGCGGCAGAGCCTTGTTCGCAAGAACCAGACCACCGACAACATCCGCGACCTGCTTTCCAAGCTCAAGGTGCTGCAGGAAAGCCAGATCCAGGACATCCAGCAGAAGCTGGCCTATGCGGGCATCCGCAAGAAGGAATGGGCCGTTGCGGTCATTTTCGGGCGTATGGTCCTGCCGGTCGTGTTCGGCCTGATCGCCGCTGCGGTAATCTACTGGATCGACTACTTCCCCGAATGGAGCAGCACGAAGCGCTTCATGGGCTTCGCTGCGGCGGTGATCCTGGGCTACAAGGCGCCGGAACTCTACATCAACAACATCGCCGCCAAGCGTACCGACCTGATCCGCAAGGGCCTGCCCGACGCGCTCGACCTGTTGGTGATCTGCGCCGAAGCCGGCCTCACCGTCGATGCCGCTTTCGGGCGCGTCGCCAAGGAACTGGGCCGCGCCTATCCGGAACTGGGCGACGAGTTCACCCTTACCGCGATTGAACTGTCGTTCCTGACCGAACGCCGTATGGCCTTCGAAAACCTCGCCTACCGCGTGGACCTCGAAGCGGTGAAGGGCGTGGTGACCACCATGATCCAGACCGAGCGCTACGGCACGCCGCTGGCCTCTGCGTTGCGCGTGCTGTCGGCCGAATTCCGCAACGAGCGCATGATGCGCGCGGAAGAAAAGGCCGCCCGCCTGCCCGCGATCATGACCATTCCGCTGATCCTGTTCATCCTGCCGGTGCTGTTCATCGTGATCCTCGGCCCCGCAGGCTGCTCGATCGCCGATGCCTTCTCGAAGCAGAACGGCTAGGCCGCAGCGACACTGCAAAACCACTGCAACACAAGTGAAAGGGCGGCCGCAAGGTCGCCCTTTCTGCATGCGGGGGGGGTGCGCGGCGTCAGCCCAGAACCCGGCCGGCCACCGCGCCGAGTCTGGCGACCAATTCCGGATCGCGCGCGGCCGGATCGGTGGCGAAGGCGTGTTCCAGCGCGGTATCGATCGGGCTCGCGGCGCGCTTGGGCGGCAGCGAAGCGGCCAGGTGGCGCAGCGCGCTGCGGGCGGTTTGCGCGTTGGCCTTCATCACCGCGAAGACGTGCGCCGCTTCGACCCCGGCCTCGCTTTCCCGCCAGGCATCGTAATCCGTGACCATGGCGAGGAGCGCATAAGGCAGTTCCGCCTCCCGCGCGAGATAAGCTTCGGGCAGCGCGGTCATGCCGATCACATCGGCGCCCCAGGCCCGGTACAACCCGCTTTCCGCGCGGGTGGAGAACTGCGGCCCTTCTATCGCGACATAGCAGCCGCCCGCGTGCACGGTGGCCCCGGCGGCGGTCGCGGCCTCGGCGGCAAGACCGGACAGGCGCGGGCAGAGCGGATCGGCCAGGCTGACGTGGGCGACCAGCCCCGGCCCGAAGAACGAGCGCTCGCGGCCCGCCGTTCGGTCGATCAACTGGTCGACCGCAACAAAATCGCCCGGCGCAAGCTCCTCGCGCAGCGATCCGATCGCGCTCAGCGAGAGGATATCGGTAACGCCGCAGCGCTTCAGGACATCGATGTTGGCCCGGTAGTTGATGGCCGACGGCGGGAGCCGGTGCCCTGCCCCATGGCGGGCGAGAAAAGTGAAGCGCACCCCATCGAGCGTCCCCATGGTAACCGGACCGGACGGTTCGCCGAAGGGCGAGGAAACCGGGATTTCCTGCGCGTCTTCCAGCCCGACGCCGTCAGCCAGGCCGGAACCGCCGATCACGCCAATATGCCAACCGCCCTGCGCCATCAGAACCCCTTATTTCTGGACGAGAATCCCCGCGACGACGAAGTCGTTCAAGTGGGCGCGATAACGATCGCGCAGGCCCTCGTCGAGGACATCGGTGTCCGAGCAGTAGCTGAGCACGAGTTGCGCGGTGAAGAAGCGGTCGGCCGCGCCGATCACCGTGAAATAGAACAGTTGCGGATCGACCGGACGGAACACCCCTTCGGCGACGCCTTGCGCGATCAGCGCCTCGTACGCGGCCAGCATCGGCTTGAGATAGGCATCGGCCAGCCGCTGGCCCTCGTCGGCCGCGCTTTCACGGATCATGCGCATCAGCAGGCGATGCGTGTAGGGCGTCGCGAAGAAGTTATCGACCACCCCGGCCATGTGGATCCGCAGCTTGGTTTCGGGATCGAGCTCCTTTGCCAGCAACGTATCGACCGCCTTCACGCGCGCCGACCATTCGCGATCGAGCAGCGCGCGCAAGAGCCCGGCCTTGTTGCCGAAGTAGTACTTCACCAGCGCCGAATTGAGCCCCGAACGCCGCGACAGCTCCGACAGCGAGACATCCTCGATATCCCCGCCGCGCATGATCGCGCTGGCCGCATCGAGCAACTGGGTGCGCGCATCGGGCGCGGCAGAATCCGGCGCATCGGCCATGCGCGCCGCGCTCACGGGCGGATACTCGTGAAGGAAAGGCGGGTGTTCGGCGGCATTAACCGGTCAGTTAAGTCGCGCCGGGAGGCCGGTCAACTGCCGCGTGCCCGATGCGCCGGGCCGGCCGCCTGAAGGTGACGCCCTTGCCCGGTATATGCTGCACACTTGCCCGGTGTAATACGCGTCAGAACCGGATCAAAGATTCTGCCCCAGGCCGAAGGTTCTGGTTTACTGTCCCTGCAAATCAGAAGGAGTCACGATGCTCACGCTCTATGGCGGGTTCAGCCCCAACGTCCGAAAAGTCTCGATCATGCTTGAGGAACTGGAGCTGGAACACGATTTCCGGCAGCTCAACGTCAATCGCGGCGATCATCATGCGGCCGAGTTTGTGCGCCTCAATCCGATGAAGAAAATTCCGGTTCTGATTGATTCGGACGGTCCGGGAGGCGCGCCGATTACGGTTTTCGAATCCGGCGCCATCCTCATCTATCTCGCGGAAAAGTATGGACGATTCCTGCCTTCTTCCGGGCCGGAGCGCTATGCAGTGCTGCAATGGCTGATGGTGCAGATGGCCTCGATCGGCCCGGCGTTCGGCCAGTTCACGCACTTCCGGCGGTTCGCCCCGGGCGAACATGAATATGCGCGCAGCCGCTACGAGACCCAGGCCGTCGAGCTGTTCGAGACGCTGGATGGCCGGCTGGCCCAGAGCACCTATATCGCTGGCGAGGACTATTCCATCGCCGACATCGCGACTTATCCCTGGATCGCCAATCGCCACAACACATGGGGTGGCGGCATCGAAAGCTTCGCCAACGTGCGGCGCTGGTTCGATCTGCTAAACGAGCGTCCGGCGATCCAGCGCATGTTGCTGGCGTACAAGCCGATCGAGGCTCAGGCGGCGCGGGACTGGCAGACCGCATCTGCGGACGACACCGACCGGTTCATGGGCCGGGGCGCCTATGCCAAGCACTGGCCCGGCGCCGATTCCACCGCACCGCGCGCCGACAATCTCTACGAACAGGTGCAGCAAAGCCTGCAGCACGGCACGCCGTCAACCGAGTAACCGAGGCACCATACTGAGCTCGCCGCTTTGGCTTTGGCCAGTGGCGGCCCGACGCGCGCTGCAGCAAGGCGGACCCTCGCGGGTCCGCCTTGCCGGTCAGGCCGCTAATGCGCTGATCGTCAACTGGCCGTCGCCTTCGTCGATCCGCAGGTTCGAGCCATCGGGGATTTCGCCCGCGAGCAGCTTTTCGGCGAGCGGGTCCTGCAAGTAGCGCTGGACCGCCCGTTCGAGCGGGCGCGCGCCATAGACCGGATCATAGCCCACCCGGCCCAGCCAGCGCCGGGCGGCGTCGGTCAGGTCGAGCGTGATCTTGCGGTCCTTGAGCAGCTTGCCCACGCGGGCGACCTGGATATCGACGATCGGCGCCATGTGCTCCTGGCCCAGCCGGTGGAACAGGATGATCTCGTCCAGCCGGTTGAGGAATTCCGGCCGGAAATGCGAGCGCACCACTTCCATCACCTGCGGCTCGACACTTTCGACGTCCTGCCCGTCCTCCATGTTGGCGAGGTGCTGGCTGCCGAGGTTGCTGGTCAGGATGATGAGCGTGTTGGTGAAATCCACCACCCGGCCATGTCCGTCGGTCAGGCGGCCATCGTCGAGCACCTGGAGCAGCACGTTGAACACATCGGGATGGGCCTTTTCAACCTCGTCGAACAGCACCACCTGATAGGGCCGGCGCCGCACGGCCTCGGTCAGCACGCCGCCTTCCTCATAGCCGACATAGCCCGGAGGCGCGCCGATCAGGCGGGCGACCGCGTGCTTTTCCATGAATTCCGACATATCGATGCGGACCATCGCGGTGTCGTCGTCGAACAGGAACCCGGCCAGCGCCTTGGTCAGCTCGGTCTTGCCGACGCCCGTTGGCCCGAGGAACAGGAACGAGCCGAGCGGCCGGTTCGGATCCTGCAGGCCAGCGCGCGCGCGCCGAACCGCCTTGGACACGGCCGCGACCGCCTGCGCCTGGCCGATCACCCGCTGGCCGATGATCTCTTCCATCTTGAGCAGCTTGTCGCGCTCGCCTTCGAGCATCTTGTCGACCGGAACCCCGGTCCAGCGACTGACCACGCCGGCGATGTCATCCTCGGTAACTTCCTCGCGCAGCATGGCGTTGCCGGACTGGGCCTGGGCTTCGGCGAGTTGCTTTTCGAGATTGGGTATCGTGCCGTAGGACAGTTCGCCCGCGCGGCCGAGATCGCCCGAACGCTGCGCCTGTTCGAGTTCCAGCCGGGCCTGATCGAGCTGTTCCTTGATCTTGCCTTCCGCAGCGATCTTGTCGCGCTCATTCTGCCAGCGGGTGGTCAGCTCCGAGCTTTGCTGCTCGAGATTGGCCAGTTCCTCGCGCAACGCGGCAAGGCGATCCTGCGAGGCCTCGTCGGTCTCTTTCTGGAGCGCCTGCTCCTCGATCTTGAGCTGGATGATCCGGCGATCGAGATTCTCGATTTCCTCGGGCTTGCTCTCCACTTCCATGCGGATGCGGCTCGCCGCCTCGTCCATCAGGTCGATCGCCTTGTCGGGGAGGAAACGGTTGGTGATGTAGCGGTTGCTGAGCGTGGCCGCCGCGACGATCGCCCCGTCGGTGATCCGCACGCCGTGGTGCAGCTCGTACTTTTCCTTGAGCCCGCGCAGGATCGAGATCGTGTCCTCGACCGTCGGCTCATCGACGAAAATGGGCTGGAAGCGGCGCTGCAGGGCGGCGTCCTTCTCGACGTACTTCTGGTATTCGTCGAGCGTGGTCGCGCCGATGCAGTGCAGTTCGCCGCGCGCAAGCGCGGGCTTCAGCAGGTTGCCCGCATCCATCGAGCCTTCCGAGGCGCCCGCGCCGATCAGGGTGTGCATCTCGTCGATGAACAGGATGATCTCGCCCTCGGCGCCCTTGACCTCGTCGAGCACGGCTTTCAGCCGCTCCTCGAACTCGCCGCGATACTTCGCGCCGGCGATCAGCGAGCCCATGTCGAGCGCCATCAGACGGCGGTTCTTGAGGCTGTCGGGCACGTCGCCATTGGCGATGCGCAGCGCGAGCCCTTCGGCGATTGCGGTCTTGCCGACGCCGGGATCGCCGATCAGCACCGGATTGTTCTTGGTCCGCCGGGCGAGGATCTGGACGGTGCGGCGGATTTCCTCATCGCGGCCGATGACCGGATCGAGCTTGCCGTCGCGCGCGGCCTGGGTGAGGTCGCGGGCGTATTTCTTCATCGCCTCGTAGCTTTCCTCGGCCGAGGCGCTGTCCGCCGTGCGGCCGCCGCGCAATTCGGTGATCGCGGCTTCGAGCGCCTGCGGGGTGACGTTGGCGGCTTTCAACGCCTCACCCGCCGCAGTGGTCGTGGCGAGCGCGAGTGCGACGAGCATCCGCTCGACCGTGACATAGCTGTCGCCGGACTTGGTCGCGATCTGTTCGGCCTGATCCAGCAGGCGCACGGCGTCGTTATCGAGCCCCGGCGTGGCTTGCGCGCCGCCGCCCGAGACCACCGGGATCTTCGCCAATGCCTTGTCGACTTCATCCTGCGCGAACTTGGCGTTGCCGCCCGCACGCTGAATCAGGCCCGCGGCCATTCCCTCGCTGTCTTCGAGCAGCGCCTTCAACACGTGTTCGGGCGTGATCCGCTGGTGGCTCATGCGGATTGCAACGGTCTGCGCGGCCTGCAGGAAACCCTTGGCGCGGTCGGTGAATTTTTCGAGATTCATGCGTGTCTCGCCTCCTGTTGGGCACGAGATAGTGTTGCCAATGTGCAACACAAGCTCCGCTCCCGGAATTTTTTAGCACCGCCCGCTGGAGCGGACTTTGCGCGGGCGCAACTAGCAGAAATTACCGCCCGGCGCGCTGATTTGCAGTTTGTTTACCATAACCGGCCCACACAGGCGCGATGGACATCGCACTCCGCATGGCACCCGGCGTTCGGCGCGGCACCAGTCCCGGTTTGCTGGCCTCGCCGCTGGCGCTGGTGGCGGCGCTGTTCGCGCTCGGCCTGGCGCTGCGCGCCTGGACGTTTGGCGATCCCAACCTGTTCGTCGATGATGATTTCTATCTGCTGGTCGGCCAGCAGATGCATCACGGCGCCTTGCCTTACGTCGATATCTGGGACCGCAAGCCGCTCGGCCTGTTCGTGCTCTACTGGTTGTTCGCGTCGGCCGGCTCGGGAGTGCTGGCATACCAGATCGCCGCTTGGCTCGCCTCGACCGCCACCGGCTAACTCCACTGCCCGATCGCCGTCAGGAAAGGTGCGCCCGCGCGCGGTGCGGCGGTGGCCGG
>VMTF01000243.1 GCA_013791705.1 Sphingomonadales bacterium | reverse complement strand
CACACCACCAAGACTTCGGTGGCCGACCTCGCGTTCGAAAACGACATCGAGACGCTGCTCGCGACCCGCGAGTTCTTCGATTTCCTGCCGCTGTCGAACAAGGAAGAAGTGCCCGAGCGCCCGTCGGCCGATCCGTGGGACCGGCTCGAAGCGAGCCTCGACACGCTGATCCCGGCTTCGGCCAACCAGCCCTATGACATGCACGAAGTGATCCGCAAGACGCTGGACGAAGGCGATTTCTTCGAAATCCAGCCGGCTCACGCGGGCAATATCCTGTGCGGCTTCGGCCGGATCGAAGGCAAGACCGTCGGCGTCGTCGCCAACCAGCCGATGGTGCTGGCCGGGTGCCTCGACATCAATTCATCGAAGAAGGCGGCGCGGTTCGTGCGCTTCTGCGATGCGTTCAATATTCCGATCATCACCTTCGTCGATGTTCCGGGCTTCCTCCCCGGCACGAGCCAGGAGATGGGCGGCATCATCAAGCACGGCGCGAAGCTGCTGTTCGCCTATGCCGAGGCGACCGTGCCGAAGATCACCGTGATTACCCGCAAGGCCTATGGCGGCGCCTACGACGTCATGGCCTCGAAGCACTTGCGCGGGGATTTGAATTACGCCTGGCCGACCGCCGAAATCGCGGTGATGGGCGCCAAGGGCGCGGTCGAGATCATCTTCCGCGGGCTTTCGGCCGAAGGTATCGCTCAGAAAACGAAGGAATACGAGGACCGCTTCGCCAATCCGTTCGTTGCGGCGAGCAAGGGCTTTATCGACGAGGTGATCAACCCGCACTCGACCCGCCGCCGGATTGCGCTCGGTTTGCGCAAGCTGCGCAACAAGGCGCTTGAGAACCCGTGGAAGAAGCACGACAACATTCCGCTCTGATCGGTCATCAAAGGAACTGGATCATGGAAGACATCTACATCGTCAGCGGCGCACGCACCGCGATCGGCACCTTCGGCGGCAGCCTTGCCTCGTTCCGCCCGGCTGACCTTGGCACGATCGTCATCAAGGAAGCGATCGCGCGGGCCGGGCTGACCCCGGACAAGATCGAGAACGTGGTGATCGGCACCGTCATCCCGACCCAGCCGCAGGACGCCTACGTCAGCCGCGTCGCGGCGGTGAACGCCGGCATTCCGATTTCGTCGCCGGCGATGAACGTGAACCGGCTCTGCGGTTCGGGCCTGCAGGCGATCGTCTCGGCGGCGCAGGCCATTGCGCTGGGCGAGTATCAGATCGCCCTCGGCGGCGGCTGCGAGTCGATGTCGAATGCCCCGCACATGACCAGCGCGGCGCGCGGTGGCGTCAAGATGGGCAACCTGGTGTTCGAGGATGCCATGCTGGGCGCGTTGCACGATCCGTTTGAAAACATTCACATGGGCGTGACTGCGGAGAATGTGGCTGAGACGTGCCAGATCACCCGCGAGGATCAGGACGCCGCTGCGGTCGAAAGCCACAAGCGCGCGACGGCGGCGATTGCCGCCGGCTATTTCAAGGATCAGATCGTCCCGGTCGAGATCAAGACCCGCAAGGGCGTGACCGTGTTCGAAACCGACGAACACGCCCGCGCCGATGCCACGCTGGAATCGATGGCGGGCCTCAGGCCGGTGTTCAAGAAGGACGGTACGGTCACTGCAGGCAATGCCTCGGGCATCAACGACGGCGCCGGTGCGGTCGTTCTCGCCAGCGGCGCGGCGGTGGCCGAACAGGGACTGAAGCCGATGGCGAAGATCCTCGGCTGGGGTCATGCGGGCGTCGAGCCGGGCCTGATGGGGCTCGGCCCGGTCAAGGCCGTGCCGATCGCGCTAAAGCGCGCCGGGCTGACGCTCGACCAGATGGACGTGATCGAATCGAACGAGGCTTTCGCCGCGCAGGCCTGCGGCGTCGCCAAGCAGCTCGGGTTCGATCCGGCCAAGACCAATCCCAACGGCTCGGGCATCTCGCTCGGCCACCCGATCGGCGCGACCGGCGCGATCCTGACCGTCAAGACGATCTACGAACTGCGGCGCACCGGCGGCAAATATGGCCTGATCACGATGTGCATCGGCGGCGGGCAGGGGATCGCCATGGTGGTGGAGCGGGTGTGAGCGCATGAGAGTTCTAGCAAGATGAAGAATGGCATCATACTGATCTTGCTTCTTATGCTGATTTGGTTCGGCGCGTCGTTAGCTCGAGTTGAAAATAGGCGATATGCTCTTGAACTTGAGATGTGTGGCGCATGGAAGCCGGAGCAGGTTGTAGAACGAAGCAAATGTCTAGATACTGTTCAGACCCGGAGTTCGCCGATTGCGCATCTGTTCTACGGATTGGAAATACTTTAATGAAGCTCGGACGACTGAACCACATCGGCGTCGCAACGCCGGACCTCGATGCCTCGATCGCGTTCTATCGCGATGTGATGGGCGCGACCGACATTACCGAGCCGTTCGTGCTGGAAAGCCAGCAGGTCCGCGTCTGCTTCGTCAACACGCCGGGCGAGGATGGTAGCGCCGGAACGCAGGTCGAGCTGCTCCAGCCGACCTCGCCGGACTCGGCCGTGGGCAAGTGGCTCGAAAAGAACCCGCTCGGCGGCCAGCATCACGTCTGCTTCGAAGTGCCAGACATCTATGCCGCCAAGGCGTGGTTCGAAAGCCTCGGCAAGCGGGTGCTGGGCGAACCGCGCATCGGCGCGCACGGAACGCTGATCATCTTCGTCCACCCCAAGGACATGGGCGGCCAGCTCACCGAGATCATGGAAACCCCCAAGGGTGCCCACTGAGGCTGGCGCGCTGATGGCTTATCGCTTCATTTCGGCCAGCACCGAAGGCGCGGTGACGACGCTCACCATCGCGCGGGCGGACAAGGCCAACGCGATCACGCCGTCGGTCTTCACCGAGCTGACCGACGCGATCGACGCGGCCATTGCGGGCGGCACGCGAGCGCTGGTGCTCACCGCCGAGGGCCGGTTCTTCTGCTCGGGGACGGATATCCAGGGCGAGGGCGACGATGCCCTGCCCGAAGATCTGGGCGCGATCCTGGGAGACAGCTACAACCCGTTCGGGCGCAAGCTGGCCGAACTGGAAATTCCGCTGGTCACCGCCGTGAACGGCGCGGCGGCCGGGATGGGCGTGGGACTGGCGCTGGCGGGGGACGTGGTGGTGATGGCCGAAAGCGCCTATCTGCTGCTCGCCTTCGTCAATATCGGCCTGGTGCCCGATTTCGGCAGCACCTGGCTGGTCGCGCGCGGCGCCGGACGCGCCCGCGCGCTCGAAATGGCGCTGTTGGGCGAGCGGATGAGTGCCGCCGAGGCCAAGGCCGCCGGGCTCGTCACCCGCGTCGTGCCGGACGCGGACGTGCTGGCGACCGCGCAGGCGCTCGCGGCCCGGCTCGCCAAGGGGCCGACGCTGGCGATCGGCAAGATCCGCCGCCAGATCGCCTTCGCGCTCGACCACGATTTCAACGCCTCGCTCGATCTTGAGCGGGATAACCAGCGCGTGCTGGGCCGCACCGATGACTTCGCCGAGGCGATCGCGGCTTTCGGCGAAAAGCGCAAACCTGCATTCAGGGGACAGTGATGAGCAATCGACCGGATCTCGCCCAGTGGGAGGCCGCTGCCACCAAGGAAGTCAAAGGCAGGGATCTGACCTGGCAGACGCCGGAAGGCATTGCCGTCAAGCCGATCTATACCGAAGCCGACGTTACCGCCGATCCGGGCCTGCCGGGCTTCGCCCCGTTCACGCGCGGCGTGCGCGCCTCGATGTATGCGGGCCGGCCGTGGACGATCCGCCAATATGCCGGGTTCTCGACCGCCGAGGAATCGAACGCGTTCTATCGCCGCAACCTTGCTGCCGGGCAAAAGGGCCTGTCGGTCGCGTTCGATCTGGCGACGCACCGCGGGTATGATTCCGATCATCCGCGCGTGGTGGGCGATGTCGGCAAAGCCGGCGTGGCGATCGATTCGGTCGAGGACATGAAGATCCTGTTCGACGGCATTCCGCTCGATCAGATGTCGGTCTCGATGACCATCAACGGCGCGGTGATTCCGATCCTGGCGTTCTTCATCGTCGCGGGCGAGGAACAGGGCGTCGATCGCAAGCTGCTCGACGGGACCATCCAGAACGACATCCTCAAGGAGTTCATGGTCCGCAACACCTACATCTACCCGCCCGAGCCTTCGATGCGGATCATCTCGGACATCTTCGGCTATACCAGCCGCGAGATGCCCAAGTTCAACTCGATCTCGATCTCCGGCTATCACATGCAGGAAGCGGGCGCGACGCAGGTTCAGGAACTCGCGTTCACCATCGCCGATGGCCGGGAATATGTGAAATACGGCGTCGCGAGCGGGCTGGATATCGACAAGTTTGCAGGGCGTTTGTCGTTCTTCTTCGCAATCGGCATGAACTTCTTCATGGAAGTGGCCAAGCTGCGCGCCGCGCGCGTGCTGTGGCACCGGGTGATGACCAATCTGGGCGCGCAGGACGAGCGCTCCAAGATGTTGCGCACCCACTGCCAGACCTCGGGCGTGTCGCTGCAGGAGCAGGACCCCTACAACAACGTGATCCGCACCACGATCGAGGCGATGGCCGCGATGCTGGGCGGCACCCAGTCGCTCCACACAAACGCGCTTGACGAGGCGATCGCGCTGCCGACCGACTTTTCGGCCCGCATCGCCCGCAACACCCAGATCGTCATCCAGGAAGAGACCGGGATGACCAAGGTGGTCGATCCGCTCGGCGGCTCGTACTACATCGAGGCGCTCACGCAGGAACTGGTCGACAAGGCCTGGGAAATCATCGAGCGGGTCGAGAGCGAAGGCGGCATGGCCAAGGCCGTGGCGGCGGGCTGGCCCAAGGCGATGATCGAGGAAGCAGCCGCCGGACGGCAGGCCCGCGTGGACAAGGGCGAGGACGTGATCGTCGGCGTCAACAAGTACCGCCTCGCCAGCGAAGACCACCTCGAAACGCTTGAAGTCGACAACCACGTGGTGCGCGAGGGCCAGATCGCCCGGCTCAAGGCGACCCGTGCCGCGCGCGACGAGGCCAAGTGCCGCGCTGCGCTGGCGGCGCTGACCGAGGGCGCCAAGGCCGACGGCAACCTGCTCGAACTCGCGGTCGAGGCCGCGCGCCACCGCGCCACGCTCGGCGAGATTTCGGACGCGATGGAAGTGGTGTTCGGCCGCTATGGCACCCAGCCGGTTCCGGTGAAGGGAATTTACGGCAGCGCCTATGCCGGGGACAGCCGCTATCAGCAGGTGCTCGATGGCGTGGAGGCGGTGACCCGCCGGCTTGGCCGCAAGCCCCGCCTGCTGGTCGCCAAGATGGGTCAGGACGGCCATGATCGCGGCGCCAACGTGATCGCCTCGGGCTTCAGCGACATGGGTTTCGACGTCACCTCCGGGCCACTGTTCCAGACCCCGCAGGAGACGCTGGTACTCGCGCTCGAAAGCGATGTGGACGCGATCGGCGCATCCAGCCTCGCGGCCGGCCACAAGACGCTGATCCCGGAACTGATCGGTCTGCTGCGCGAAGCCGGGCGCGGCGACATCAAGGTCGTTGCGGGCGGCGTCATTCCGCCGCAGGATTACGACTATCTGCGCGAGGCGGGGGTGCAGGGCATCTACGGCCCCGGCTCCAACGTGGTCGAATGCGCGGCGGACATGCTGCGGCTGCTGGGGCACAATATGCCGCCGGTGGGGGATTGAATGTCCACTTGGGAGGGCCTGCAATGACCGAGAAGCTCGAAACGCTTACCGTACACGCGGGCACCGCGCCCGATCCCGCCACCAATGCGCGCATCACGCCGATCTATCAGACGGCGAGCTATGTGTTCGACGATGCCGACCATGCCGCGCGGCTGTTTTCGCTGCAGGAATTCGGCAATATCTACAGCCGCATCATGAACCCCACCAACGCCGCGCTCGAAGGCAAGATCGCGGCGCTGGAAGGCGGCGTGGGCGCGCTGGGCGTGGCATCGGGCCATGCCGCGCAATTCCTGGTGTTCCACACCCTGATGGAGCCGGGCTGCGAGATCGTCGCGGCGAAGAAGCTCTACGGCGGCTCGCTCAACCAGCTCGGCCATTCGTTCACCAAGTTCGGCTGGAAGGCGGTGTTCGTCGATGCCGACGACCCGGCCGAGGTCGCCGCCGCGATCACCGACAAGACCCGCGCGGTCTTCATCGAGAGCCTCGCCAACCCGGGCGGCGTGGTGCAGGACATCGCGGCAATCGCCAAGGTCGCGCATGATGCGGGCGTGCCGCTGGTGGTCGACAACACCATGGCGACGCCGCTGCTGTGCCGCCCGATCGAGCACGGCGCGGACATCGTGGTTCACTCGTGCACCAAGTTCCTCAATGGCCACGGCAATTCGGTGGGCGGGCTGATCGTAGATTCGGGCAAGTTCGACTGGGCGGCGAGCGACAAGTTCCCCTCGCTGACCCAGCCCAACCCGTCGTATCACGGCGCGGTGCTGACCGACGCGCTGGCCCCCATCGGCCCGATCGCGTTCATCATTGGCTGCCGCGTGCTCGGCCTGCGCGATCTTGGCCCGGCGATGGCGCCGATGAACGCCTTCCTGACGCTGACCGGCATGGAAACGCTGGCGCTGCGCATGGAGCGCCACTGCGCCAACGCGCTGCACCTCGCGCAGTGGCTGCAGAACCATCCCAAGGTGGCCTGGGTGAGCTATGCCGGCCTGCCGGAAGATCCCTATCACCAGCTCTGCCGCCAATATCTCGGCGGCAAGGGCGGCGCGGTGTTCACCTTCGGCGTCCAGGGCGGCTACGAGGCCGGCGTCAAGCTGGTCTCTTCGGCCAAGCTGTTCAGCCACCTCGCCAATATCGGCGACACCCGCTCGCTGATCATCCATCCGGCCTCGACCACGCATAGCCAGCTTGGCGAGGAGGAACTGCAGGCGGCCGGCGCTGGACCCGATACGGTCCGCGTTTCGGTGGGCATCGAACACATTGACGACATTGTTGCCGACATGGCGCAGGCGCTCGAGCAAATCTGACGGATCGGGAAACCCACTACATGTTCAAGAAAATCCTCATCGCCAACCGGGGCGAAATTGCCTGCCGCGTGATCAAGACCGCCCGCCGCATGGGCATCGCCACGGTGGCGGTCTATTCCGATGCCGATGCCCGCGCGCCGTTCGTGCAGATGGCGGACGAAGCCGTCCACATCGGCCCGTCGCCTGCTTCGGAGAGCTATCTGATCGCGGACAAGATCATCGCGGCGGCCAAGCAGACGGGTGCCGAAGCGGTCCATCCGGGCTATGGCTTCCTCTCGGAACGCACCAGCTTCGCCGAAGCGCTCGCCGCCGAAGGGATCGAGTTCATCGGCCCCCCGGTGAACGCCATCGCCGCGATGGGTGACAAGATCGAATCCAAGAAGCTGGCCAAGGCGGCCGGCGTCAACGTCGTCCCCGGCTTCGTCGGCGAGATCGAGGATACCGAGAACGCGGTGCGCATCTCGGCCGAGATCGGCTACCCGGTGATGATGAAGGCGAGCGCCGGCGGCGGCGGCAAGGGCATGCGCCTGGCCTATAACGAAAAGGACGTGCGCGAGGGCTTCGAGGCGACCAAGCGCGAGGGTCTGAACTCGTTCGGCGATGACCGCGTGTTTATCGAGAAGTTCATCCTCAACCCGCGCCACATCGAAATCCAGATCCTGGGCGATAAACACGGCAACGTGCTTTACCTGAACGAGCGCGAATGCTCGATCCAGCGTCGCCATCAGAAGGTCGTCGAAGAAGCGCCGTCGCCGTTCGTGACGCCCAAGATGCGCAAGGCGATGGGCGAACAGTGCGTCGCGCTGTCGAAGGCGGTGGGCTATTACAGCGCGGGCACGGTCGAACTGATCGTTTCCGGCGCGGACCCGAGCGGCGAGAGCTTCTACTTCCTCGAAATGAACACCCGCCTGCAGGTCGAGCACCCCGTCACCGAAGCGATCACCGGGGTCGATCTGGTCGAACAGATGATCCGCGTGGCTTACGGCGAAAAGCTGGCGATGAAGCAGTCCGATGTGAAGATCGATGGCTGGGCGATCGAAAACCGCGTCTATGCCGAAGATCCCTATCGTGGCTTCCTGCCCTCGACGGGCCGCCTCGTGCGCTATAATCCGCCGGTTGCCGGATGGACGGATGACGGCGCCGAGAACGGCCGCAGGGGCATGGACGGCGTGCGCGTCGATGACGGCGTCTATGAAGGCGGCGAGGTTTCGATGTTCTACGATCCGATGATCGCCAAGCTGGTGACCTGGGGCAAGACCCGCGACGAGGCGGCCGACAAGCAGATCGCCGCGCTCGATGCGTTCGAGATCGAGGGGCTGGGCCACAACATCGATTTCGTCTCGGCGATCATGCAGCACCCGCGCTTCCGCTCGGGCGAACTGACCACCGGCTTTATCGCCGAGGAATATCCGGAAGGCTTCCACGGCGCGGCGACTTCGGAAGAGTTGAAGGCCCGGCTTGCGGCGATTGCCGGGTTTGTGGCCGCTGCCCGTGCCGACCGCGCGCGCAATGTCGACGGGCAGCTTGCCGCCCACCTCGCGCCGCCGGCCGAATGGTCGATCAAGCTCGGCGGTTCGACTTTCGCGGTCACGCTCGACGAGGATGAGGTGACAGTTGACGGCAAGGTCATCGATCTTGCGATGGAATACACCCCGGGCGACCGTCTGGTCGAAGCCGAAGTGGACGGCGAAATGATCGGCGTGAAGATCTTGCCGACTTTCACCGGTCTGCGGATGACGACGCGCGGGGCGATCCACAAGGTGGAGATCCTGCCGGCGCGGGTGGCCGATTTCACCAGGCACATGATCGAAAAGGTTCCGCCGGATCTTTCGCGCTTCCTGATCTGCCCGATGCCGGGGCTGCTGGTGGCGCTGAACGTCAAGGAAGGCGATACGGTCGAGGCCGGCCAGCCGCTCGCGGTGGTCGAGGCGATGAAGATGGAAAACATTCTTCGCGCAGAAAAGACCGCAGTCGTGAAAAAGGTGAATGCGAAGGCTGGCGAGAGTCTGGCCGTCGATGCGATCATTCTCGAACTGGAATAAGCGCGAGGCTGGTTCGAGTTCGCTCTGGCGCCATCTCGATTGCGCGTTACCTTCCGGCAAGACACGGTAGCGGGCGGTTGAGGAGGTGCCGGCGATGGCGACATTCATCCTGATACACGGGGCGTTTCATGGCGGCTGGTGCTGGGAGCGGATCGTGCCGCTTCTCGCCGCGAAGGGGCATGAGGTGATCGCGCCCGATCTGCCGGGCATGGGCCGCGACACCACCCCGTTTGCGGACGATACCTTGACGCAATGGGCGGAATTCACCGCCGGTCTGGTGCGCCGGGCGCAAGGGCCGGTGATCCTTGCCGGGCACAGCCAGGGCGGGGCGGTCGTCGCGCAGGCGGCCGAACTGGTGCCCGAGCAGATCGCCCATCTTGCCTTCGTGGCCGCGCTGGTCATGGAAAACGGCGGCACGCTGCTGCGCGGGCGCGATCTGGAAACGCTGGAAGAAGGCTCGCACGGGATGCTGATCCTCTCGGCCGACAAGCGGCAGATGCGGGTCGATCCCGACAAGGCGAAAGCCGCGTTCTGCAGCAGGATGACGCCGGGGGATGCGCAGGCCGCCGCCGAGCGGATGACGCCGCAGCCGATCAGCCTGATGAAAACCCCGCTCCGGCTGACGCCCGAGCGCTTCGGCACGGTGCCGCGCGCCTATCTCGAGGCGGCGGATGACCTGGCGCTCTCGCTCGCCTATCAGCGCGAAATGCAGCGCAACTGGCCGTGCGACCCGGTCATTACGCTCGATAGCGATCATTCGCCGTTCTACAGCGCGCCCGAGGCGCTGGCCGAGGCGCTTTTGAGCTTGCTTCAGCCGCGCCTGAGCCTGGCCTAGCGGGCTTCCGGCGCCATCAGCTTCGGCGCCGCGAACAGCTTGAACAGGCCGAACCCGACCAGTCCGACCACCGCCGTGGCGACGTGGAACAGCCAGAACTGCACGGTGTCCATCGTCGAATACCAGCCGCCCACGATCCCGGTGATCTGGTTCGCGGCGAAGAAGGCGAGGTAATAGATCCCCAGTATCGTCGCATTGATCGCGCGCGGGGCGAGCCGGGTGAACAGCGCCAGGCTGACGGGCAGCATGTGCGAAAACCCGATCGAGTTGAGCAGGTGGAACATCACCGGCCAGAACAGCCCGATCTTGCCCGCGCCCTGGCCGGACGCGGCGATGACCAGGCACATTCCGCCGGCAATCGAGAACAGGCTGCCGATCATCATCTTGCCCAGTTCGTCCGGCTCACGCCCGGTCCGGTCCGCGCGCCATTTCCAGAACGCCGCCACCGCGACCAGCATCGCGAAGCTCAGCGCGGCATCGATCGTGATCATCCAGCTCGTCGGCAGGGTCTCGCCGAAAAACGTCAGTTGAAAGTGCTCGTCGGCCCAGACGAGGTAGGCGTTGAAAATCTCCTGATTGGTGAGCAGCGCGATGGCGAGCACCGGCACCAGCAGGACGACCGCGAGGATGCGCGAACGGTCGCCGGGCTCCAGCGTTGCTTTCGGACCCGCGCCGCGCCGCGCCGGCCTGGCGTCTTCCGGCAGCCAGGGCCGTGCCTTCAGGTAGATCAGCAGGCCGGCGACCATCACGATCCCCGCTGTGCCGAAACCATAGTGCCAGCCGACCTTCTCGCCCAGGGTTCCGGCAATCAGCGGCGCGCCGATAACCGAGACGTTGATCGCGATATAGAAGATCTGGAAGGCCATCGCCCGGCGCAGGTCGTCCGGCTTGTAGAGTTCGCCCACCTGGCTGGCGATGTTGCCCTTGAACAGCCCGACGCCGATCACCAGTGAAAGCAGCGCGAGCAGGAAGGTCGCCTCGAACGCCATCAGGAAGTGACCCAGGGCCATGATCAGCCCGCCCAAAATAAGCGTCGTGCGCCGCCCCAGCCAGCGGTCGGCGATGTACCCGCCGATGATCGGGGTCAGGTAGACGAGCGCGGTGTAATTGCCGAAAATCGCCGAGGCGAGCGGCTGGCCCTGCTTGCCGCCATAGAGATTGGCCTCGACCCACTGCAGCCCCCAGACCGAGCCGATATTCTCGGGCAGCAGCAGATACTTGACCATGTAGAGCACCAGCAGGGTCTGCATGGAATAATAGGAAAACCGCTCGCACCCCTCGACGAAGGCGAGATAGCCCAGCCCCCGGGGGTGGCCGATGAAGGCGCGGTCGTGCGCGGCCCGTGCCAGCTCGGCATCATGCTCGGCGGGGTCGATCTGCGGAGTCGCTTCGGCCAGGCTCATCGGGTGTTCGGGTTCCTCGCGGCGCGCCGGTGGCTGCGGATGCCGCCGAATGTGCCCTATTTCAATTGTTCGTCAAGAAAGCTCGCGACATCGGCCAGCGCCACGTCGCGGGCCAGGAAGGCATCGCCGATCGAACGCATCAGCACGAACGACAAGGTGCCCGCATCCATCTTCTTGTCGTGGAGCATATGCGCGACAAGCGTTTGCCCATCTACGTTGAGGCCGAGGTCCGCCAGTTCCGACATCATGCCCAGCGCGGCGAAGTGCGCGCCGACCCGCAGGGCATCGTGCGCCGGGATAAGCCCGCGCCGGGCCGAATAGCGCGCCGCCAGCACCATGCCGAGCGCGATGGCCTCGCCGTGGAGCAGGCGGTCGGAAAACCCGGTCTGGGCTTCCAGCGCATGTCCGAAAGTGTGGCCGAGGTTCAGCAGGGCGCGCTGGCCAGTCGTCTCGAACTCGTCCTGCGCCACGATCGCCGCCTTGGCCGCGACCGAAGTCGCGACCGCGTATTCGCGCGCGGCCGGATCGCCCGACATCAGTGCCGCGCCGTTCGTCTCACACCAGGCGAAAAACGCGGCGTCGCCCAGCAGGCCGTATTTCACCACCTCGGCATAGCCCGCCGCCACTTCGCGCGGCGGCAGGGTATCGAGCGTGAGCGGATCGGCCAGCACGAGCGAGGGCTGATGGAACGCGCCCGCCAGATTCTTGCCGGCGGCGGTGTTGATCGCGGTCTTCCCGCCGACGCTCGAATCGACCTGCGCCAGCAGCGTGGTCGGCAACTGGATGAAATTGCAGCCGCGCTTGAGGACCGCTGCGGCAAAGCCGGTAAGATCGCCGATCACGCCGCCGCCCAGCGCGATGACATGGTCCTTGCGCTCGACTTCCTCGGCCAGCAGCCAGTCGACAACATCGGCGAGCTGCGCCCACGATTTCGTTGCTTCGCCGGCCGGCAGCACCTTCCAGCGCGGCTCGAACCCGGCTGCAACCAGTGACTGTTCGACCGTGGCCCCCCACGCGGCATGGACGTTCACATCGGTCACGATCGGCACGCGGGCCTTGCGCAGCAACGCGCCGCATTGGCCGGCAAGATCGGCGAGCAAGCCCGGTGCGACGCGGACTTCATAAGGGCGGCCGGCGATGTCGACCGGGATTACAGCCATGATTCGATCCCTTTCAGCACCCGCTCGAGCGTCTGCCCGTGCGGGCCGGGGCCGCTGATCACCTTGATCGGCGCCTGAGCATAGAATGGTTCGCGTTCATCGCGCAGCCGCGTGAGGATTTCGCGGGGATCGCCCTCGCGCAGCAGGGGGCGGTTGCGCTTGCGTCCGACCCGTTCGAACAGCGTTTCCACATCGGAATCGAGCCAGACGGGGATGGCCTTGTCGAGGATCAGCGCGCGGGTCTGTTCGTTCACGAAAGCGCCGCCGCCGGTGGCGATGACTTTGGGCTGGTGGCCCTCGCTATCGATCAGCCGCGCGATCACCCGGCGCTCGCCATCGCGAAAATTGGGCTCGCCATAAGTCGCGAAGATTTCGGGAATCGACATCTTGGCCGCTTCCTCGATCGCTTCGTCGGCATCGATGAACGGCAGCCCGAGCGCTGCCGCCAGCCGCTTGCCCACCGAACTCTTGCCGACGCCCATCATCCCCACGAGCACGATCGGCCGGTCGATCCGCCGCGCGAGCGCTGCGATTTCCTCGTTCGTCAGCCTGGGTTCGTCGACTTCCATTGCAGCGCCGCCTATAGTTGCGCTAGTCGCTGGCGCAAGCGCCCAGCCGGCATCGCCGCGATGGTCGCGCTGATATGAACAAGGTCGCAGGGTTTGGCTGGTCTTTCTGAAGCAGGAAATCGCGGTTTGATGCGTTCGGGCAAGTTCTGGCTGATTGGGATGGTCATCCTGCTGGCGGTGATCGCCTATGCCTGGATCGACGGCGGCCGCGAGCCGCTGCACGAGATATCGGTGCCGGTTGCCGTGCCGGGAGAGACCCGGTGAGGGCGCGTCACGTCCTGCTCGGCGCCGCACTGGCCGCCACTTCCGTCTGGGCGATCGCGCAGGACGCGCCGGAATCGCTGTTGCCGCCGGGCTTCGACAAGCCGGCGAGGCCCGCCCGCGCGCCGGCGGCGGCCGTGCAGCCCGCCGCGCCTTCACCGGCCCCGGTTTCGGCTCCATCCGCGGCCGCACCGGCGGGCGCCGGGCCGGTGGTTCAGGCGATCCCCGGAACCATGCCTGGCGAACCGGCCGGTCCGGTCACGCTGCCAAAGAACTTGCCCTCGCTTGACGTGCTCGCGGGGATGACGCCCGACGAGCTCGATGCTGCTCTCAACCTCAGGCCGCGCGACGATATTCCGCCCGCCGCGCGCCGCGCGATGCAGCGCGTCGGCCTGATCGACGAGGGCGAGGGCGGGCTGCCGTTCTGGAACCTCGGCCGGCAGGATGCGACGCTGGTGCGCGCGGCGCTTGCCGGCAACAGCGGGCAGATGGTCTCGCGCTGGGGCCATATCCTGCTGCGCCGCGCGCTGGCTTCGCGCCTCGATGCGCCGGCCGCGATGGACCCGGCCGACTTTGCCGCGCTGCGCGCCGCCCTGCTTTTGCGCATGGGCGAGGGCCCCGCCGCCCGCGCGCTGGTGCAGGACGTCGATACCGCGAACTTCAACCCGGCGCTGACCCAGGCCGCGCTCGACGCCTATATCGCGACGGCCGATTTTACCGGAATTTGCCCGGTCATCGCGCTGCAGGGCAGTGCGCGCAAGGACAAGCCATGGCAGGTGCTGCAGGCGATCTGCGATGCTTTCGCGGGCGAGGGGAGCCGCTCGATGGCCTCGCTCGACCGGCTGACCTACTATGGCGCGATGCCGCGGATCGATATGCTGCTCGCGCAGAAATACGCGGGCGCCGCAGGCAAGGCGCGCCGCGCCGTCAATATCGAATGGGACAAGGTTTCCGACCTTACGCCGTGGCGTTACGGGATGACGATGGCGGTTGGCCTGCAGCCCCCGGCGGCGCTGATGAAGGATGCGGCGCCAGCTTATGCATTTGCCGCCGCCACGGCGCCGATGGCTTCGCTCGGCACGCGCGCCGCAGCGGCGGAAACGGCGGCGGCGGCGGGAATTCTCTCCAGCGCGGCGTTGGTCGATCTTTACGGCCAGATCTATGACGAAGAAGAATCGAGCGAGGAGTGGGCGGTCCGGGCGACGAAGCTGCGGGACGCTTATGTTGCGGCAGACCCGGCCGATCGCCTCGCCGCGCTGAAATCTCTCTGGGACGGCGGCGGCGATGCGCAGCGCGGTTATTCGCGGCAGGTGTTGACGGCTTATGCGGCAGCGCGTTTTCCGGTGAGCAAGAACTATGCTGCCGATGCCCCCGCGCTGATCGCCGCGATGTTGACTGCCGGGCTGGACGCAAACGCGCTGCGCTGGTCCGGCGTGGTGGACAAGGGCAGCGAGGCCTGGGCCCTGCTGGCACTGGCGGCGCCCAACGGCGGGACGGTCGATCGCGGCACGCTCGTTGATTTTCACGACGATGACAACAGCGCCAACGCGCGCAAGACCCGCCTGCTCGTGGCCGGGCTGGCCGGCCTCGGCCGCCTCCCGGTGAGCACCGCCAACGAACTGGCGCAGCAGTATGGGTTCCGCTTCGATCACCAGAGCCGGTGGGCGCAGATGATCGACAAGGCGGCCGAATACGACAACCCCACGCTGGTCGCGTTGCTGGCGGGCCTGGGTATGCAGGGCGACGGCTGGGACAAGATGACCGCGCGCAACCTGTATCACATCGTTGCCGCGCTGAACCGCGTCGGGCTTTCGGCCGAGGCCCGGATGATCGCCGCCGAGGCGGTGGCGCGCGCGTGATCGCGGGGGCGCCGACATCGCCGCGCCGGTAGAAGATTTCCTCGTGATGCTCGCCGCAGAGCGCGGCGCGGCGGCCAATACACTCGCGGCCTATCGCCGCGATCTTGAAGGCGCCGAGGCGATGCTGGGCGATCTTGCCGGCGCAGACGCCGCCGCGCTGACCCGCCTTGGCGATGCCTGGGCCGATCTTGCGCCCGCCAGCCTGGCCCGCAAATGTTCGGCGCTGCGTCAGTTTTTCGGGTTCCTCGTCGATGAAGGGGTGCGGAGCGACGATCCTTCGCCGGGATTGCCGCGCCCCCGCACGCGCCGCCCGCTGCCCCGGCTGCTGTCGCACGGCGAAGTCGATGCCCTGCTGCGCCGCGCCGAGGACGAGGCGGCAGGGAATAGCCCGGAGGGTTTGCGCATGCTTGCGCTGCTCGAACTGCTCTATGGTTCGGGCCTGCGCGCGACCGAACTGGTGTCGCTGCCGCTTGGCGCGGTGCCGCGCGACGCGCCGTTTCTCACCGTGACGGGCAAGGGCGGGCAGCAGCGACTGGTCCCGGTCAGCACCCGGGCGGTGCGTGCGCTGTCGCGCTGGGTGGCGGTGCGGCCGGCCAAGCTGTCCGGCGCGGGCGCCAGATTCCTGTTCCCGTCGCGCGGTGCGCAAGGCCATCTCACGCGGGTCCGGCTGTTCCAGCTATTGCGCGAACTTGCGCTGCGCGCCGGGCTTGCGCCGGAAAAGGTCTCGCCTCATGTCTTGCGCCATGCTTTCGCGACTCATCTGCTGGAAGGCGGGGCGGACTTGCGCGTGCTGCAGACCCTGCTCGGCCATGCCGATATCGCGACGACGCAAATCTACACTCATGTCGATTCGGCCCGGCTGATCGCGCTGGTGAATGCGCGCCATCCGCTCGGGCCTGGTTCGGGCGGTGACGGCGGGCATGGCGAAACGCTGCAAAACTGCCGCCCGGATTCCCTTGCCGAGTCGCCACCGCGGGATTAAGCCGCCGCGATGGTTTCCTACCTTGAATTCGAAAAGCCGGTCGCCGCGCTCGAAGCGCGCATTGCCGAACTGCGCACCACGGCAGCCGATGGCGACATCGATATTGCCGCGGAAATCGCCAAGCTGGAAAAGAAGAGCGCCAGCCTGCTCGCCAGCACTTATGCCGCGCTGACGCCGTGGCAGAAGACCCAGGTGGCACGGCACCCCGCGCGCCCGCACTTCCTTGACTATGTGGCCAGCGCGTTTGCCGATTTCATGCCCCTGGGCGGCGATCGCCTCTATGGCGACGATCAGGCGATCATCGGCGGCTTTGCCCGGCTCGGATCGCGCCGGGTGATGCTGATCGGCCACGAAAAAGGCAACGACACGCAAAGCCGCATTCATCACAATTTCGGCATGGGCAAGCCGGAAGGCTATCGCAAGGCGATCCGCCTGATGGAACTCGCCGGACGGTTCGGGCTGCCGGTCGTCACGCTGGTCGATACCTCGGGTGCCTTCCCGGGGGTCGAGGCGGAAGAACGCGGGCAAGCCGAGGCAATCGCCCGCTCGACCGAGGCGTGCCTGGGTTTGCCGGTACCGATGGTCGCGGTGATCGTGGGCGAGGGCGGCTCGGGCGGCGCGGTGGCGCTGGCCAGCGCCGAGCGGGTGCTTATGCTGGAACACGCGGTCTATTCGGTAATTTCGCCGGAAGGCGCTTCGTCAATTCTCTGGCGGACGGCTACCAAGGCTCCCGATGCCGCCGAAGCGATGAAGGTGACCGCGCAGGATCTGCTGAAGCTCCAGGTGATCGACCGGATCGTGCCCGAGCCGGTCGGCGGCGCGCATCGCGATCCCGCTGCGGCGGCCAGGGCATTGGGCAGCGCGATTGGCGAGGAGCTTGACACGCTCGCGAAAAAGAAGCCGGCCGATCTTACGCGGCTGCGCGAAGAACGCTTCCTCGCGATCGGAGCTTAAGGCCGGCGCAGACTTGCCGCAGGGTGTCAGTATTGCCGACAAGGGTTGGCTGGGCCGCGCCTGCCTAAACTGTTCGGGGTGAGCGGCCGGGCACCTGGCTCCAGGCGCGGCGGTCTCATTATAATTCTGAAAAACAAAGAAAATGGGCGGCAGGTTACCCCGCCGCCCATTCTGAATTTCGACTTGCGTCGAGCGATTACGTGTTGGCAGTTTCGAGCTGCTTCGACGTCTTCGAGAAGGTGGTGTCGAGCTGCGAACCGAGGCCCGAAACCGTGGTCATGATCGCGACGGCGATGAGAGCGGCGATCAGGCCGTATTCGATGGCGGTGGCGCCAGCTTCGTCGCGGATCAGCTTGCTGAAGAAGGTCATTAGTCTAGTCTCCTGTTAGGCAGTCGTTGGTACCCGGCTCTTCCCGTCCCACCGGTCTGAGCGATTTATGATTTAGCACCAGGGTCTTATCAAAAGGTTAAGCGAAACTACGAACCGTTGGCGTCCGCCATTGTGGTGCCGCCACGGGTCCACATCGTGTTGGTTTCATTGGCGACGCCCTGTACGCTCGCCATGATCGCTACGACCAAGAGTGCACAAAGCAGCCCGTATTCGACGGCAGTCGCCCCGCGCTGGTCGCGCAGCAGGTGCTGAAGCTTGAGCAAGAGGTTCATGTCATTCCTATCGAAGTACTTGGCTGCCTGCCGGTTTCGCACCGGTTTCGTTACCGCCGCGTTGGCTGGAATGGTTAACGTGGTAAAAATGCCGACAGGCGGGAAATGGCGTGGCGGTAGTCCCCTGCTTGCCGGCGTGACGCAACCGGGCGAAAACCGGCACCCAACCCGCAATTCCCTCGATTTCAGACGAAAGCAGCCGTGCAAGGATATCCGACACTTTTGACCGTCGTCGCGGTGGCGCTCATCGCTGCTGACGGCCGGATCTGCCTGCAGCAGCGCCCCTATGGGAAAGCGCACGGCGGGTTGTGGGAGTTTCCGGGCGGCAAGGTCGAGCCGGGGGAAACCTGCGAGGCGGCATTGGTGCGGGAGGTTGCCGAAGAGCTCGGCGCATCGCTTCAGTGCGCCGAGCTTGTCCCGGCGGCCTTTGCCGGCGGGGAGGGGCTTGTAATCCTGCTCTACGCCTGCCGGGAGTGGGCCGGCGATGTGCGTTGCCTGGAAGGCGAGGCGATCGGCTGGTTCGCACCCGATGAGATCGCCGCGCTGGCCATGCCGCCACTCGACTACCCGCTGGCCCGGCGGCTGGGGCAACTTCTGGCCGCAGGAGCGATTTAGGGCATTGCCAAGCCGAAAAGCCTGCCCTAATGGCGCTGCTCCCGCGCCCGTAGCTCAGCTGGATAGAGCATCAGACTACGAATCTGAGGGTCGGACGTTCGAATCGTTCCGGGCGCACCACAAACCCCCGTTAGGTCTCAATGACTTGGCGGGGGTTTCTGTTTGTAGTGGTGGCAAAGGGGCGATCCGGGATTGATACTAGGCATCAGATAGGCATCAGCCGTGACGGCTTAGAGGTTCCCTGATCGACACATCTTTGACATGGTCTTCTCGGGCGCCCGCGAGATGACAGAGCCAGCGATCAATCGTGAAATGATTGATGCTGAGCGCGCCGGAATTCGTTGCGCTGAGCGAACTCCTTGTACCAACGTGGGTGGTCCGATAGGTTCGCCGCGCATCACGAAAGGGCGCGTGCAGGTGGGCATCACATATCCCAATGTTCCTTGGCCTGGGACGACAACGACAGCGACGTCACCCACTCCGGCCCTTGCCTCGTCTTACGCATTGCCCTCTGGCACGCCGGTCCCCACCGGGCTTGGCGCGGCCGCTCCGCTGACCGTCGATCAGCGCGCCAACATGATCGCCAGCAGCAATTCGCCGCTGATGAAGGCAGCGGAAACGCGGGGGCTGCAAACTGCCAATCGTCGCGGGCTGGGCAATTCGAGCATGGCGGCGCAAGCGTCGCAAATGGCCGTGCTGGATGCGGCCGTGCCGATTGCCAGCAAAGACGCGGACATTGCCCTGGGTGGCCGGGATCTAGCATCGCGGGAACGGACGGGCCTCGCTAGCACTATAGCTCAGGTGCAGAGCAATCGCCTTGCCGCCGTGCCCGGCCTCTACACCAACCCCGACCTTCCGGCGTCGGCGCGCACGAGCGGCCTCGATTCGCTCAATCAGGTGTCGAACGACACGATCGCCTACCTGCAAAACCTCTACGGGTACGGCGCTGTATGACGCTGCAGTCTCGCGCCGATCGCCTTGAAACTTGGTGCGGCACTCCGAATCAGTGGTGCCCCCGGCAGGACTCGAACATGCACCAGAAGGGATAGAAGCCCTTT
>VMTF01000197.1 GCA_013791705.1 Sphingomonadales bacterium | reverse complement strand
TGGGCCAGGGACAGCGTAAGTGATGCGTTTGCTGCGGCTCTATTGCTCTGCTAGGTGCACGCGATGAGGGGCATTGTTCTCCAGTTTCTGATTCTGTTCTCGGTGCTTTGCGCCGGTCTTCATGCGCCTGCCGCTGCCCATGCAAACCATGACGACCACGGTCAGGCCGCAGCTTTTGTGGCTGATGCGCACCATGCTGATGCCCACGAAGATTTCTCCGACGATTCTTCTACTGATCCGTCGCAGGAACTCTACCATCATCACCATTGCCCCGCAGCGATGATGGTCGACTGCGTACACAATACTGGCAGACCATATGCGAGCCGCGACATGCTTCGGCCGGGCGAGGTCACGGCTCTCGTGTCACGAGCGTCGGCACCACCGATTGAACCCCCGCTAGCCTGAGACCTGCCACTTTGGTGGGCGTCGTTCTTCGCCCGCAATTTGCAAGCGTTTCAGGAGTCATCCCATGTCATCGACATTGCGCGCCGGTCTTTTGACCGGATTGGCGCTGGCCTTGCCCATAGCGGCAAGCGCGGAACCCATAAGTCTGGACGAGGCTGTCCGCCGCGCCATCGCGGTATCGCCTGCGATCCAGGCCCAGGAGGCAGGCATCCGGTCTGCACGAGCGGGGCGCAGTCAGGCCGATGTGCGTCCCAATCCTGTCCTGTCGGTCGAGGCCGAGAACATCGCAGGCACCGGCGCCTATGATGTCTATCGGCAGGCCGAGACGACCGTCACTTACGCGCAGACCATCGAGCGCGGCGGTAAGCGCGATGCTCGCATCGCCTATGCCGAGCGCGATATCGGGGTTTTACAGGCATCGGCCCGCCTTGTCCGGCTCGATCTCGCCGAGGCGGTGCAACGCACATTCATCGATCTGCAGATCGCCGAGGAAGTTGTCTGGCTGGCGGAAAGACGCCTCGAAACCGAGCGCGCCATGCAGACCGAAGCCTTGCGCCGGGTACGTGGCTACAAGGATCCGCTCTTCGTCGAAACCCGCGCCGAAGCCCGCGTCGCCCAGGCACGGCTTGCGCTCGACGAGGCCCGGTCCCGTCGCGGCGCCGCCCGCGCGAAGCTGGCCTCGTTCTGGGGCGGCAAGGCAGAAGACGTCGAGGTGCCCCGCGGGATCGAGAAGCCGGACGATCACCTGCACAAACTGGCCGAGGCTGACAGCGCGCTCGCATCTGCGGCAGTGGAACGGGCGCAAGCGGCGGTCGTGGTCGAACAGACGCGCGGCGTGCAGGACTACACGGTGAGCGGCGGCGTGCGGCATCTGCGCGAGACAGGGGATGTCGCACTGGTGGCCGGGATTTCGATCCCGCTGGGCCGCTTTGATCGCAATCGGGGCAACATCGAGCGCGCGCAGGCCGAACGGCAGCGGATCGAACTGCAGGCCGAGGCGGCGCGCCTGGACCGGTTGCGCCAGCTGGCCTCGCTCAGGGCCGAGGCGGATGCCGCCCGGATGCGGGCCGACGGGATCATGCAGGATGTCTATCCCAAGGCCGTCCGCACGCTCGAGCAGGTCCGCGAAGGCTACAATCGCGGCGGATTCCGCTTCAGCGATGTGCAGGACGCCGCCGACGCCATCACCGAGGTTCAGTCGCAGTGGGTCGAAGCAATGACCCGATACCGCGACGTCCTGTCTCAGATCGACCGGCTGACCGGACGCTTCGACGTCGCCGCCGGGGAGGAAGTACAATGAGAACTATCCGTTTTACCGCCGCTGTCGCGGCACTCGCTCTTGCCCTCCCGCTTGCCGCCTGCGGTTCCGATCCTGCTCCCGCAGAACATGGCGAGGAGGGAGCTGAAGCCGAGAAAGGCCCCAATGGCGGGCGTCTTCTCAAAGATGGCGATTTTGCGGTTGAGGTCACGGTGTTTGAAACAGGGCAGGAGCCGCAGTTCAGGGTCTATGCAACTCGCGCTGGCGAACCCGTCGATCCGGGGTCGGTGCAACTGACCATGACCCTCCGGCGACTGGGGGGCGACATGAATACTTTTGCCTTCAAGCCTGAAGGCAAGTTCCTTGCCGGGCAGGGCGTGGTCGAGGAACCCCACAGCTTCGACGTCGAGGTGGTCGCGGTTGAAAACGGCAAGCGGCACGTCTGGAAATACGCCAGTCCCGAAGGCCGTACGCATATCACGGCAGAGGCGGCCAAGGCGGGCGGCATCGAGATAATGACCGCAGGTCCGGCGACGATCGGCGAGACTCGCGAACTGTTCGGCACCGTCGCACTAGACCCATCTGCCCGTTCGGAAATCCGTGGCCAGTTTCCCGGCCGCGTTGTCACCGTGACCAAGGCCGTGGGCGATTATGTGCAGCGGGGACAATTGCTGGCGCGCATCGAGTCGAGCGAGAGCCTGCAAGTCTATCCGGTCTACGCCACCGTCAGCGGGGTGGTCGCCGAACGAGGCGGCAACCCCGGCGATGTGACCGGCGACCGCGCGCTCTATGTCATTACCGATCCGGCCCAGACCTCGGTCGTCTTCAACATCTTCCCCAAGGATCTGGCGGTGATCCAGCCCGGAATGCGCGTGGAAATCGAAGCCATGGATGGCACGCCCGTCGCAGCCAGCCAGTTGGGGGGCTACCTGCCCGAAGGCAATGCCGTGGCCGGGACGGCGCTGGTCCGAACCTCTGTCCCCAATCGGGCGGGGCGGCTCCGCGCTGGCATGGCCTTGCGCGGCAAGGTGGTGGTGAATGCCGTCACCGTGCCGCTGGCCGTGCGGACTGAAGCCATCCAGCCTTTCCGCGACTTCAAGGTTGTCTTTGCCAGCTTCGGTCAGGACTACGAAGTGCGTATGCTCGAGTTGGGGCGCTCCTCGCCTGAGTGGACCGAAGTGCTTAGCGGCATCAAGCCGGGCACGCCTTATGTCGCCAAGGGCTCCTTCCTTATTCGCGCCGACATCGAGAAGTCGGGCGCGAGCCACGACCATTGAGCGGGAGGCGATAGACCATGCTTGCCCGCATCATCGGCTTTTCGATCCGCCAGCGCTGGTTCGTGCTGGCGGTTGTCGCCCTCTTATGCGCCATCGGCGTGTGGAGCGCGACCAAGCTGCCCATCGACGCCGTACCCGACATCACCAATGTCCAGGTCCAGATCAACACAGAGGCCGAAGGCTATTCCCCGCTCGAATCCGAGCAACGCATCACCTTTCCGATCGAGACGGCCATCGCCGGCGTACCCGGTCTTTCCTACACGCGCTCGATCTCGCGCTATGGGCTGCGCCAGGTCACCGTCGTGTTGGACGACGGCCCCGCCACCGTTTTTTGCCCCCACCAGGGTGGGGTACTGCTTGACCAGCGTCACGGCCGATTCACCGCCGAAGTCGATATACGCCTCGTCGACAATGACCACCGAATCTGGATTGGCCTTGAGCAGCGCCTCGACGTCTTTGAGCTGCAGGGCACGTCCGGTCGGGGCGTTCGGATTGGGA
>VMTF01000245.1 GCA_013791705.1 Sphingomonadales bacterium | reverse complement strand
GAACTGGAAGACACCCGTCCGCCCCGTGAAGCGCGCGAACCGCGCGGCGACCGCCCTGATCGTGGCGATCGCCGTGGCCCCCGCCCGGATCGCGGCGGTGACCGTGGTCCGCGCCGCGACGGCGAGCGCGCCCCGCGCCGCGACCGCGAGGAAGGCGGAAACCCCGATCACATGCCGGCGTTCCTGAAGTCGGACGACTGATCGTCCGCGCTTGCGCGAACGCCCGCATCGGGCAGAACCAAGGAAAGGGGCCGCGATTTCGCGGCCCCTTTTTTTGCGTCGGTGCGGGCGGTGGAACGCGTGATCGCTTTCACTTGGCGTTCATCCCGGTGCTGGCTATAGCGCCAGTCATGCTCGCACCATCGACCCACAAGTTGGCCCCGCTCAAGCTCGTCCTCCTCGCCACGGCTGCTGCCGCGACCGTGCTTGTTGCCGGTTGTGGCGGGCGCGGCGGCAAGAACCGGGATACCGCATACGTCGCGCGCGACGTCGATGCGCTTTACCTCGCGGCGAAGGACCGGCGCGATCGCGGGCGGACCAAGGAAGCGGCCGCGCTGTTCGATGAGGTGGAGCGCCAGCATCCCTATTCGCCATGGGCCCGGCGCGCGCAGTTGATGAGCGCGTTCAGCTATTATGTGGACCGGGACTATAGCAAGGCGATCCAGTCGGCGCAGCGGTTCCTGTCGATCCACCCGGGCAACAAGGACGCGGCTTACGCGTTCTACCTCATCGCGCTGTGCCATTACGAACAGATCAGCGACGTGACGCGCGACCAGAAGGCGACGAAACAGGCGCTCGATTCGCTGAACGAGGTCATGCGGCGTTATCCGGGCACCCGGTTTGCTTCCGATGCCGGCCTCAAGATCGATCTTGTCAACGATCACCTTGCCGGCAAGGAAATGGATATCGGCCGCGCCTATCAGCGGCAGGGCAAGTGGCTGGCCGCCGCGATCCGGTTCCGCACGGTGATCGACAAGTATCAGACCACCAGCCACGCTCCCGAAGCGCTCTTTCGCATGACCGAGAGCTATCTTGCGATCGGCATGCCGGAGGAAGCCCAGAAGGCCGCAGCCGTGCTCGGCGCGAACTATCCGGGCAACGAGTGGTACCAGCGGGCCTACAAGCTGATGAACCGCCACGCACCCGGTGCGATCGCGAGTTGACGGCAGCCCTGCTGGATTTCTACCTCAGAGGTTGACTTTGGCGGGCGAGGGGAGTGATGTTCCCCTCATGCTCTCCCAGAAGACCCGGTACACCATTCGCGCCTTGCAGCACCTGGCCGACAACTGGCGGTGCGGAGCCGTGCGGCTGGACGCGATTGCCGAGGCGCAGAACATCCCGCGCAAGTTCCTGACCGTGCTCCTCGCGGAAATGGTGCGCGAAGGGATCGTGATCTCGCATCGCGGACGGGACGGAGGGTATGAGCTGGCGCTTGCGCCGGTGGACATTCGCTATGGCGACATCATCCGCCTGACGCGCGGCAGCGTTGCGCTGGTGCCCTGTGCCAGCCGCAACGCGCACGAGCACTGCACCAATTGCCTGCCGGAAGCCGAATGCCGCCTGCGCGGCCTGATGCTGGTCCTGCGTGACGAAATGGCGGCGATGCTGGACCGGCTGTCGCTGGCGGACCCGATCGCAGTCGAACCCCCGTTCGAGGAGGCCGGGCAGACCTGATCCGGGTCGGGCCTTACTCCCCGAAGACGCGCGCGAAAATCGTGTCGACCGCCTTGAAGTGGTAATCGAGGTTGAACTTGTCCTCGATCTGCTCCGGCGTGAGTGCGGCGGACACGTCCGGATCGGCCTTGAGCAGTTCCAGCAAGCTGAGCTCGCCGTCGGATTCCCACACCTTCATTGCATTGCGCTGAACCAGGCGATAGGCATCGTCGCGGGTGACCCCGGCCTGGGTCAGCGCCAGCAGCACCCGCTGCGAGTGGACGAGGCCGCCCATCCGGTCGAGATTCTTCTGCATCCGCTCAGGATAAATCAGCAGCTTGTCGATCACCGAGGTCAGCCGGGCGAGCGCGAAATCGAGCGTGATCGTCGCATCCGGCCCGATGAAGCGTTCGACCGAGGAATGCGAGATGTCGCGCTCGTGCCACAGTGCGACGTTTTCGAGCGCGGGGGTGACGGCCGAACGGACCATGCGGGCAAGGCCGGTCAGGTTTTCGGTCAGCACCGGGTTGCGCTTGTGCGGCATGGCCGACGAGCCCTTCTGGCCGGGCGAGAAATATTCTTCGGCCTCAAGCACTTCGGTGCGCTGGAGGTGGCGCACTTCGATCGCGAGGCGCTCGATCGAGCTGGCGATCACGCCCAGCACCGCGAAGAACATCGCGTGGCGGTCACGCGGGATGACCTGGGTCGAGACCGGCTCGATCGCCAGCCCGAGCTTTTCGGCGACATATTCCTCGACGGCGGGATCGATGTTGGCGAAAGTGCCGACCGCGCCCGAAATCGCGCAAGTCGCGATTTCCGCGCGGGCCGCGACCAGCCGCGCCTTGCAGCGGTCGAACTCGGCATAGGCCTGGGCGAGCTTGAGGCCGAAGGTGGTCGGTTCGGCGTGGATGCCGTGGCTGCGGCCGATCGTCGGCGTGTACTTGTGCTCGTTTGCCCGGCGCTTGATCGCCGCGAGCAGCGCGTCGATGTCCGCCAGCAGCAGGTCGGCGGCCTGCGCGAGCTGGACCGAGAGCGTCGTGTCGAGCACGTCCGAGCTGGTCATGCCCTGATGCATGAAGCGCGCCTCGGGGCCGACTTGCGCCGCCACCCAGTCAAGGAAGGCGATCACGTCATGCTTGGTCACGGCCTCGATCGCGTCGATCGCGGCGACGTCGATCTTCGGGGCGGTTGCCCACCAGTCCCACAGCGCCTTCGCGCCGCTGGGCGGGACGACGCCGAGTTCGCCGAGCTTTTCGGTCGCGTGGGCCTCGATCTCGAACCAGATCCGATAGCGCGCTTCCGGTTCCCAGATCGCGGTCATCGCGGGGCGGGCATAGCGGGGGACCATGGTTCAACTCCTTGAGGCATTCGCTGGGAAGGGCCGCTACGGGGCCGGACCGCGGATGGCAAGAGCCGGCGCGATTAAGTGCGCCGCTGCTTTCGCTGTCGGCAGCGGATGCTTACGCCGTCAATACCGGCCCGCTGCGGCGCAAGCGGGCGGCGGCGCTTTCGAGCCACCCGCGCACACGGTCACGCTGCTGTTCGGTAACGAGCGAGATGGCGTAGCACACGCCCACCATCACGATGATCGCGGCGGCGAAGCCGGGCCGGCTGGTGCCCACGGTCAGCCCGGCGGACTTGGCCAGCAGCAACAGCGGCCAGTGGAACAGATAGAGCGTGAACGAGAACCCGGCGAGGAGCTGCGCGGGCCGGGCAATCGCGCGCCAGGGCGCGGGCCAGCGGGTGACGAGCGGACGCAGTCCGGTGAAGGCGGTGGCGACCGCCAGTGCCAGCAGGAAGTCCGACAGGGCGAAGCGCGAGAAGGAAAGCTGGTTCTGGTAAGGCCCCGCCAGCGCCTGCATCAGTTCCAGTCCCTGGCTGACGAAGGTCGTATGGAGCCAGGCTCCCGCGATGCCGGCGACGAGCAGGATCGCGCCGCTGACCGGCCCGGCGCGGCGCGCCGGCGGGCTGAGCGCGAGGACCACGCCGACCAGCCACACCGGCAGCATCAGCAGGATGCGCGGCCCGGCCAGCAGCGCGCATACGGCCAGTGCGATGATCCGGGTCGGACCGCGCAGGAACACTGCCGCGCCGAACAGCGCATAGTACCAGACTTCGTAGCAGAGCGACCAGTATGGCGGATTCCAGACCGGCCCGGCGCCCCATGGGCTTTCGCTCAGGAACAGCAGCGGCAGTATCGTGCCGCGCAGGCTGAGTTCGCCATAGGTGTCGGTGTGCTGGGCCGGGCCGCCCAGTGCCGCCGTCACCGCGAAGGCGAGCGTGGCAAAGGCGAGCGCGGTGATGGAAACCGGCAGGATTCGCGCGGCGCGGGCAATCGCAAAGCGGGTCAGCGTGGCCGGACGGCGCTGGACCGAGGTGGTGATGACCAGGCCCGAAAGCACGAAGAACACCACCACCGCATAGTGCTGGGCCAGCGGGATGTTCGGAAACTGGCCGGCATAGAGCTTGGCCTGTGCGGCGTGACAGACCAGCACCACCAGCGCCGCGCCGAAGCGGACCAGATCGAGGCAAATCGACAGCGGCCGGGTGATGAAGCTGTCGTCCGGCGATTGAGGCGCTAATTGGGGCACTGGTGTCCGAACGAAATAGCCGCGTTGGTGTGGCGCGCGTTGGCGCAAAGCACGGGGAATGACAAGCGCCGGTGCGAGACTGTCCGGGGCGGGGTTCCCGGATCAGGACCAGCCGAATTCGAGCGCGACTTCGCCGGTCGCGTGGCCGTCCGGTCCGAAACTGCGCTCGATGATTCGTCCGGCGCCGGCCCGGTCGATCGCGATGACCGTGCTGCAACGGGTTCCGTAAGCCGGGTTGGCGATGAAAATCGAGGAGAGCACCGGGTCCGGCCCGGAACCCGATAAGTCCGTCTCGGTCGGCGTGCGATCGAGCAGGGCGGCGAACAGCGGGGCAAAATCGGGCTCCGTGCTGCCCAGCCAGTCGGTCAGGGCGCCCGATAGGCGGCGGGTCTTCAGCCAGGGTGGATCGAGCGGGCCGTTGGACAACCCGTGGATGCCGGGCGCAAGCGGCAGGCGCCGCGACGCCGGGTGACTGGCGAGGAATTCGGCGCCGGAGGGACTTGCGACCATCAGGTTGCACGGATTGTAGGCCCCCAGCGGGACGAGCGCCGGGTCCGTCCCGACGAGCAGCGCGGACACCAGCGCCCCGCGCGAGGGCCGGGCCGGATCGGGCATCTGGCCCGGAACGCGAAAGTTTGTGACGAGCGCGAACCGGCCGGGTCGGCCCGGCCCTTCGGTCACGCCCAGCCAGGTTCCGCCGCCCCTCAGATCCCGCCCGGCGATGATTCCGGAGCCATCGTTCCAGCGGGCCAGCGGCGCGGTCGGCCGGTCATGGCTTTCGTCGCGATTGGCGGCGACGACCAGGCGCCAGCGCGGGTGCGCATCCCAGGCGATCGCGGCTATGCACATGGCGCGGTGCCGCCCGTTATCCGGTGGCTTCCCATCAGATCAGCCCCTTGGCCTTGAGCGAAACATGGCCCTCGCGGCCGATGATCACGTGATCGTGCACGGTGACCCCGAGCAGGCGCCCGGCCTCGGCGATGCGGTGGGTGATCTGGATGTCCGCGCGGCTCGGTTCGGGCGAGCCGGAGGGATGATTGTGCACGATGATCAGCGCGGCGGCGCCGATGTTCATCGCCTTGTGGATCACCTCGCGTGGGTGGATTGCCGCTTCGTCGAGCGAGCCGTCGCCGAGGTGGTCGTCGAGGATCAGCATGTTGCGGGTGTTGAGATAGAGGATGCGGACGCGCTCCTTGGTCAGGTGCGCCATGTCGATCGTGAGATAGTCGATCAGCGCCTGCCATGATCCGACCACCGGTTGTTCGCGCACAAGCTGGCGAGCCAGCCGCCGGGTGGCGACCGCGACGATCCGCAGCGCCGCCGCGCTGGATTCCCCCATGCCCGGCAGCATGGCAAGGGTCTGCGGATCGGTGTTGAGCACTGCGGCGAGCGACCCGTAGCGCTGGATCAGGCTGCGGGCGAGCGGCTTCACGTCGCGCCGGGGGATCGCGGTCATCAGCAGGTATTCGATTACCTCGTGATCGCCGAGCGCATCGATGCCGCCTTCGAGCAGCCGCTTGCGCAAACGCGCCCGGTGCCCGGACGTATCGAGGGCCGGGTCTTTCTGTCGTTCGGGGACCGGCTCCGGGGCCTCGAACAGTTCGCTACTCCCCACCGGCCACGTTCCTTCGTCCTCGCGCGTTGTTTTTACGCGGCGTTGTCCGCAGCATTGCCTTTCGGGGGACGAGGGCGCAAGTGTGCGGCGATGAGCGAAGCGACCGTAGACGACCCGGCGTGGCCTGAACAGCAGGGCCCCGAACTGGGCGATGGCGAACGTCGCCGTCGCTGGGTTCGCGTGCTGGCCGTGGTCGGCGGCGTGGTCGCCGTCTCGCTGGGTGTGGCCTGGCTGACCCGCGAACAGATCGCGGACAATGTCATCGCGGGGCAATTGCGCGATCTGGGCCTGCCGGGCACGTACCGGATCGATTCGATCGGCCCGCGCCAGCAGGTGATCAGCCGGATCGTGATCGGCGATCCGGCCCATCCGGACCTCACCATCGAGCGGGCGACCATCGAGATCGAGCCGCGCTTCGGGTTCCCGGCGATTGGCCGCGTCACGCTGGTGCGGCCCCGGCTCCATGGCACGTGGACAGACGCCGGGCTCAGTTTCGGAAGTCTTGACAAGGTGCTGTGTGGCGGCGAGCGGACCGAACCGTTCCGCCTGCCCGACATGAACGTTGCGGTTATCGACGCGCGCGCGCGGGTCGATGGCGACCATGGCCCGATCGATGTGAAACTCGCGGGCCGGGGTGCCCTGCGCGACGGGTTCGCGGGCACGCTCGCCGCCACGGCGCCGCGTCTGGCATTCGGCACTTGTGCGGCGGAGGCGGCGAGCCTCACCGGCAGGATCGTCGTCACGCGCGAGCAGCCGCGGTTCTCCGGGCCGGTGCGGCTGGCCGTACTGGACTGTGCGGAGCAGGGGCTGACCTTGCGCGGTGCGGGCATCAATGTCGACGGTACCGCCGACAAGACGCTCGATGGCGGCGGGGCGAAGCTGGAAATATTCTCAAAAACAATAACGTATGGCTCGAACCGGGCGCGAGGACTGAATGGAACCATCGAAGCGGCCTACCGCAAGGGCGGACTGACCGCGCGCTATGACGTGCTCGGACGCGGGCTCGCGAGCCCGCACGCCCGAATTGCGACGCTGGCCGCCCAAGGCACGCTGCCCGCACGCCCCGATTTTGCGAGAACCGAGCAGGAAGGCGCGCGCGAGGGCGCGGGGCGGAGG
>VMTF01000158.1 GCA_013791705.1 Sphingomonadales bacterium | reverse complement strand
GGGGGGGGGGGCCGCGGCGGTTCCGGCGCCGATCCGGCCCAGCGCGAGGCCGATCAGGCGCGTAGCGCGGCCGACCGGATCGCGCAGGCCAATGACGACGTGGTCAGGTCGTGGGAGCAGCGCACGGCGGAGATCGAGGCGAAAGCCGGGCTGGAAGGCGCGGCGCTGAAGGCGGTCGAGCAGCAGCAGGAAGTGGAAGCGGCGATCCGGCGGATCAACACCGAGCTGATCGACAAGGAGGTCGAGGCGCGGCGCAAGGCGGCGCTGGCCGCGCGCCGGCAGTTCGATGCGGGCAAGGCCACCGCCGATGCCACCGCCGAAGTCCAGCGCCAGCAGGATTCGGTGCGCGGCCTGGCCGAACGCTATGTCGAGGCCAGTGACGCGATCGCCGAATTCAGCCGGCGCCAGTCCGAAGCGAAGGCGGTGCTCGAAGGGCTGAAAAGCCCGATGGAAAAGATCAACGACGAGATCGACCAGGCCATCACCCTGCTGCGCGCCCACGCGCTCACCACCGACCAGTTCGCCGCGCGGATGGATCAGCTCGCCCTGGCGATGGCGAAAGCGAATATCGAGGCCGATGCGGGCAAGCGGATCTGGGTCGGGTTCGGCGACGATGTCGGCCGCACGCTGACCGACCTGGTGCTGCACGGCGGCAGCGCGCTCGATGTGCTGCAGAAGCTGATCCAGTTGCCGCTCGAACGGCTGCTGTACCAGACCGTCGAGCAGCCGATCGCCAGGGGCATCGACAGCCTGCTCGGGGTGAACGTCGACAAGAACGCCGCGGCGATCAAGTCCGGCCTGCCCGATGCGCAGACCCTGCTCGGCGCGTCGGTCTCGATCGGCACGCTGGGCAGCTCGGCCGATGCGGCGGCGGCGGCGCTGGCGCGGCTGACCGGAACCAGCGGCACCTTCGGCACCGGGCCGGGGCTGCAATCCACTTTCCTCGCCAACGATAACGGCTTCACCGATGCGGTCGCGCGCCCGCTCGCCGATGTCGGCAGCTCGGCCGCGAAAGCCGGGCAGGCGATGGCCGAGCTGATCCCGCTGACCGGCCAGTTCGGCGGCGCGCTCGGCCAGGCCATCGCGATGCTTTCCTCCGGCGGGGGCGGCGGCGGCGGGATTCTCGGCGCGGTGCTCGGGATCGCCGGCAGCGCGCTGGGCGGCGGGATCACCGCGGCGGGGGTCGCCCGGCTCGCCCCCAGCGCCGCCTCGACGATCGCGACCAACCCGGCGCTGTTCGCCTCGGGCACCGACAACCTGCCGATCGGCCGCCCGTTCTGGGTCGGCGAGAACGGCCGCGAGAAGATGATCCGGCAGGCCGGCGGGCAAGTCTCGGTGCTCAGCAACCAGCAGGCGCATCGCCCGGCGGAGGGCGGAGGCGGCGGGATCACCATCATCCAGAACAACATCATTCCCGCCCGCGCCGATCCGCGCACGACGCAAAGCGCGATCGCGCGGGGCAACCAGCGTTCGCAGGCATTGGCCGCACGCAAGGGGATCGCCTGACATGGCGGTAATTCTCGACGATGTGCGGCTTCCCGAAAAATGGTCGCAAGGTTCGGCCGGCGGCCCGGCGTTTCTCACCACCAGGGTGCCGACCGACGATGGCGATGTGTTCCGCGAGCAGCGCTGGCTCAATTCGCTGCAACGCTACGAGATCGCCCACAATATCAAGTCGCCCGCCGATATCGCCGCGCTCAATGCGTTTTTTCGGGGCCGCCGCGGGGCAAAGCGCGGGTTCCTGCTGAAAGACTGGCTCGACGCGACCAGCCATGTCAACGGGCGCGACGCGGCTTCGCCGACCGATCAGCCACTGGGCATCGGCGATGGGGCGACGACCACTTTCCAGCTCATCAAGCGCTATCCCGATCCGGTTAACCCCTACGACCGGCCGATCAAATGGCCGGTCAGCGGCACGCTGACGGTTGCGCTCGACGGAGTGCCGCTTGGTGGCGGCATTGCGGTGGCGCGGGGCACCGGGGTGGTAACGCTGACCCCGGCGCCGGCTCTGGATGCGGTGATCACCGCCGGGTTCGAGTTCGATGTTCCGGTGTGCTTTGCCGACGATCACCTCTCGATCACCTGGGACACGATCAATTCGCGCAGCGCCGGCTCCGTGCCGCTCGAGGAGGTCCGGAAATGGTTGTGAACCGGGCGAGGGAATCGCAATGACACGGCCGATTCCTGCCCCGTTGCTGGGTGTGCTCGAGGGTTCGCCATTGTCCGGTGAATGCGTGATCCTGCAGGCGCGCGATGGCACCGTGATCGGGTTCACCACGCTCGACGAGCCGCAAGTGGTCGACCTCACCGCCAGCGGCGGCCCTGGCCCGGTGACCTGCGCCGAGGGTATGTTGCTTTCCGCGCTGACGCTGGTCGCCGGACTCGATGCCAGCCATTGCGAACTGCAGGGGCCACTGGGCGAGGTTGGTGAAGGGGCGAGCGGGCTGACCCGCGGCGCGGTCGAGGGCGGGCGCTGGGCCGATGCCGAGGCCTGGCTGGTGCGCGTTTCGCCGGGCGAGGCGGGCTATGCGCCGCTGCTCTACGGCAAGGCGCGCGAGTCGCGGGTGGAAGACCCGCGCTTCGTGCTCGAGATCCGCGGCGACGGCGATATCTTCAACCAGGTGCTCGAGCAGCTGATCACGCCCTATTGCCGGCTGCGGTTCGGCGTGGGCCAGTGCCCGGGCGTGCCGGTGACCGCCGCCGCGACGGTGGTGACGGTCACCGATCCGATGCGGTTCACGGTTTCCTACGCCGGCAGCTTTGCCGATGGCTTCTTCAATGCCGGCGAGGCGGCGTTCACCTCGGGTGCGCTGGTGGGCGTGATCTCGGAAAACCTCTACCAGTGGAACGAGACCGCGCCCGGCACCGCGGCGATCGAGCTGATGCTGCCGCTGATCGAAGCTCCGGCACCGGGCGACACGCTGACGATCAGCCAGGGCTGCCCGAAGACGCGGCCTGCGTGCGTGACGCTGCTGGGCGATGCGGCGCCGATGCAGGCCTTTCCCGATGTGCCGGGCGAGGACGTGCTGCTCTATCCGACGGGAACCGGGACATGACGCGCCCGGCGTGGAACGTCCAGAAGGACGATCTCGATGGCATCGAGGGCGGGATTGGCTGGATTCGCCGTAAACGGCGCGGTGTCGAGGTTTACGACTACTATGGCGTGATCGGCACTTTCTGGGTGTGGCTCGCGCCGTTCGGGAATTGTTTGCCCGAGAAACCGAGCGAGCATGCCTGAGCGTGCTGTCATCATGGCCCGGGGCACGCTGGTCGCCGCGCAGGCCGAACAATGGATCGGCGCGCCGTTCGTCTGGCAGGGCCGCATCCGCGCGGGCTGCGATTGCAAGGGCCTGGTCGCCGGGATCGCCGCCGAGCTGGGGTTCGCCGAAGCGGCCAGTGTCGAGGCGCTGTGCGGCGATTATGGCGGGAGGGTGCCGCTGGGCCGGTTGCGGCAGGGGCTGGCGCGGATCTTCGATCCGGTGGCGGTTGCCGAGCGCAAGGCGGGCGACGTGCTGCTGTGCCGCGTTTCCGGGCTGCCGCAGCACCTGGCGGTCTGCGCGCCGCAACCGGGCCGGCCCGACCGGGTGATCGAGGCGCTGCTGCTGGCCGACAAGGTCCGGCCCTTCGTGCGCCGGCGCGAGGCGATCGACAGCGCCTGGCGCTGGCGGGACGGGACCGGCGCGGCCGGGCGGGAGCTGCCCTGATGGTTGCCAACGTCGTGCTCAAGGCGGGGCTGATGGCCGCCCAGATCGGGCTCGGCATGTTGAACAAGATCGAGGGGCCTCGCCTCGACAGCCGCAAGTTCGCGGGCGGGCAATACGACGTCTTGCTGCCGCGCGTCTGGGGCACCGCGTGGGTGGCCGGGCAATTCATCTGGGGCAAGGATCTGATCGAGGTCAAGCGCCGGCGCAAGACCAAGGGCGGCAAGTACAACGACTACAGCTATTTCGCGGACTTCGACGTGGTGCTGGCCTGCCACGAGATCGGGGCGGTGCGGCGGATCAAGCGCGACGGGCACCTGGTCTACGACATGTCGAATGCCGGCCCGGTGACGCCGTTCGATTTCGGTAGCGCCGGCGGCACCATCGCCGACTACATCAGGATCTACCTGGGCGATGACGGCCAGGACGTCGACGATGTGATGCGCGCCGACATCGAGGCGAAGCACGGCGAAGGCGCGACCCCGGCCTATCGCGGCTATGGCCGCATCCGCTTCCACAACCTGCCGCTGGAAAAGTTCGGCAACCGGGTGCCGCAGGTGGAGGCGGAAATCGTCTCCATCCCGGCCAGTCTCCATCCCTTCAGCGAGCTGGCGATCGGCGCGGCGGTGAGCCACCTGACCTTCAGCCCGGACTATTCGACGCTGTCGAACAGCAACATCTATTACTTCGCCATCATCGACACGGCGGCGCGGGCGGTGATGCTCAACGGCGGGTTCAGCATCCTGCCGCGCGAGATCTTCGCCGGGCACGGCTATTTCAGCGATGGTACGCTGGTCTATGGCAGCCAGATCTCGAACGCGATCGCCCAGCCTGTTTCCGGCGCGGGCTCGATCCTGGCGGCCACGCCCGGCACATCGTGGGGCACCGGCTCCAGCGCGCTCGATGGCAACGGGATCGACCACTGGTGCGTCTCGACCATCGAGGCGACCTATGTCGATGGCGTGGAGATCGTCGGCATCGGCGGCGAATCGCTGATTTTCACCACGGCCGACGGCGATGTGTGGGTGGTCGGCTATGCATCTTCGACGTCGGCACTGTTCCGGCAGATCGGCGCAGCCGGCGCCACCCGCACCGTCACCGGGCTGCCGGCCATGCCGGTGCTGGGCAGCGGGGTGGCGGCGTTCCATTATGTCGACGCGGCCAGCGATCACTTCGTGCTCGCCTGGGGCGGCGCGCTCTATCGGATCGACCGGGCGACCGGCGCGAACCTTGGCAGCTACACCCCGAACTATCCCGCCGGGCTGACCCGCGAGGCGATCAAGTCCGTCGCGCCCGGCGCCGCGACATTCTGGGTCGGGTTCGAGGAAATCGCCTCGGCCGACCTGGGCAGCATCCGCCAGCTAGCACTCAGCTCGTGGTACGGGACCGGCACGCACGAACGCACCATTTACGACCCGATCAACCATGCGCTGATCATAAAGACCTCGTCCACCCTGCGCTGGTGCTACCTCGATCGCATTGGCGAGAGCGCGGTGACGCTGGCCACGATCGTCCGCGATGTGTTCGAGCTCGGCGGCGGCGATCCGGCGCGGCTCGACGTAACCGCGCTGACCCACCCGATCAGGGGCTACAGCGCCAGCGGCGGTTCGGGCAAGGACTGGGTCGATCCGCTGCTCGAGCTCTATGATATCGATGCCCGACCGCACGGTTTTCTGCTGGAATTCGTGCCGCGCGGCGGGGCGGCGGGTGCGGAGATATCCAGCGGCCAGTTCGTGCTTGAAGGCGATGGCGGTTCGGGCGGCGCGCCGCTGTTCGCCAGCACCGGCGCGGGCGGCACCGATGTGCCCTCGCAGGTGGTGCTGAAATTCGCCGATGCCGATGCCGACGGGCAGCCGAACGCCGCCGCCTCGCCGCGCCTCGCCGAGCTCGATGGCCAGCGCAAGCTGACGATCGACATGGGCACGCTGGTGCTCGACAAGGACGAGGCGCAGCAACTGGTCACGCGGTTCCACCGCCGCCGCCTGTTCGACGCGCGCCGGCAGACGTTTCCGCTGCCCGCCGCGCAGGTCGCGCTCGAACCGGCCGATGTGCATCCGGTGTCGCTACGGGGCTTTCCGCTGACCGGGCGCCTGCGCAGCATGGAAATGGGCGCCGATCGCCAGATCCGCACCGAATGGGTGCGCGACGACGCGGCGGTGGCGCTGCTCAACGACGCCGAGGGCGCCGGGTTTGACGGCCGCAGCCCGAGCGTGATCTCCTATCCCCTGCTTTCGCGCGGGTTTTTCCGTGATCTGCCCTACCTCAGCGACAGCGATGCCCGCACGCCGCCGAGTATTTACGTCGGTGCCGCGCCCTATACGGACGGCACCTGGCCGGGCGCGGTGGCATTCCAGGCTGTCGACGGCGAGTATTCCAACGAAATCGCCAGCATCGAGGCCTCGCAGGCGCTCACCTGGGGCATCGCGCTCGATGCGCTGCCCGATCGCGATCCATGGCTGTGGGACCGGATCAGCAGCATCACGGTCAGGCTCAATACGGGCACCCTGTCCGGCTGCACCGAGGCCGAGATCGACGCCGACCCGACACGCAACCAGGCGCTGTTCGGCGACGAGATCGTGAATTTCACCACGGCGACCCTGGTTGCGGCGCAGACCTGGGAAGTGTCCGGCTTCAAGCGCGGCCGGCGCGGCACAGAATGGGCCTGCGCCGGCCACGTCGCGGGCGAAGACTTCCAGCTGCTGGACAATGTCGAAGCGGTGGCGCTGGGGCTGGACGAGGTCGGCACCAACCAGTCGTTCAAGGCGATCACCTCCGGGCGCACCACCGCCTTCCCGGTGCCGATGACGCCGTTCACTGGCGCCAGCCTGAAGCCCTGGGCGCCGTGCCATCTGGCCGGGGCCAGCGACAGCGGCAGCGGCGATTGGGCGCTATCCTGGGTGCGGCGCACGCGGGTCGGCGGGGCGTGGACCTCGGGCACCGCGATTCCGCTGTCCGAAGCATCGGAAGCCTACGAGGTCGATATCATGGACGGGGCGACGGTGGTGCGCACGATCACCGGGCTGACCGCGCCCGCCTGCACTTATGACGCCGCCGCCCAGACCGCCGATTTCGGCGCCCCGCAAGCGAGCCTGACCTTCCGGGTCTATCAGATCAGTGACGCCGGCGGGCGCGGCTTCGCTGCCCAGTCAACCGTCTAGCCCAGAGGATTTAACGGATGCCCACTCCAACGACCCCGGTGCTCGGCGCGGATGAGCTGGTCGGCGGCCAGGCCATTCCCGAAACGACCGTCAACGAGACGGTGCGCCGGCTTGAACAGGGCGCGGCCTGGTTCCAGTTCAAGGACCGCGATCTTGCCGTCCCGCCCGGGGCGCCGGGCGCTGGGGGCAGGTACCGCGTTTCCGGGGGGGGAAGCGGGGTTTGGTGCGGGCAGGACGGGC
>VMTF01000196.1 GCA_013791705.1 Sphingomonadales bacterium | reverse complement strand
GTCACGTCAGGCACAGAAAAGCTGCCAAGATTGGTCGCTGACGACCAGCTCGATCCTCAAAATTTCTCAATATATTCAGGAACAATGCTGCTGCTGAACGATAGCGTGGCTAAAACCGCAAGGCTCCTGGAGTTGAGGGTCAGTTTCCAGGGGCGGTCAGGATTGGCGGCAGGTCGTTGAGATAATCCCCGCTCTCGATCGCAAACAGGATTGTTCGCGCAGAGTGGGCCTCGCTCATCGCGGCAGCGTGTGCCGAGCCATCGCTCACGCCCACAAGCTGGTCAAGTTCGCCAATATAGAGCCTCAGCCACGCGATGATGCTTTCTCGTTCACCCATGCTCAAACCGTTAGATCACGGTGGCGGGAAGCGCTAGTCCCACACCCACTCGATCACTTCGTTGAGGTCGCCTCGCGACCGGCCCGACTGAGGCTGAGCCGGCGGCCGGGCACCAGCCTACACTCGGCGCTTCACGGAACAGGACTCATCCAACTTTCACGCCGAGGTGATTGACCAGAAAAACGGCGGCCCGAAAGCCGCCTCAAGTCTGGCTATGAACTAGCCTTGGGTCGCACTGTGTTCTCTAGAAGTCCTGTGTAAAGAAATGGTGACAGGTCCCTTTGGCCAGCCGACCTCCTGAAGGTCTTAACGCGACAATTGGAGCAAGTCTGCGCCGCGCAAGCGGGATATGCCCAACGCTGGAACCGGATGCATCCGACCTTGATCCAAGCGTCAGTGCGCCCAAACCACGGCGTTCATCGCACGGATACGATTGCTCGAATGGAGGCAGTGTATGCCGATAAGGCTGAGGAAGCAGTCGCACAATCATTGCGGAGACAACGCGATCGACTCGGGGGTGTTCCCCGTCAGCACCAATGGCACAGATTTGAGGTTGTGATTTAAGGAGGATTTGGGTCTCGTCGTAGTGACGAAGGAACGAAGATGAGACCCAAATCCTCCAATGCAAAATCGCGCACCAAGGCCTCTGCGGAAGCGGTGGTGAAGGACATCCGCCGGGCCACCCGGCGGCACTTCTCGGCCGAGGACAAGATCCGCATTGTGCTCGATGGACTGCGCGGCGATGACAGCATTGCCGAGCTGTGCCGCAAGGAAGGCATCGCCCAGAGCCTCTATTACACCTGGTCGAAGGAGTTCATGGAAGCGGGCAAGCGGCGCTTGGCCGGCGATACTGCCCGTGCCGCGACCACAGATGAGGTGAAGGATCTGCGCCGGGAGACCGGCGCGCTGAAGGAGTGCGTCGCCGACCTGACGCTCGAGAACCGTCTGCTCAAAAAAAGCATTCTCGCGGATGGGGGCGACGACGAATGAGGTATCCTGCATCCGAGAAGCTGGAGATCATCAGCATCGTCGAGCAGTCGCACCTGTCCGCCAAGCGCACGCTGGACCAGCTCGGCATCGCCCGCCGGACGTTCTATCGCTGGTATGACCGCTACCTCCAAGGCGGGCCGGAAGCGCTGGAGGATCGGCCATCGGCACCGAGCCGGGTGTGGAACCGCATCGGCGAGGACATCCAGGACCAGATCGTCGAGATGGCGCTGGATCACAGTGAGCTGTCCCCGCGCGAGCTAGCCGTGCGCTTCACTGACGAGAAGCGCTACTTCGTGTCCGAAGCCACGGTTTACCGCCTGCTCAAGGCCCACGATCTGATCACCAGCCCGGCCTATGTCGTGATCAAGGCCGCCGATCAGTTCCACACCAAGACCACCCGGCCGAACGAGATGTGGCAGACCGACTTTACCTACTTCAAGATCATCGGTTGGGGCTGGATGTATCTGTCGACCGTGCTCGACGACTTCTCGCGCTACATCATCGCCTGGAAGCTTTGCACCAATATGCGGGCCGAGGACGTGACCGACACGCTGGACCTCGCTCTTGCGGCTTCCGGCTGCGACAGCGCCACGGTGCTGCACAAGCCCAGGCTGCTGTCGGATAATGGTCCCAGTTATATCGCGGGCGAACTGGCTGAATACATCGAGGCCCGGAAGATGAGCCATGTTCGCGGCGCCCCATGCCACCCGCAGACCCAGGGCAAGATCGAGCGCTGGCATCAGACCCTGAAGAACCGCATCCTGCTGGAAAACTACTTCCTGCCCGGCGACCTCGAGGCCCGGATCGAGGCGTTCGTCGAGCACTACAACCACCAGCGATACCACGAGAGCCTGAACAACGTGACGCCCGCCGATGCCTACTTCGGCAGAGCCCCAACCATCATCAAACAGCGTGAAAGGATCAAGCGACAGACCATCGAACATCGGCGCTTGCAACACCGCAGGCTCGCCGCCTAACATCAATCCCCAGACGAGGCCGACACTCCGCTAATCTACGCCGCGAGTTGCGCCAAATGTTCTGACGACGGACACTAACGACCCGTCCAAGGGGCCGACCAAAGGCCCCGCCAACGATGCAGGTTGCATAGTTATCAGCGTATGATAACTATGCATGGTGGATGAGCCGCACGACTCGAGCCTTGATGCCTTGATGCCTTGCTTCCGCTCGATGGCAAAGTGTTTGTCATCGATCCTTCGGGGAACCACTGGGTCAAGTTCGAGGTCAAACGTGTGGCAAGCTCACCCGAGAGACCGCACGGCTTGCGCTACTCGCTCACTCTGCACGACGGGAAGGGCGAAAGGTTGGTCGGATTCGACAATGCCCATCCCGTGACATCAGGTTCGGGACCGGGGGCAAAACAAGCGGCTGCGTTCGACCACAAGCATCGGCTACGAACCATTCGCCCTTACGAATACGCCGATGCCGCCAGCCTGTTGGCCGACTTCTGGACAGAAGTCGAAGCGGTGCTGGCGCAGCGAGGAGTAAAGCTATGACGACGTTGAAAATCGGAATTGCCAGCCCGGCGGACTACAAAGCCCGGACCATGGCCATCGCGCGGGGCGAGTTGAAGCAGTCGGCGCAGGGGCCGAAGGTATGGTTCACCTCGATCGAGAGCCTCGCCAAGGTGCTGTCCGACCGCAACCGGGAACTGCTGGCGCTGATCGCCAAGGAAAAGCCGGAGTCCTTGCAGGCGCTGGTCGAACGTACCGGGCGAGCCAAGTCGAATCTGTCGCGCACATTGAAGACCATGGAGCGTTACGGTCTCGTGCGTTTCGAGAAGCGGCCCAACCGGGCACTCGCTCCGCGCGTGAATTACGACGATATTCGGCTCGACCTGTCGTTGCGCGCGCAGGCTGCCTGATCGCGCAATCCGCAAAATGGTGGCGCGGGCCCGGGGGGGGGGCCCCCGGGCCCGCCGTGGGGGGAGGGCCCGGTAGCGTGTTAGAGGCACTGGCTTCAGTAGGGGGTGGGGACCGGGG
>VMTF01000087.1 GCA_013791705.1 Sphingomonadales bacterium | reverse complement strand
GGGAGCGAACGATGGCCGATGCTGAAGACACGACTTGCGACACGACGCCGGACGTCCGGACCGATGTGTTCGAGGAGATGTTTCGCCTGCAAACCAAGCTGTCGGAATCGCTGCTCGGCGGGTTCGGCACCGACCTGACACCGGCGTCGCTTCCGGCCAAGCTCGGCGAACTTTTGCCCTTGGGCGATTTCGCGGAACGGCTCCAGTCCGTCTGGCGCACCTACCAGGGCGATGAGGCGCGGCACCTGCCGAACGCCGTCGGCGAAGTGCTGCTGGCCCATCCGGACAAGCTGCGCGAGATCGTCGATACCTGGTACAACCACTTGCCGCTGGCTGATAGCGAAACGCAAAAGGCGTTGTTGCAGGATAGCATCGATCTGTGGGAAAATTTGCGGACGCAGTTCGCGACAAGCGACAAGGCCGGGCAGGAGCCGCCCGAACTGCCGCGCAAGGACCGCCGCTTTTCGGACCCGCGCTGGCGCGAACAGCCGGCGTTCGCGCTGATCCATCAGGCCTACCTGCTCTATTCGGAGCAAGTCATGTCGCTGGCCGACAAGGCCCGGGGGCTGGACCCGGCCCGCAAGGAGCAGCTCCGCTTCGTCACCCGCATGCTGCTTGAGGCGCTGAGCCCCGCCAACTTCCCGATGACCAATCCGGTCGTGCTCGATCGCACCGTCGAGATGCGCGGGAAGAACCTCGTCGCGGGCATCGAACACCTGCTGACCGATCTCAAGAAGGGCCAGTTGACCCACACCGATCCCGCCGCGTTCGAACTCGGGCGCAACATCGCGATGACTCCGGGCAAGGTGGTCCACGAGACGCCGCTCTACCAGATCATCCAGTATACCCCGGTCACGGAGAACGTGCTGGCGGTGCCGCTGCTGATCTTTCCGCCGTGGATCAACCGGTTCTACATCCTCGATCTCAATCCGGCCAAAAGCTTCGTGCGCTGGGCGGTTGAGCAGGGGATCACGGTGCTGATCACGTCGTGGAAGTCGGCCGATGCCAGCATGGCCGAGGTGGACTGGGACGATTATGTCCGCGCCCAGATCGAGGTGATCGATGTGGTCCGGACCCGGCTCAAGGTGCCGAGCGTCCACACGATCGGCTATTGCGTCGCCGGGGCGACGCTGGCGAAATCGCTCGCGGTGCTGGCCCGGCGCGGCGAGCAGGACAAGGTGAAGAGCGCGACGTTTTTCACCGCCCAGGTCGATTTCGAGCAGGCCGGCGAACTCAAGAACTTTATCGACGACAGCCAGTTGGCGTTGGTGACGCAGCTCGCCAAGCCGGGATATCTCGACGGACGCTATATGGCCGCGACGTTCAACCTGCTGCGCAGTTCGGACCTGATCTGGAACACGGTCATCAGCAACTACCTGTTGGGCGAGGACTATCCGGCGTTCGATTTGCTGCACTGGAATGGTGACAGCACCAACCTCCCGGCGAAGTGGCATCGCGCCTATCTGAAGCATCTCTATCGCGACAACCAGTTGGTCGTGCCCGACGCGCTGGAGGCGGACGGCGTGCCGCTCGATCTCACCCGGATCACGGTGCCCTGTTATATTCAGGCCGGCCGCGAGGATCACATCGCCCCGCCGCAGAGCGTGTGGCGCATGACGCGGCACGTGTCGGGGCCGTGGACGTTCATGCTGGCCGGTTCGGGGCATATCGCGGGGGTCGTGAATCCGCCGGCCGCAAAGAAGTACCAGTACTGGACCAATCCGGGGCCGGTCGAAACCTACGAGGATTTCGTGGCCGGCGCGCAAGAGCATCCGGGGTCATGGTGGCCCCACTGGCTCGAGTGGTTGCGTTCGCTGGCGCCGGAGCAAGTTCCGGCGAAGGGCAAACGCGTGCCGGGCGGCAGGGGCGACAAGGTGATCGAGGATGCGCCGGGCCGTTACGTCAAGACGCGCTGAACGCACATGCAGCAGCGGCCAAATGTTTGCTGCACTGCACAATAATAGTTGACATTCCTGACTGCAGCATCCAATGTTGCGTTGCAGCATAATTCTGCCGAACGACTCGGCGGGGAATTGTGAAAGGAATTTGTCGCTCATGGCTGAAGAGGCCGACAAGCCGATGGACGGCGCCCCCGAGGCGCCGGTAACCGTGCCGGAAAACACCGCCGAGCCCGTCGCGCCGATTGCGGCAGCGGTCGAAGCGTCACTCGCAGCGGAAACGCCTGCCGTGGCGGAAAACATTGCGGCGCCCAAGCGCGGGCGCAAGCCGGGCCTCGCGAAAACTTCGGCCAAGCCGAACGCCCCGAGCAAGCCGGTCGCCAAGGACGCCGCTGTCCCGGCCGAGGCGCCCGTCGCGGAAGCTCCGGCCAAGCCGGTCGCCAGTAAAGTCGCGCGCAAGGCCGTTCGGGCCAAGCGGCCGGCTGCTCCAGCGAAGCTTGCGGCGGCAAAGCCGGTCCGCAAGGCCACCCCGGTCGCCGCACCCAAGTTCAAGATCGTCAACTCCAACCATCCCACAACCACCAGGATCAGCGAGGGCTCGCCCACGCTTTCTCAGTCAAAGGAAACGTTCATGGCCAAGACCAGCACGATGGATTTCACCGCTCCGATCAAGACCGCAATCGCCGACGTTCAGTCCAAGGCGAAGACCGTTTACGAAAAGGGCAGCGCCGCATTCGGCGAAGCCTCGGACTTCACCAAGGGCAACGTTGAAGCCGTGGTCGAATCGAGCAAGATCCTCGCTTCGGGCCTGCAGGAACTGGGCACCACCATGGTGACCGAAGGCCGCTCGGCTTTCGAAGCGGCGAGCGCCGAAGTGAAGGAACTTGCTGCGGTGAAGACCCCGGCTGAATTCTTCCAGTTGCAGAGCACGCTGGTTCGCAAGAACTTCGACAGCGCGGTTGCACAGGCTTCGAAGAACACCGAAGCCATGTTCAAGCTGGCCAACGAAGTGATGTCGCCGCTGTCGACCCGCGTCACGCTCGCGGTTGAAAAGGCCCGTTCGGCCGTCTGACCGGCGACCGTCCAGGTTCTGGACTTTTTTACAGGAACGCCGGCATCTCCTCTCCCGCCGGTCGAACCTCAAGCATGACGAGCCGGGCAGCCCATGCGCTGTCCGGCTCGCTCGTATGAAAATTAGGCGCAAGGCACATCTTGTCTCGGCGCAGTCACATACGATATCCTGCTGCGATGATTCCCCAGCGTTCCCTCCTGTCCGCCGTCCCCGGCGCCTTGCGCATCCGTTCGGCTGGCGACGACGACAGTGACGGCGGCGGCAACGGGACGGACACGGGCATCGGCATCGCCACCCGGACGCGAACCAAGCCCCAGAAGCCAAGTCAGTTCAAAGTGCTGCTGCTCAATGACGACTACACCCCGATGGAATTCGTGGTGATCGTGCTCAAGCGCTTCTTCAACATGGATCTGGAGCAGGCCACGCGCGTGATGCTGCATGTCCATCAGAAGGGCGTCGGCATCTGCGGTATCTTCCCCTACGAGATCGCGGAAACCAAGGTGAATCAGGTGATGGACTTCGCCAAGAAGAACCAGCACCCGCTGCAGTGCACGCTCGAAAAGGCCTGAGGTCGCAGCCGCACCGGTGCACTCCAGCCCTGACCGGACCGCGCGCCGCACTTGCTCGAACAGCCAGACCTCCTCAAACAGAAAGCCGCGAAAATGCCGACCGAGCTGATGATTCTGGCCTGGGGCGCGGTGCTCCTGTTCGTCCATATCTTCGCCGCCGTGCACGTGAAGACGCGCCAGTATGGCGCCGCCTGGAACACCGGCGCGCGGGACGAGGCCATGCCGCCGCTCGCCCCCGTCGCCGGCCGGCTGGAGCGGGCGCGCAACAATTTCCAGGAAACCTTCCCGATCGCGATCGTCGCGCTCATCGGCGTCGTGCTGGCCGGGCGCACAAGCGCGACCACCGCGCTGGGCGGCTGGATCTGGCTGGGCGCGCGGGCGATCTACCTCCCGCTCTACTGGGCGGGCGTCCCGAAAATCCGCACCCTGGTGTTCCTCGTCAGCGTAGTCGGTCTCGCGTTGGTGCTGAGCCCGCTGTTGCGGCTCTGACTCCCAAAGTTTTTTCGACTTGCGCCGCCTGAAACGGCACAGGCGCTAACTGATCGCCGTCCCGAACAGCTTGCCGATCGCATAAGTCGCCGCCATCGCTGCCGCGCCCCAGAAGGCAACGCGGGTCACGGCCGCGCGTACCGGTGCTCCGCCCGCCCTCGCGCCGATCGCGCCGAGCAGCATCAGAAAGCTGAGCGAGGCGAGGCTGACGCCCGCCGGCATCCGTGCGACCGGCAACGCGGCGGCCATCGCCAGCGGTAACGCGGCGCCAACGACGAAGGTCGCCGCCGATGTGAACGCGGCCTGGATCGGCCGGGCGCGATGCAGTTCGGCCAGGCCCAGCTCGTCCCGCGCGTGCGCGCCAAGCGCATCGTGCGCGGTGAGCGAGCTGGCGACCTCTTGCGCCAGCTCCGGCGGGAGGCCGCGCTCCTCATAGATTTCGGTCAGCTCCGCCAGTTCGGCCTCGGGGGCGTGGAGCAGTTCATGGCGCTCGCGGGCAAGGTCGGCGCGTTCGGTGTCGGCCTGGCTCGAAACGGAAACATATTCTCCGGCTGCCATCGACATCGCCCCGGCCACCAGTCCGGCCATTCCGGCCAGCAGGACTTCGCCCTTGCCGCCGGCTGCGGCGGCAACCCCCACGATCAGGCTGGCGGTCGAGACGATCCCGTCATTCGCACCGAGCACCGCCGCGCGCAGCCAGCCGATGCGGTGCACCGAATGGCGCTCGGTCATCGTCTCGGGGTCGATCAATCGCCTGGCCTTTCCGTCAGCTTGCGCCCGGCACGATACGCAAACCGTCACAGGATTCCAGCGCCGTCCGGACAAACACCGCGAAGTCGCCTTGCCAGCGGGGATGCCATCACCTAGGCCCGTCAAACTTCCCGCCACGGACTTTCGAGCACCCGTTGAAGTTTTTCTCCGCCATTGATCGTTACATCTTCCGGCTGGTGCTGATGCCCATGCTGGCGGTGTTCGTCATCGCGGCGATGCTGCTGATGCTCGACAAGATGCTCAAGCTGTTCGATTTCGTCGCCAGCATGGGCGGGCCGGTGAACATCGTGTTCCGCATGTTGGCCAACATGCTGCCCGAATATGCCAGCCTCGCGATCCCGCTGGGGTTGCTGCTCGGCACCCTGCTGGCGTTTCGCAAGCTCGCGACGTCAAGCGAACTCGATGTGATGCGCGCGGTCGGCTTGTCCTACACCCGCCTGCTGCGCGTGCCCTATCTGATCGCGCTGACGCTCGCCGCGCTGAACTTCGCGATCGTCGGCTATCTGCAGCCGCTCTCGCGCTATTATTACGAACAGCTCAACTATCAGTTGGCGTCCGGCGCGCTCGGCGCGTCGATCAAGGTCGGCGAATTCACCACTCTGGCCGACCGGATGGCGCTGCGCATCGAGGAAAGCCGTGACGGCGGGCGTCAGTTGATGGGAATATTTGCCCGGGTTGCGGACGGGAAGGGGCAGGTTCTGTCCATTTCCGCCCGCGAGGGCCGCTTTCTGGGACTGAAGGAAAATGTCGATACGATCATCCTTCGCCTGAACGACGGCCAGATCGTGCAGGACGAGCCCGGCCAGGCGCCGCGCGTTCTCAGCTTCTCGCAACACGATCTGCCGATCGATCTCCCGGCGGTCGACGAGTTTCGCAAGCGCGGCGGCAAGGAGCGCGAGTATTTCCTGCCGGAATTGTTGCGGATCGGCTGGAACAACCAGGCGCCTCAGGAATTGCGCAATTCCAGCCAGGCGAGCTTCAACTATCGCATGGTCGAAGTGGTGATGATGCTGATGATGCCGCTGCTGGCGGTCAGCCTCGCGGTTCCGCCCAAGCGTTCGACTTCCTCGCTCGGCGTGGTCGTCGCGATCGTGATGGTCGTCGCCTATCACAAGGTCAACGAATATGGGCAGTCGGTTGCCGTGCTCGGCCGGGTGAACCCGGCGCTGGCGCTATGGGGGCCGTTCGCCCTGTTCAGCCTCCTGATCGCGTGGATGTACTGGAAAACGGCTTATGTGCCGGGTGGCCAGCCGATCGGCGCGCTGGAACGCTTCGCCGCGAATATCGGCAAGTGGCTCCGGCGTTTCTTCCGCCGCCACCCCGGCGCCCGCAAGCTGGCTGGGATCGCCGATGCAACTTGATTTCTTCCCCTCGCGCACGCTGTCGTTCTACCTCGCAAAACAGTTCGGCACGCGCATCGTCGGCGTGCTGCTGATGCTGGTGCTGGTGCTCCAGATGCTCGATCTGCTGTCCGAGAGCGGCGACATTCTGGCCTATCCCGGCAATGGCGAGCCGGAGTTGTGGACTTATGTGTCGCTCCGCCTGCCGCAGTTGGTGGCCCGGTTCCTGCCCTACTCGGTGTTGCTGGCGACAATCCTCACCCTGGCCACGATGAACCAGAACAGCGAGGTGATCGCGATGAAGGCGGCCGGGCTCTCGGCCCACCAGGTGCTGGCGCCGTTGCTGATCACCGCGGTTGCCGTGTCCGGGATCAGCTTCGCCTTCAACGAGCGCGTGGTGACCCGTTCGACAGCGACCCTCAAGGCCTGGCAGGCGAACGACTGGGGGCCGGTCCCGAAGGAATCGTCGGTCCGCACCAATGTGTACTTGCGCGATGGGCCGAACATCCTGTTGGCCAGGACCATCACCGGGAGCGGCGCGGCGATCCGCATGGAAGGCGTCACATGGTATCGGCGCGATGCCCGGATGATGATCATCGAGCAGGTCCGCGCGCCCGGCGCGGTCTATGCCGGTCCCGGCTGGAAGCTGGAACAGCCGGTGCGGTTTGACGTCCAGAGCACCACCATGACGCCGTTGCCAGATCTCACCATCGGACAGGGCGTCACGCCCCAGCAGGTGGCGCTGACCAACATCGACCCCGATGCGCAGGACATCGTCACGCTGACGCACACCATCTCGGCGCTGCGCGCGTCCGGGCGGCAAACCAGCGAACTTGAAGCCAAGTGGTGGCACAAGCTGTCCGGACCCTTGTCGGCGATCCTGATGCCGATTCTCGGCTCGGTCGCAGCCTTCGGCCTGGCGCGGTCGGGCCACCTGCTGATCCGGTCAGTGATCGGCATGGCGCTCGGCTTCGCCTATTTCGTGTTCGATAACGCCGCGCTCGCGATCGGCAATTTCGGCGGCTATCCGCCGCTAGTCGCCGGGTGGGCGCCGTTCCTGCTGTTTCTGTTGATCGGCGAAACGGTGCTGGTCCGGACGGAGGAATAGCGCCTCAGCGCCGCGCCCGCATCGTGCTGCGGGCGATCCGGCCGATCAGCATCCACATCCCCGGATAGCTCGCCCGCGCATAAGTCGAATTCGGCCCGCAGCGCTGCGTCAGGCGGCGGTGCGCCTCGGGCAGCGCATGATAGGGCAGGCTCGGCAGCAGGTGGTGGGTGGCGTGATAGCGCAGGCCCACCGGCGCCCACAGTTCGCCCAGCGCGCCGGGCGGCGGGACGTTCACTGAATCAAGGTATTGCGCGGTCACCGTCATCGCCGCGCCTTCGTTCTGCCACAGGTGCGCCACCAGCGTGCGCAACTGGTTCAGCACGGCCGTCGCCGAAACGATCGACAGCGCGATCAGCAGCGGCCGCCAGCCCAGCCAGTGCGTGCCGGCAAGCAGCGCGATCGCCCAGAGCGCGCCGCCCAGTTCCTGCCAGAACACCATCCGCGCAAACGCACCTTCGGGCGCGCGGCGGCGAAAGGTCGGGTTGATCGAAAGTGCCGAGGCCCGTTCCCACACCAGCCGGCGCAGGGGCGGGACGATCACCCCCAGCGGCACCAGGATCGCAAAACGCACCACCAGTGCAAAGGGCAGCACGATCGCGACCAGAATGAAGCCGGGCAGCGACCACGGCTTCATCAGTGCCAGCGGCAGGTATTCCGGATCTTCCGCCGTGCCATAGCGGGTCCGCGCGTGGTGCAGCGTATGCACCCCTTCATACATGAACGAAGGGGTCAGCAGCGGAATCCCGACCAGCAGGTTCCAGGCCAGGCGGAAACCGGGCAGGGCGGTGCGGTGGATATGGGTCAGCTCGTGGATGAACAGCAGCGCCCGATAGAGCGCCAGGACCGACACGAGCGCCGCGCCGAGCGCGGTCAGCGGGTTCTCGAGCAGGATCGCCCCTGCCATCGCGGCATAGCCGACGGCGGCCGCCAGCAGCATGTCCGGCCAGTAAACTTCCGGGCGCGCGTCCGAAATGTCGCGGGTCAGTTCTGCCGCGTGCCGCAGCATTGCCTTGTCATCGGGGATCGGTGCCACCGGTTTCGCGGCCACCGGCTGCGCCGCCTTTGCGGCCGTGTTTTCGATCGCTTGGCAGTCAGTCATTTCCAAACTTCCAACAGGACTCTCGCCGACCGGCCGGGTGGACATGGCATGGCGTTGGCGAACTATGCCCTGCTTGACAAGCTGCAAACTCCGCCCGCAGGGGTCTTTGACCTCGAACAAAGGCACGATCGTGGCACCAGCAGAGATAGTCATCGCCCCGGTAACCTCCAAGGCGGACCGGAAAACCTTCGTCGATCTTGCCTATCGGATGAACGCGAACGATCCGAACTGGGTGCCGCCGCTGCGCATGGAAGCGATGGAACTCATCACTCCCGGCAAGAACCCGTTCTTCGAACATGCCGACGTACAGCTCTTTCTGGCCCGGCGCGGCGCGCAGGCGGTCGGCCGGATTTCGTCCCATATCGATCATCTCGCCACGGCGATGGACCCGGCCCAGGGCTTCGGCCCCGGCACCGGCAACTGGGGGCTGTTCGAGGCTGCGGACGAGGCGGTCGCCGATGCGCTGATCGCCGCTGCGGAAGCGTGGCTGCGGACCAAAGGCATGACCCGGGTGCTGGCGCCGATCTCGATGTCGATCTGGGAAGAGCCGGGCCAGTTGATCCTCGGCCACGATCATCCGCCGACGGTGATGATGGGCCACCAGCCCGCCCACTACCAGCCGTGGTTCGAGGCGCGCGGATACGAAACCGCCAAGATGCTCTACACTTACGAGCTCGATATAACCGGGGAATTCCCGCCGCTGATCCAGCGGATCATCCAGTCGGGCGAGAAAAACCCGCGCATCCGCATCCGCAACGTGAACAAGAAGCAGTTCGATGCCGAGGCGCGCCTGATCCTCGACATTCTCAACGATGCCTGGTCGGACAACTGGGGCTTCGTGCCCTTCTCCGAAACCGAAATCGCCTATGCCGGCAAGAAGTTCAGGCCGATCGTCCACGAAGACCTGATCATGGTCGCCGAATACGATGGCGAGCCGGTCGCGTTCATGATGACCTTGCCGGACCTCAACGAAGCGATCAAGCCGATGGGCGGCAAGCTTTTCCCGTTCAACTGGATCAAGCTGCTGCGCTGGTTGCCGCACCCGCAAGTGCGGACGATGCGGGTGCCGCTGATGGGTGTGCGCAAGCACCTCCAGTCCTCGCGTCTGGCCAGCCAGCTCGCCTTCATGATGATCGAATACATCCGCCGCAACGCGATCAGCCGCTATGGCTCCACGCGCGGCGAGATCGGCTGGATCCTCGAAGACAATCAGGGGATGGTGGCCATTGCGGACGCGATCAACAGCCACATCAACCGGGCCTATCGCATCTACCAGAAGCCGCTCTGATCGGGCGGCACGGGCCGGGACCATCCCCCCAAATCAGAGAAGCGATTGATTAGCCAGCCAAAAAGGCCTCCATCCGCTCGGAATGGAGGCCTTCGGGATCGTGTCACCAACCGGTTGGACGGGAGGGGGTCACGGCGGTGACAAAACCTGAATGCCTGGTCGGTCGACCGGTTCCCGCGACAGGGCAAATTTGCGGCAGATTTTTTCGCCCGGTAAAACGCACCGAATATCTCCGCGGCACGCCCGGCTACATTTGATCGGCGGGAACCGAGCGGGCCGGGCGGCGTTGCTAGCTGCATGATCATGTCCCGGAGGGAAGGGGTTTAGATGACGCTTGGCACTCAGGTCGCTGCTCAATTACCCTATTTGCGGCGCTATGCGCGCGCACTGACCGGCTCGCAAACCACCGGTGATGCGTTCGTGCGCGCGACGCTGGAGGCCGCGTTGGCCGATGCCGATCTGCAGGCCAGCCTGGCGAGCGGCCGCGTGCCGCTCTACCGCGCGTTCAACAAGGTCTGGTCGAGCGCCCATGTCGATGTCGCCGGCAATGACAAACCCGGCGGCGCCGAAACCGACGACCTCGAAGTCGCCGCGCAGGCCCGGCTCGCCGCAATCACCCCGCTCAATCGGCAAGCGTTGCTGCTCACCACGCTGGAGGATTTTTCGGTCGAGGAAGCGGCGCAGATCATGGACCTCCAGCCCGGGCAGGTCGCCGGCCTGATTCAGGAGGCGGTCGATGATATCGAGCGCGAATCGTCCACCAGCGTCCTCATCATCGAAGACGAGCCGCTGATTTCCATGCAGCTCGAAGATCTCGTGCGGTCGCTGGGCCACGAGATCTGCGGGATGGCCGCAACGCGCAGCCAGGCCCAGCAAATCGTCGCCCAGCACCGTCCCGGGCTGGTTCTCGCCGATATCCAGCTCGCCGATGGCAGCTCCGGGCTCGATGCGGCCGACGACATCCTCGCGATCGGGGATGTGCCGGTGATCTTCATCACCGCCTATCCCGAGCGCCTGCTGACCGGCGATCGCCCGGAGCCGACATACCTGATCACCAAGCCGTTTCAGGAATCGACGGTGCGTGCCGCGATCAGCCAGGCGCTGGTCTTCAATTCGAGCAGGGCGATCGCCTGAACCGGGCTGCGCTCCGGCGCACGCCGGTTCAGTTCGCTTCGGTTCGTTGTCCCCGCAACTGGAAAGCGGCCGGCGCCCGCACCGGCACGATCAGCGTGCAGCGCACGCCTTCGGGCAGGAAGCGCAGGTCGACCGGGTTGTGCAACTCGTGCGCGACAACCTTCTCGATCAGTTCGGTGCCGAAGCCGCGGTGGCGGATTTCCGGAACCGGCGGCCCCCCATGCTCGGCCCATTCGATCCGGGCGAGCTTGTCGGTGATCATTTCCCAGTTGACCTCCACCCTGCCGTCCGACGCGCTCAGTGCACCAAATTTTGACGCATTTGTCGCCAGTTCGTGGATTGCGAGGCCAAGTGACAGCGCGTCGTTGGGGGCGAGTTCGACGCTCGGCCCGCGCATGGCTACAACGCCGTCGGCCTCTTGCGCAAAGGGCGCAAGTTCCGCGCTGATCACGTCGCGGACCTGGGTGGTGCTCCATTCGGACCGGGTGAGCAGGTCGTGCGTCGCCGAAAGCGCGCGGACCCGGCCGATCAGCCCATTGACAAAATCGTCGATGTTGCCCGTCCTGCGCCGGGTCAGCGCGATCAGCGAGAGCACGTTGGCCAGGGTGTTCTTGACCCGGTGGTTAAGCTCGCGGGTGAGCGAGTTGCGGATCGAGGCCTGCTCTTCGAACCAGGCCAGGGCCGCGCGATCCTCGGTGGCCTGCAGTGTGATCATGCGGGCAACCACCAGCAGCAGGGCGGCAACCAGCATTCCGAACAGCAGTGTCAGCAGCGACAGGTTGGAAAGCGTCGAACTGGTGGGCGGCGAAACTTCGACGCTCATCGGATGATCGGCGATCTTGATGGTGCGCGCGATCCGGCGCCCTCCGGCACTCTGTGGCCCGACGCTGGCGAGGGCGACAGGCTGCGGCGCCGGCGTATCGTAAAGCGCAACGCCGTATCCGCCCAGCGGTTCGGATGCCAGCGCCGCCTCGATGAAGCCTTGCGCGTCGAAACCGCGCGCGATCACGCCGCGCACGCGGCGCTGGTCGGGCGGCCCCATGTAAACCGGAATGAAGATGCCGAAGCCGGTGCGTTGCGGCGTGGAGCGGATTTGCAACGAGATCGGCCCGGTCGCGATCGGTTCTCCGGTCTGGATGGCCCGCATGATCGCGGCGTGGCGGACCGGCTCGGAAAACATGTCGAACCCCACTCCGGCGCGGTTGGGCGGAATGTCGGGCTCGATGTAGACGACCGGCAGCGCCGTCTTGCCGGTCGGCGCCGGATGCACGGTGTAGCGGCTATCGCCGGCATCGCGCACGGATTGTTCCAGCGCCGGGATATCGGCGGCTTCGGTCAGGACCGCCCAGGCTATCGCGCCGCCGCTGCGCAGCGTTTCGTCATTGTTGAGTTCCCCCGCGAATTTGTGGAACGCGCGGCGATTGACCTCGGTCTGGGCGGACAGCAGCGCCGCGCCCGCCCGCAGGTAAACCGCATTGGCATTGGCCAGGCGCTCGATTTCGGAGGCGATGGTGTCGGCGGTCTGCTGGTGCCGCGCGGCGGTGCGCTCGGCTTCGACCTTCTCGTTCGCGAAGACGCTCAGCGCGGTAATGGCCGAAACGAGCAGGAAAATGCCGACCGGCACCCCGCGCGGAAACCGCAAATACCAGCGCTGTGCCCGAACCTTCGCTGCGATCTTTCTGTCCACGCGACCCCTTGCTTCGCAATCCCGGCAATTCGATCCCGACCAAGCGATCTCCGGAATTCCAACTTCGGTCTTAATTCACCTGTTAGATTTCGGGAACCATGCAGCGGGCTTTTCGTTCCAAGTCTGCCAGTTCAAGTCTGCCGGCAAGGAGTGTTTCGGCACTCCGGGAGGTGGAGGGGAATGTCGGCGACTGCCGCCCGGTGGCGGCAGCAATGTCAAATGTCCAGAACGCCAGAAGCCAGAATCGCCACAGGCCAAGATCGCCACAAGGAAGTCACGCAACCGATATGACCAACGAAAACGTCCAGGGAAAGGCAGAACGGCCGATGCAGACGGCGTCCTCAAAACAGCCGAATCGGGCCAAGCCGGAATGGGCTGACGGGCTTCGTCAATTGTACGATTCGGTTGTCAATGAACCGCTGCCGGACAGTTTTGCCGACCTGCTGTCCAAGCTGGACGAAAGTGACAAATGACGGCATCCGCTGCTTCATCGGGGCCGGTAGGCCAGTTGCCGAAGAACAATCGGCCGGAACAGGACAGGATCGCGTTCAAGCGCGAACTGACCGGGGTGATCCCGCATCTGCGCGCCTTTGCCCGGGGCCTGTGTGGCCGGCCGGACCTTGCCGACGATCTCGTGCAGGAAACGATGCTCAAGGCCTGGGCCGCGCAGGAACGGTTCGAGCCCGGCACTTCGATGCGCGCGTGGACTTTCGTGATCCTGCGCAATGCCTATCTCACCGAGATGCGGCGCAATCGTTTTCGCGGGGACTATGACGAAACCGTCGCCGAACGCACGCTGGTGGCACCGGCCGGGCAGGAAGCGCCCTTGCATCTCGCCGACATGCACCGCGCGCTCCTGACCTTGCCGCCGGAACGGCGCGAGGCGTTGCTGCTCATCGGCGCGGGAGGCTTCAGCTATGAGGAGGCCGCCGAGATCTGCGGTTGCGCGGTCGGCACCATCAAGAGCCGCGTCGGCCGTGCCCGCGCCACGCTGACCCGGATGATCGAGGATGGCGAGATTCCCCGGCGCAGCGGCAACGGCGATGATTACGCCCACGCCAGGATCATGACGGATCTCGAACACGTTTCCACCGGCGGAAACCTCGAATGACAGACATCGGGGGGATGCGCGTGAATGCTTGATCGGCCGCGCGAACCGCCTAGAACCGGGGCCGAAATGGACCAGTCCGCGCCGCCAGCCACCCCGATCCCGCCGGTGCCCGAACAGCCCGCGCCAACGCCCTTCGCGGACCTGCAACTGCGCCTGATTTCGGCGCTGGTGCTGCTGCTTGGTATGGGCCTGTTCCTTGCGCTGCCATCCGTGCTTTCGATCGGTGCGGTCGTGTTTCTGCCGGTGGTGACCGCGCTCATCCTGTCGATCCTGCTTGCGCCGCTCGCCGATCAACTGGTCCGGCTGGGCCTGCCCAACCTGGTGGCATCGATGCTCGCGGTGCTGTTTTTCATCGCCCTGCTGGTGACGGCGACGGCGCTGATCCTCCAGCCGGCGCTGGCGCTGGTCGATGATGTGCCGGCGATGGTCATCAAGGCCAGCCAGCAGCTTGCCCGGTTGCGCGATGCCTTTGAGTGGCTGAACAACGTCAACGGCGCGCTCGCACGGATTTCGGGCCGGATTCCGACCCGTGAAGTGGTGGTGGCGACGCCTTCGATCATCGAACAACTGGCCGTGGCAACGCCCAGCCTGATCCTCGAAACCCTGCTGACCCTGCTGATGACCTTCTTCATGATCGAATCGCGGGTGCGGCTGCGGCGTCATCTCCTGCCCGGCGGCATCAATGTCGGTTCCAGCGAGAAAGCCGCGCAACTGGTCCATGAAATCCAGGACCGGGTCAGCGCCTATATCCTGACGGTGGCCTTCATCAACATCGGCGTCGGCATCATAACCGCCACCGGCGCCTGGGCGCTGGGCTGGAATGCGCCGATCATGTGGGGCGGGATTGCCGCGCTGCTGAACTTCCTGCCCTATATCGGACCGCTGACGATGATCGGTGTGCTCGCGCTGGTGGGGGTCAGCACATACGATACGGTGCTGCTCGGCCTGGGTGCGCCGCTGGCCTATCTTGCCCTCCACACGATTGAATCGAATTTGGTGACCCCGGCGATCCTGGGCCGCCGGTTCACCGTGAACCCGGTGCTGATCCTGTTTTCGTTCAGCTATTTCACGTGGATCTGGGGCGTGCTCGGGGCGGTGCTGTCAGTGCCGATCCTGATCACGCTGACCGCCACGTTCGAGCATCTGGGCAAGCCGAATCTGGTGGGCTTCTTCTTCGGCGAACACCTGTTTCCGGCCCGGCCCGAACCGCCCGGTGGCGGGGTCAGCGTCGCCGCCGAAGCCGAACGGGCCGGGTGAACCGGCCCGACCGGCTTAGCCGGGATAAGTCCAGCAGGTGCCGCGGGCGAGGTTCTCGGCGGCGAACTGCCAGTTGATCAGATTGTCCAGCACGGCCTTGAGATAGTCCGGGCGGACGTTCTTGCGGTCGAGATAATAGGCGTGTTCCCACACATCGATCACCAGCAGCGGATTGGCTGCGGTGCCGACCAGCGTTTCGGCGTCGTGCGTCTCCTCGATCGAGAGCGTACCGTCCTTGGCCGCCAGCCAGACCCAGCCCGACGCGAAATGGCCGGCGCCGCGTGCGGCGAGCTGTTCGGTCAGTTCCGCGGTCGAGCCGAACGCGCGCTCGATCGCGGCGAGCAGTTCGCCTGCGGGCGCGCTGGGCTTGGGGGCAAGGCTGGCCCAGTAGAACCCGTGGTTCCAGGTCTGAGCGGCATTGTTGAACAGGGCCTGATCGCTCGTCCGGGCGGAGGCCACGATGGCTTCCAGCGCGGCATCGGCCTGCGGCCCGCCGTCGATCGCGGCATTGGTCTTGTCGACATAGGCCTTGTGATGCTTGCCGTGGTGGACAGCGATGGTGTCGGCGGAAATGGCAGGGGCGAGGGCGTCGGCTGCATAGGGCAACGGCATCAGGGAAATTGACATGGATTCTCCGGAAGTTCAGGCGTTCGGGGGATGGTCTGCCAACAATGAACGCGCTTGCAGCAAATTCGTCTCCCGCACTGCGGCAAAGCGCCCCTGACCAGCGGCCGGCTGTTTTGACCATGGCGGCCACCTTGCGGATTGATAAGATGACTTTCGCGGACGCTCGCGCCATGGCAATCCGCAAAACGTCGCGATCAGGAACCGGAAAGCGGACAGGAATGAGCAGGCAGTATTTCGGCACCGATGGAATTCGCGGGCGGACCAACGCCGGTGTGATGACCGCCGCCACCGCGATGAAGGTCGGGCAGGCCGCCGGCACCCGGTTCCTGCGCGGCGCGCATCGTCACCGGGTGGTGATCGGCAAGGATACCCGCCTGTCGGGCTACATGCTCGAAAACGCGATGGTCGCCGGGTTTACCAGCGTGGGCATGGACGTGGTGCTGCTCGGGCCGATGCCGACCCCGGCGGTGGCGCTGCTCACCCGCGAATTGCGCGCCGATGTCGGCGTGATGATCTCGGCCAGTCACAACCCTTACGAGGACAACGGCATCAAGCTGTTCGGACCGGACGGGTTCAAGCTCTCCGACGGGGACGAACTGGCGATCGAGGCGATGCTGGTGCAGGATATCCCGCTCGCCCCGGCGCCCGAGATCGGCCGGGCGCGCCGGATCGAGGATGCGCGCGGGCGCTATATCCACGCGGTCAAGGGCTCGCTGCCCGAAGACATCCGGCTCGACGGGCTCAAGATCGTGGTCGATTGCGCGAACGGGGCGGCCTATCAGGTCGCGCCCTCGGCGATCTGGGAACTGGGGGCGGAAATCGTCGCGATCGGCGTCAATCCGGATGGCAAGAACATCAACCACAAGTGCGGTTCGACCCACCTCGATCTGGTGCGCGAAACGGTGGTCGCCTCGGGCGCCGACATTGGCATCGCGCTCGATGGCGATGCGGACCGCCTGATCGTGGTCGATGAACAGGGCAAGGTCGTCGATGGCGATCAGATCATGGCGCTGCTCGCCACGCAACTGGCCGCGCGCGGCGAACTGCGCGGCGGCGGCGTGGTGGCCACGGTCATGTCCAACCTCGGCCTCGAACGCTATCTCGGCGGGCAAGGGCTGGAGCTTGTCCGGGCCAAAGTGGGCGACCGCTATGTACTCGAACAGATGAAGGCCGGCGGCTACAACGTTGGCGGCGAACAGTCCGGCCACATGATCCTGCTCGACCACGCGACGACCGGTGATGGCACCGTGGCGGCGCTGCAGGTGCTGGCCGCGCTGGTCCAGACCGGCCAGCGCGCGAGCGAGCTGTTGCACTTGTTCGATCCGGTGCCGCAGCTCCTCAAGAACGTGCGCTTTTCGGGCGGAAAACCGCTGGAGGACGGCCGGGTCATCCGCGTCATCGCCGAGGCGGAGGCTCGGTTGCTCGGGCGCGGCCGGCTGGTCATCCGCCCGTCCGGCACCGAACCGGTGATCCGCGTGATGGCCGAGGGTGATGACGAGGGCGAAGTCCAGTCGGTAGTCGGCGCGATCTGCGATGCCGTGGCCGAAGCGGCCGCCTAGGCGAGAAGCGAGGAACCACGCGATGCTCGAAATGCGCCCCGATTGCGAATGCTGCGGCACCGACCTTCCGGCCGAGCTGCCCGGCGCGTTCATCTGCAGCTTCGAATGCACTTTCTGCGCCGAATGCGCCGACGACCTCGATGAACGCTGCCCCAACTGCGGCGGCGAACTGCTTGATCGCCCGACCCGGGCAAAGCACCTTCACGCCGAGAGCCCGCCCTCGACCGAGCGGCGTTACAAGAGGTGAGCCATCCCGCCGCGGTCCCGCTCAGCCTGAGCTTGTCGCAGGCCCCGCGCCAAGGCCCGCCCCACTCGCCATGACCCCGCCGCGCATCCTTGTCATCGCCGGGTCCGACAGTTCGGGCGGCGCCGGCATTCAGGCCGATATCAAGACCATCACGATGCTCGGCGGCTATGCGATGACTGCGATCACCGCGATCACCGCCCAGAACACACTTGGCGTGAGCGCGGCCGAAGTCCTGTCGCCCGCGCTGGTCGGGGCGCAGATCGATGCCTGCACCGGCGATATCGGGGTCGATGCCATCAAGATCGGGATGCTCGGTTCATCCGCCGTCGCCCATCTGGTCGCCGACCGGATTGAGGCGCTGCGCGGCGTGCCGGTGGTGTTCGATCCGGTCATGATCGCCACCAGCGGCGCGCTGCTGGCCGATGCCGCCACGGTCGCGGCGTTCGAGCGGCTGATGCGGCTCGCCGCGCTGACCACGCCCAATGTGCCCGAGCTGGCCGCGCTCGGCGGTGATGCGGCAATGGCCGCGCGCGGCGTCGCCTGGCTCGCCAAGGGCGGCGATGCCGCAGGAGATGTCGTGGAAGATCGCCTGTTCCGGCCCGGGCGCGAACCGGTGCGCTGGCAGGCGCTGCGCATCGCCACGCGCCACACCCACGGTACCGGCTGCACTCTCGCCAGCGCGATCGCGACCGGGCTGGGGCGGGGTGAGCCGGTCGAACAGGCGGTGAGCGGCGCGCGGGCCTTCGTCCGCGCCGCCTTGAGCGCCGCGCCGGGCTTCGGGGCAGGGCACGGTCCGCTCGGCCATGCGGCGGTGCCGCGCGGCCCGGGACCGCACCCGGCAGGTCAGTCCAGCTCGTAGAACTCGCGGATCACCGTCCAGGCCTCCTCGGCGGTTTCCACCTGCGTGAACAGCGACAGGTCGGCGTGATTGATCACGCCTTCTTCGGCCAGCGCCTCGAAATTGACCACCTTGTTCCAGAACGCGCCGCCGAACAGCAGGATCGGGATCGGCTTCATCTTGCCGGTCTGGATCAGGCACAGCAGTTCGAAAAACTCGGCGAACGTGCCATAGCCGCCCGGAAACACCGCCACGGCCCGCGCGCGCAGCAGGAAGTGCATCTTCCTGAGCGCGAAATAGTGGAACTGGAACGCCAGGTGCGGGGTGACATAGCTGTTGGGCGCCTGCTCGTGCAGCAACACGATGTTGAGCCCGATCGTCTCGCCCCCGGCCTCGACCGCGCCGCGATTGGCGGCTTCCATGATCGAGGGGCCGCCGCCGGAGCAGACCACGAACTGGTGCATCCCGTCTTCCATGATCGCCTGTCCGGCCGCGATCTGGCCGAGCTTGCGCGCCTCGTCGTAATACTTCGATTTCGCGACCAGCCGTTCGATCACGGCCAGGCGTTCCGGCGTGGTGGAGGCCGCGAGGGCTTCTTCCGCCATGTCAGGCGCCGGAATCCGGGCGGAGCCATAGACCACCAGGGTCGAGCCGATCTTCGCCTCGTCCAGCAGCATCTCGGCCTTCAGCAGTTCGAGCTGAAACCGCACCGGCCGCAATTCCTCGCGCAGCAGGAAATCGGTGTCGCGGAAGGCGAGGCGATAGGCCGGGTCGCGGGTCTGCGGGGTGCTGAGCGGACGGCCTTCCGCGAAGGAGGCGTCCTGTTCCGCCTTGTAGAACTTGCGGAGGGTGAGCTCGCGGTGTGTTTCGTCTTAGGTCATCCCCTTTACCTCGAGCGCCTGCGGAAAAAGCGCAATGCGCAAAACCGCAAGCGCAGAGCT
>VMTF01000115.1 GCA_013791705.1 Sphingomonadales bacterium | reverse complement strand
TTGGCCGTATGGAAAACATGATCCTGATGGGCGACATCAAGATCCCGAAGGAAGCCATCTCGCGCCAGATCGCCGAATCGGTCGATCTGATCGTGCAGGTGAAGCGTCTGCGCGACGGTTCGCGCCGCACCACCAACATCACCGAAGTGATCGGGATGGAAGGCGATGTGATCGTGACGCAGGAACTGTTCAAGTTCGAGTATCTCGACGAGAGCGACGACGGCAAGATCATCGGCGAATTCCGTTCGACCGGCCTGCGCCCCTACACGCTTGAAAAGGCCCGCCAGTTCGGCTTCGACCAGGCCTATCTCGAAAGCTGCCTCTAACGTCCTGAAAACCATTCCTGCGCCGCCGCGCCCAGCAGCAGCACGGCGGCCAGGAGCGACCAGAAGAACAGCGTCGTCCAGGGCATGAAGCCGACGTCGTCGGGGTGCTTGCGCCGCACCCGGCGCCGATCGCCATACCACGCGGCCGCGGCGACGATCGCCGCCGCGAGGCCCGCGATGAACGCTCCGTGATCGCTCATGTATTCCATGATCGGAATGCTTTGCCCGATGGCCGGGCAAAGCTAAAGCACCTTGGTGTCAGCAACCTCAACGCCAACCGTTTCGCAGCAGCCCGAACGCCCGCTCGTCGCGCTGATGCTCAGGCTCGGGGCGATGATGCTCCTGTCCACCATGCTGATGCTGGTGAAAGTCAGCGGAGAGCATGGCATTGGCCTGCCCGAAATGCTGTTCTGGCGCCAGTTCCTCCCGGCCTGCGCGATTTTCGGGTGGCTGGCCATGAAGGGCGAACTGGGGCGTCTGAAAACCGACCGTCCCCGGCTCCACGCCCAGCGCGCGGTGGTCGGGACGACCAACATGTTCCTGTTCCTCGGTGCGGTTCAGCTCCTGCCGCTCAGCGAAGCGACAGTGCTGACCTTCACGACCCCGGTGTTCGCGGTGCTGCTTTCCGCGCTGCTGCTGCACGAAACCGTCGGGCCGTTCCGCTGGGCCGCGGTGCTGATGGGGCTGGCGGGCGTGCTGATCATCGTCGGCTTCGATCCTGCCCATCTGCCGCCACTGGGGGTGGCGCTGGGCCTGGGCGGCGCTTTCGGCGGGGCCATCATCTCGATCCAGATCCGTCAACTGGCAATGACGGAGGAATCGATCCGGGTCGTCTTCTGGTTCTCGGCGATCGGCGCGGCAATGCTCGCACCGGGCCTGCCGGTGTTCGGCCGCCAGCACAGTCTGCTCGATTGGGCGCTGATCGGGGCGATCGGCCTGACCGGCCTCGGCGCGCAATTGCTGATGACCGCCGCGCTGCGCTTCGGCACCGTCGCCAGCGTGATCGTGATGGACTATTCGCAGTTCTTCTGGGCAACGGCGTTCGGCTGGCTGGTCTTCGCGCAATTGCCCCCCACCGCGACGTGGATCGGGGCGCCGGTGATCATCGCGGCCGGGGTCATCGTCGCATTTCGCGAGCACCGCAGCGGCCGCGCCGTGAGTGCACCGCCCTGACGGCTATCACGCTGCATTTTGGAACCTTGCCCTCACCGGGCAGTTTCTCGTAGATATCAAGCGCGCAGTCGCGCACTGTCAGGATCAGGAAGACCTACCCATGTTTCGCAAGATGCTCGTGACGCTCGCCATCGCCGGCGTTGCCCTTACCGCCAGTGCCTGCAACACCGTCAAGGGCGTCGGGCGCGACATCGAGTCCGTCGGCCAGGCCGGGTCGGACGCCATGCACAAATAAGGCTGCACGGCGCCCCGACTACCGCCGAGCGCCCTCACCCCGCATATGTCAGCACCGGCTTGCGTGCGGCCAGCGTCTCGTCGAGCCGCCGGCGCGGGGCGAGATGCGGCGCGGACTTGAGGCTAGGATCGCCCCCTTGCGCCCGCACGGCAAGGCTGCGCATCGCGGCAATGAAGCGGTCCAGCCCGGCCTTGCTTTCCGTTTCGGTCGGCTCGATCAGCATCGCGCCGTGTACCACCAGCGGGAAATAGACCGTCATCGGGTGGAACCCTTCGTCGATCAGCCCCTTGGCGATATCGAGCGTGGTGAAGCCTTCGGGCAGGCCATCGTCGGAAAACAGCGCTTCATGCATGCACGGCCCGGCCTCGCCGAACGGCGCGTCGAGCGCGTCATCAAGGCTGCGCAACACATAGTTGGCATTCAGCACCGCGTCTTCCGCGACCTGCCGCAACCCGTCAGCGCCATGGCTGAGAATATAGGTCAGCGCGCGGGTGAACATGCCCATCTGCCCGTGAAACGCCGCCATCCGCCCGAAGCTGTGCGGATGAGCGGTGAGCGCGTCCTCTTCCTCGATCAGCCGCAGCACGCCATCGCTGCCGACTTGCGCGAAGGGCAAGGGCGCAAACGGCGCCAGCGCGGCCGACAGGACGACCGGACCCGACCCCGGCCCGCCGCCGCCGTGGGGCGTCGAAAAGGTCTTGTGCAGGTTGATGTGCATGGCATCGACCCCGAGATCGCCGGGGCGCACTTTCCCGACAATTGCGTTGAAATTGGCCCCGTCGCAATAGACGAACCCGCCGACCGCGTGGACCGCGTCGGCGATCCGCTTCATGTCGCGCTCGAACAGGCCGCAGGTATTGGGGTTGGTGATCATCACCGCCGCGACGTCCGGCTCGAGCCGCGCCGTGAGCGCGGCCAGATCGACCCGGCCATCGGCGGTCGCGGGAATGTTCTCGACCCGGTAGCCGGCAAAGGCGGCAGTGGCGGGATTGGTGCCGTGCGCGCTTTCGGGCACGAGGATCACCGCGCGCGCATCGCCGCGCGCTTCCAGCGCCGCGCGGATACACAGCAGCCCGCACAGTTCGCCGTGCGCCCCGGCCTTGGGGGTCATCGCCACCGCGTCCATGCCGGTCAGCGTGACCAGCCAGTCCGCCAGTTCGACGATCGCCGCGATCGCTCCCGGCACGGTCTGCTGCGGCTGGAGCGGGTGGATGTCGGCAAAGCCGGGCAGCCGCGCAACCTTTTCGTTGAGGCGCGGATTGTGCTTCATCGTGCACGAACCGAGCGGGAACGGCCCGAGATCGATCGCATAGTTCTGGCGCGACAGGCGGGTGTAGTGGCGCACCGTCTCCGGCTCGGTCAGTCCGGGCAGCGCCGGGGCGGCCTTGCGGGCGAAGCGGGCCAGGCCGGGCAGCATCTCGCCGGCGGGCTCGTCAAAGTCGACTCCGCAGGTGCCGGGCCGCCCGAGCTCGAAGATCAGCGGTTCTTCCAGCATCAGGCCCCGGTCGCCGCTGGCGGTGAGCTGTGCTGGATCTTGCACGCCATCGCCCATCGCCGGACGCCAGCCTGAGGGATTGGGCGCGTTCATGCGGGCACTCCTTGGAGAATTTCGCCGAGCACGGCGGCGAGCGCGGCGATGTCTTCCGTCGTGGTCATCTCGGTCGCGGTGATCAGCAATCCGCAGTGGAGCTCGTCGGCCTGGGGATAAAGCCGCCCCAGCGAGACCCCGCCGAGCACGCTGTATTCAGCCAGTTCGCGCACCACGTCGCGCGCATCGCGCGGAAGCACCACGGTGAACTCGTTGAAATAGGCCTCGTTCAGCACCGACACGCCGGGCAGCGCGGCGAGCGCTTCGGCGGCGCGGCGAGCAGCCTGATGATTGATCCGCGCCAGCCGGGCCAGCCCCTCGCCGCCCAGCAAGGTCATGTGGATCGAGAAGGCCAGGGCACAAAGGCCTGAGTTCGTGCAGATATTGGACGTCGCCTTTTCCCGGCGGATATGCTGTTCGCGGGTCGAAAGCGTCAGCACGAAACCCCGTTTGCCATCGGCATCGACCGTCTGCCCGCAAAGCCGCCCCGGCATCTGGCGAACGAACTTCTCGCGGCAGCCGAACAACCCGAGATAAGGCCCGCCGAAATTCAGGCCCACACCGAGCGACTGGCCCTCGCCCACCACGATATCGGCGCCCAGCAGGCCCGGCGCCTCGATCAGGCCGAGCGCGACCGGCTCGGTGACGACCGCGACCAGCAGTGCGCCCGCCGTATGGGCGGCCTCGGCGATCATCGTGAGATCGGGAATGCGCCCGAGAATGTCCGGGTATTGCACGACCACGCACGACGTCTCGGCGTCGATCCTCGCCACCAGCGCCGCGTCATCGGGCGCGGCCGTCAGTTCGGGCGCACGCGCTTCGATCGTGTCGCCGGTGAACCGGGCCATCGTCGTCACGGTCGAGACGTAATGCGGGTGGAGCCCGCCCGAGAGCACCGCCTTGCTCCGTTTGGTCAGCCGGCCCGCCATGGCAATGGCCTCCCAGCACGCGGTCGATCCGTCGTACATCGAGGCATTGGCGACATCGGTGCCGAACAGGCGGGCGACCTGGGTCTGGAATTCGAACAGCACCTGCAGCGTGCCCTGCGCGATTTCCGGCTGGTAGGGGGTATAGGCGGTGAGAAACTCGCCGCGCTGGATCAGGTGATCGACCGAGGCCGGGATGTGGTGGCGATAGGCCCCTGCCCCCAGAAAGAACGGCGCCGCGCCGGCGGCCAGGTTTTGCGCGGCCAGCGCAGACATGTGCCGTTCGACCGCCATCTCGCTGGCATGGCCGGGCAGCCCCGCGATCGGCCCGGGCAGGCGCGCTTCGACAGGCACATCGGAAAACAGGTCATCGACCGAACCCGCGCCGATCACGCGGAGCATTTCGGTGCGTTCCCCGGGGGTCAGCGGCAGGTAGCGCATCGGCTCAGAGATCCTTCACGAAAGCTTCGTAGGCGGCCTTGTCCATCAGGCCGGTCAATTCAGCCGGATCGGACAGGGTGACGCGGAACAACCAGCCACCGGTCTCGGGGTCGGTGTTCACCAGTTCCGGAGCGTCGGCCAGCGTCTCATTCACCGCCACGATGGTGCCGCTGACCGGCGAGAACACGTCCGAGGCGGCCTTGACCGAATCTACCACGCAGGGCGCCGCGCCCTTGGCAACCGGCGCGCCGACTTCCGGCAGATCGACATAAGTGATGTCGCCAAGCTGGCCTTGCGCATAATCGGTGATCCCGACCGTGCCGAGATCGCCATCGACTTCGATCCATTCATGATCCTGGGTGTAGTAGGTGGTCATCTCGGCGCTCCTCAGCGACAATAGCGGTGGGGGATAAACGGCAGCGCGGTCACCGTGGCAGTCAGGCGTTTGCCGCGAACCTCGATTTCCAGCACGGTGCCGTGCGCGACATGGGCGCCGGCGACATAGGCAGCGGCGATCGGTCGTTCGAGACTGGGTGAGAAACCACCTGAAGTCACGATCCCAACCAGCTTATTTCCTGAAAAAACCGGTGCGCCTTCCCGCGCGGCCTGGCGCCCGTCGAGCGCCAGTCCAACGCATTTGCGGGCAGTTCCACTTGCCAGTTCCGCCAATATCCGGTCCGCGCCCGGGAAGCCGCCCTCCGCCCGGCGGCGCTTGTTGATGCCGAAACCAAGGCCGGCTTCGACCGGCGATGTTTCGGGCGAAAGATCGTGCCCGTAAAGTGGAAGGCCAGCCTCCAGCCGCAGCGAATCCCGCGCGCCCAGGCCAATCGGCTTCACTTCCGGCTCTGCACCGAGCAGTTCGGCGATCTGCTCCGCCGCATCACCCGGCAACGAAATCTCGAAGCCGTCCTCGCCGGTATAACCGCTGCGGCTGATCGTGACCGGAACACCGGCCAGCTCGAAAACGCCGAAGCGCATGAAGCGCAGCGCCGACAGCGGATGCTCGCCGGTGGCATGACGCTCCAGCACAGCGGCCGCTTCAGGGCCTTGCAGCGCGAACAGGGCATGCTCATCAAGGTAGTTGAGGTTGATCGCGTCGGGCAGCGCCTCGCGCAGGTGGGCCATATCGTCCCATTTGGTCGCGCCGTTGACCACGAGGTAAACTGCTTCGGGCCAGCGCTGGACCATCAGATCGTCCAGCACGCCGCCGTCCTCGTCCAGCAGGAACGAATAGCGCTGCTGGCCAAGCCTGAGCGTGGACAGATCGATCGGCAAAACCGCTTCGAGGGCGGCATCGAGCCCTTCGCCCGACAGCACCAGTTGCCCCATGTGGCTCACATCGAACAACCCGGCATGTTCGCGAGTCCAAAGGTGCTCGGCGATGATGCCTTCATATTGCACCGGCATCCAGTAGCCGGCGAACTCCACCATCCGGCCGCCGCGCGCGCGGTGCCAGGCATCGAGCGGAAGCGTTTCCGCCGCCGGCGGGGCTTCATCCAGATCTTCGATTGATTCGCTCACGCAGAGACCCCGCTCAGAATTGGCACACCGTTCCGGTGCCCCCTCTGTCACGGAAGCCTGAGAGCTTTCCCCCGGTTTACGGCCCGTTCAGCGGCCAGGAACCAGGGTTACACCTTCGGCGGCACCCCCCGAAGGGAATGCACTTTCCAGAGTGTCGCTATCGATCCACGCGGTCCATTGGCCTGAGAGATTCCGGGGCGGTTGCTCCTTCGGCGCCGTGCGAACTGCCGTTCAAGGCGATTCGCACGAACTCTCCCGCGCGATCAGCGACGATCTGACGCTGGCCGTGTGCAGTTGCGAAGTCAACTGGCCATCCGCGCGGCACGGCCGCATAATCCACAGGTCCACATGATCCACCGGCCCGCATACTCCACCGAACTGCTCAATCGACGGTGGCCGCGACCGCCTTGTCCACCGCCGTGGTATAGTTCCGGCGGCGGATCGCGCGTTGCAGTGCGTCATAATCGTGGGTGAAGCGCCCTCGCGGCTTCTCGTGCACCAGCGCAAGGATCGCCTCGGCCAGCGTGGCGGCGCGAACCGAGTGAAACCGCGCAAGACTGCCGTGCAGCAGCAGGTCCGTCATCGGCGCCAGCAACTGCGCCAGGCGTTCAGCCGGGCGGAGGCTGTCACGGTGACCGATCAACAGTCCCGGCCTGAGGATATCGAGTCGCTGATAGCCGGACTTGGCCAGCGCCGCCTCCACCTCGCCCTTCACGCGAAGGTAAAGCCCCTTGGCCTGGCGGTCCGCCCCGACCGACGAGACCGCGATCAACTGCCGTGCGCCCGCCGCGACACCCCAGCGGGCACAATCGAGCACAAGGCGCTCGTCCACCGCGCGAAACGCGGCCTCGTCCCGCCCGGCCTGCCGCCAGGTCGTACCGAGCGCGCAGACCAGCGTATCGGGCCGGGCGGCGGCAATGGCGTCGTCCCAGCGTGCGGGATCGGCCACCAGCACTTCCATCCGCGCTCCTTCGGGCAGATCCAGTTCGCGGCGGGCGACGGCGGGCAGGCGCACGTCCCGCCGCCCCACGCAGGCCTTGACCAGCGCGGTGCCGACCAGCCCGGACGCCCCGACCAGGCAGATGCGGATCGGCTTAGGCATTGGCAGCGTCGCGCATTTCGGGCGCCTCAAACATTTTGCAGTCCATCCGGCGTGCGGCCGGTGATCTGCGCATAGGCGGTGATCGCGAAGCGGTCGGTCATCCCGGCGATATAGTCGGCAATGTGGCGGCTGCGCCCCGGCTCCGCAACCTGCGAGCGTTCGCCCCACCCCTGGCCCATCAGCGCAGGCTCGGCCGAATAGGCGGCGAACAGTGTCGCGGTCACCTCGGCCGCGCGCCCGGCCGTCGCGATCTGCTCGGGATGGTAATAGAGTTTCTCGTAGAGGAAGGCCTTGAGCCGCCGCTCGGCCTCGCCCAGCGCGGGCGAAAACGCGGCGGTCGGCCGTCCGGCGGCGCGAACGTCGGCAACGCTGCCGAGCCCGGCCGCGCGCATCCGGGTCTCGGCAATCAGGTCGTTGACCATCAGCCCGATCTGGCCGCGCACCAGTTCGCGCAACTGGCGCTCACGCGGCGCGCGCGGGAACCGGCGTTCCACCCCGCGCCATTGTTCGGCAACGAAATCGAGTGACAGCAATTCATCGACCACAAGGAAACCGGCGCGCAACCCGTCGTCGATATCGTGGTTGTCATAGGCAATGTCGTCGGCCAGCGCCGCGACTTGCGCTTCAAGACACGACCATTCGCCCAGTTGCAGCGGATAGGCCGCGTCAAGCTCGGCCAGCGCCCAGTTCGGCGCAATGACCGGACCGTTATGCTTGGCGAGCCCTTCGAGCAGTTCCCAGGTCAGGTTCAGCCCGTCGAACTCGCAATAGGGGCTGTCCAGCCGCATCAGCGTGCGCAGGCAATGGGCGTTGTGATCGAACCCGCCGAACGGCTGCATCGCTTCATCGAGCGCATCCTCGCCGGCGTGGCCGAACGGCGGATGGCCGATATCGTGGGCCAGGCACAGCGCCTCGGTCAGATCCTCGTCAAGCCCGAGCGTGCGCGCGATCGCCCGGCCGATCTGCGCGACTTCCAGGCTGTGGGTGAGCCGCACCCGGTAATGATCGCCATCGGGCGCAATGAAGACCTGCGTCTTGTGGCGCAGCCGGCGAAACGCGATCGAGTGAATGATCCGGTCGCGGTCGCGCTGATAGGGGCCGCGCGGGCCGCGCGTTACCGTATCGTCGGCCGCAAACTCGCGCCCCCGGCTGCGCGCCGGATCGGAAGCAAAGGGCGCGCGGGGCATTACCGGGAGTTCGGTCACTCGGCGCCCAGAATCCATTCGACCGCAGCCTCGGCATGAATCCGGGTGCAGTCGTAAATCGGCAGGACATTGGCATCGATATCGACGACCATTTCCAGCTCGGTGCAGCCGAGCACGATCGCCTGCGCGCCGTCGCGCTGGAGTTCGACAATCATCGACTTCAGCTCGCGCTGGGCGTGGCGCGTGGCCTTGCCCTGCATCAGTTCCCCGTAAATGACCTGGTCCAGCGTCTCGACGAACTTCATTTGCGGCGGCAACAGTTCGATATCGCGCGCGATCAGCTTCTGCCGATAGAAGCCTTCGAGCATTACGTTGCGTGTGCCGAGCAGCCCCGCCTTCGTCACCCCGTCGCGCGCCATGCGAGCACCGACGCATTCGGCGATGTGGAGCACCGGGACCGAGACCGCCGCGGCGACCTCGTCATAAACCTTGTGCATCGAATTCGCGCCGATCAACAGCGCGCCGGCGCCCATCGCCTCCAGCCGCCGCGCGCTGTCCGCCAGCACCCTGGCGGCGCGCTGCCATTCCCCGGCGCTCTGCAACTGCTGCAATTGGGAGAAATCGAGGCTTTCGATCAGCAACGGCGCGCTGGCCCGCCGGCCGGCCTTCGCCTGCACCAGACTGTTGATGTGCTCGTAATAGGTGCGTGTCGACAGCCAGCTCATGCCGCCGATAAGGCCCAGCTTGCGCAAGGTTGAATCTCCCCGGACGTGTTCCGTCAATGCGCGGCCTTAGGAAAACGCGGCTGCGAGGTCCAGCGCTGCCTCGTTCAGCCGAAACCCGTCGCGCAGAGCGCCGCGGAACTGGCGGTAACCTCGAAGACTTGCGGATCGCCGACCCGGCGCACCGCATCGACATAGTCCGGGATCGTGCGCTTCGCCCCCTGCAACGCCTTGAGCTTGCGAAGCTGGGAGATGGTCAGTCGATCCGTCATCCGCCTGGCCATGCAGGCCGAAGTCGCCTCGGGCAGTCCCGCCTCGACCAGTGCCGTGCGGACCTGGCTTTCGGCGATCGCCTGCGCGCAGCCAGTCAGCGCCAGCGGCAGGATCAGCGCAACGGCAACCTGCCTGATCAATGCTGGCCTGATCAATGCTGGAGCGCCTTCACGATATCCTCGACCATCTTCTTCGCGTCGGCGAGCAGCATCATTGTCTGGTCCATGTAGAACACGTCGTTGTCGACCCCGGCATAACCGACCCCGCCCATCGAGCGCTTGATGAACATGATGGTCTTGGCCTTCTCCACGTCGAACACCGGCATCCCGTAGATCGGCGAGGACTTGTCGGTCTTGGCGGAGGGGTTCACCACGTCGTTCGCGCCGATGATGAGGCCACGTCGCACTGAGCGAATTCGCCCTGGATGTCTTCCAGTTCGAAAACGTCGTCATAGGGCACGTTGGCCTCGGCCAGCAGCACGTTCATGTGGCCGGGCATCCGCCCCGCGACCGGGTGGATCGCATATTTGACGCCCACGCCTTCCTTGCGGAGCAGGTCACCCATCTCGCGCAGCACGTGCTGGGCCTGCGCCACCGCCATGCCGTAGCCCGGAATGATGATGACGTTCTCGGCTTCCTTGAGCAGGAACGCGGCATCCTCGGCCGATCCGCGCTTCCACGGGCGCTGTTCGCGCGCCTCGCCGCCCGCCGCGCCCGCGTCGGTACCGAATCCCCCGGCGATGACCGAGAGGAACGAGCGGTTCATCGCCTTGCACATGATGTAGGAGAGGATCGCGCCCGACGAGCCGACCAGCGCCCCGGTGATGATCATCGCGGTATTGTGGAGCGTGAAGCCCATCGCCGCCGCCGCCCAGCCCGAATAGGAATTGAGCATCGAGACGACCACCGGCATGTCCGCGCCGCCGATCGGAATGATCAGCAGGAATCCGATCGCGAACGAGAGCACGGTAATCGCGGCGATCACCCACAAACTTTCATCCTGGGTGAACCACGCGACCAGCCCCAGGATCGCCACCAGCGTGCCCAGGTTGATCACATGGCGCGCGGGCAGCATGATCGGCGCCCCGCTCATGTTGCCGTTGAGCTTGGCGAAGGCGATCACCGAGCCGGAAAAGGTGATCGCGCCGATCGCGATTCCAAGCCCAAGCTCGATCCGGCTGTCGGGACTGATCGCGCCGGACGGCAGCAGAATCCCGAACACCGCCGGATTGAGATAGGCGGCCAGCCCGACCAGCACCGCCGCCAGCCCGACCAGACTGTGAAACGCCGCGACCAGTTGCGGCATCGCGGTCATCTGGATCTTGCGCGCCGTGGTTATCCCGATCACCGCGCCAAGCCCGATCGCGATCAGGATCTTGGCCAGGATGACGAGATCTTCGGGGCTCGGGCGCGGCCACCAGTGGCCCGGCGGTATCGGCGCCTGGGTTGCCATCGTGGTGGCAACGGCCATGGCCATGCCGATCATGCCATAACGATTGCCCCGGCGTGACGTGGCCGGCGAACTCAGCCCGCGCAGCGCGAGGATAAACAGGACGCCGGCGGCCAGATAGGCCAGCAGCGCCCAGGCGGGCAGGACGACGTGTTCCATGTCGATCAGCCCTTTTGCTTCTTCTTGTACATCGCCAGCATCCGCGCGGTCACCGCGAACCCGCCGAAAATATTGATCGAGGCCATCGTTACCGCCGCCAGCCCCAGCCAGCTCGAAGCCAGTGCGTGTATGCCCGTATCCGAGCGGCCCGCCGCCGCGACCAGCGCGCCGACGATGATCACCGAGGAGATCGCGTTGGTCACCGCCATCAGCGGCGTGTGCAGTGCCGGGGTGACGGACCAGACGACATAATAGCCCACGAAGCAGGCCATGACGAAGATCGAAAGGATCGAAATGAAGTCCATTACCGTCGCTCCGCAGTCCACGGCAGCACGAAATTGCGCGCCTCCGACCAGGTTTGCCCAACCATCCGGCCCGCAACTATGCAAGCCGAGCTAAAATTGGCGCCGCCGCTGTCCGCTGTGCGGAAGGCAACGCAATCCCGTCCCTGCCCGCGGCCGGTGCGGCCGGCCAGAATCGGGCTGTTGCCGAATTCGCCGGTCACCGCACCATCCTCGGCAACGGTCAACTGCATGAGCTGATGATAGGGCCGATCCGCTTGTTCGAGCCGTAAATCTACCGACCAGCGCCCTGCGATTTCGGCGGGATTCGGCCTGGAATCATTGAACACGGTCCCACCCAGCAGCAGAAGCGCAGCGGCCGCCATCAACCGCGTAGCCTCTCACTGACAACCTTCCCGCCCTGCGTAAGCCGGATCGCGTCGCCGATTTCCGCATCGAGCACAGGCTTGCCCTGTTCCTTGTCCCAGAATGCCGAGAGAAAGTTGTAGAGGTTGCGGGCGAACAGCGCCGAGGCATCGGCCGGCAAGCGCGCGGGGGTGTTGGCAAAGCCCAGGATCTTCACCCCGTGCCGCTCGGTCACCTGATCCGGCACAGAGCCTTCGACATTGCCGCCTTGCGCCGCCGCCAGGTCGAAAATCACGCTGCCCGGTTTCATCGTCGCGATCTGCGCGTCGGTGACGAGGCGCGGCGCGGCGCGGCCCGGAATCAGCGCCGTGGTGATCACAATGTCCTGTTTCGCGATGTGCGCGGAAACCAGTTCGGCCTGCGCCTTCTGGTATTCTTCGGACATTTCGGTCGCATAACCGCCGGCGCCCTCGCCCTCGATCCCCGCGACGTTTTCGACGAAGATCGGCTTGGCGCCGAGCGACAGGATCTGTTCTTTCGTGGCGGAGCGCACATCGGTCGCGCTCACTTGCGCCCCCAGACGCCGCGCGGTGGCGATTGCCTGCAGGCCTGCCACGCCAACGCCCATCACGAAGCACCGTGCCGCCGTGATCGTCCCGGCAGCGGTCATCATCATCGGGAAGGCGCGGCCATAGAGGTTGGCCGCCTCGATCACCGCCTTGTAGCCCGACAGGTTCGACTGCGAGGAGAGGATATCCATCGACTGCGCGCGGGTGATGCGCGGCATGAATTCCATCGCCAGCGCTTCCAGCCCCGCCGCCGCATAGGCATCGACGCGCCCGCGCTGCCCGAACGGATCGAGCGAGGCGACGACCCACGCGCCGGGCGCAGTGCCCGCCAGCGCGGCCGGGTCCGGCCCCTGCACGCCCAGCACGATCCCCGCGCCCTGCACGGCCGCAGCCGAAACTTCCGCCCCGGCCGCGACATAGTCCGCATCCGCGATGGAAGCAGCTTCACCCGCCCCGGGTTCGACCGCGACGCTCGCGCCCAGCGCGATGAACTTGCGAACCGTTTCGGGCGTTGCCGCCACCCGGGTTTCACCGGGCGCACGTTCCCGAACTATGGCGATCCGCAACGGCCCCCCCACGCGGAATTCAGCGGCTGATGATGAAAACGACGGCCGCCGTGATCAGCGCGATCAGCGGCGTGCTCACTTTGACCGCCGTGATGAAGCTGCCGTAAGTCTCGTTCGCCGCCTTCATGTCGTTGCCCGAAGCCATCTTGCCAGTTCCCGTAGCTATGCCCGCCAGTATCTTGCCCGGCCGGGCGGTTGATAACCTCGCGCTCTATCCCGCCGCGCTGCAGCACTCAAGCGCCCAGTTGGCCGAACCCGCGCCGATAAACAGTCTTAAGCGCCTTTTTACCCTCTCGCTTTATTGCGGGTCCACTCCGAGGGGGTTGCAAACGCGAAAATGTCCGAGCTCGAACAACGATTGCTGATGCTGATCGACGATGAGCCGGCCCAGTGCCGCCTGATCTCGGCACTTGCGGCGCGCGAAGGCTGGCGAACGCTGGTGGTGCGTGATTCCGAAACCGCGATCGCCACGCTGGGAACGCGGCAGGGCATGGCGCTGTCCGCGATCATTCTGGATCAGTGGGTGCCGGGCGACGATGCCTGCGCGCTGATCGCCGAACTGAAGAACCGCCGCCCCGCCCTGCCGATCCTGATGCTGACGACCAGCGCCTCGCCGCTGCTCGCGGTCGAGGCGATGCGGGCCGGTGCCAGCGACTACCTGATCAAGCCGGTCGCGCCGGAACGGCTGATGCAGGCCCTGCGCGCCGCGACAACGCGGGAAAGCCCGCAGGACGAGCTTGCCCCGCTGACGGAAAAGATGTCGGGCGTGCTCGATTTCGATTCCATGACCGGTTCGGCGCCCACCTTCCGCGCGGCGCTTGCCGTGGCGGCCAAGGCCGCGCGGGGCCATGGCCCGGTGCTGATCGAGGGCGAAAGCGGCACCGGCAAGGAAATGCTGGTCCGCGCGATGCATGCCGCCAGCCCGCGCGCGCGCCACACCTTGCGCATCGTCAATATTGGCGGCGTCCCTGCGAATTCGATCGAATCAATGCTGTTCGGCCATGAAAAAGGCGCGTTCCCCGGCGCGTTCGATCGCCAGATCGGCGCGCTCCAGCATTGCGACGGCGGCACGCTGGTGCTCGACGAGATCGATCGCCTGCCCGACCAGGTCCAGCTTCGCCTGCTCGAATCGATCGCCCGCAGCGACGTGCGGCCGGTCGGTGCGCGCCATTCCTTCAAGGTCGATGTACGGCTGATCGCCGCCAGCAACCTGCCGCTGCGCGATCTTGTCGCCGCCGGACACTTCCTGCCCGACCTCTTTGCCGCGCTGGCTCCGATCACCGTCATGCTGCCACCGCTGCGCGAACGCGCGGGCGATATCGCGGCGCTCGCCCGTCATTTCCTCGCCCGGATCGGCGAGCAACCGGGGTTGCGCCCGCTTGGCATCACCGACAGCGCACTGGCCCTGCTGTCAGCCTATGATTGGCCGGGCAATGTCCGCCAATTGCAGGCCGTGCTGTTCCGCGCCGCGGTATTCTGCGATGGCGACGCGCTCACCGCCGACGATTTTCCGCAGCTTTCCAACCTGCTCGGTTCGGATCTGCTGGCCTCGCACACCGGGTCGGACCATGGCTCGCCCGGGGTTCTGCTCTATACGCCGGACGGAAACCTGCGCCCGCTCGAAGAAATCGAATCCGATGTGATCCGCCTCGCCATCGGCCACTATCGCGGCCGCATGACCGAAGTTGCCCGCCGCCTCGGGATCGGCCGCTCCACGCTCTATCGCAAGCTTTCCGATCTCGGGATCGACAGCGCGGCCTGAGCTGCGCAACCGGGACCGCAATGCCTTCAGCGCGGCAATTGCGCGAAGTCCGTCAGTGCCGCATCGCGCAGGCCCCGCCAGACGCGCAGCGCCTGAACGGTTTCCGGCACGTCATGGACCCGCAGCAGTTGCACCCCCGCATCCAGCGACTTGAGCGCCAGCGCCAGCGAACCGGCCAGCCGCTGGTCGGCGGGCGCCTCGTTCGAAAGCGCGCCGATCATCCGCTTGCGGCTGGCGCCGATCAGCAGCGGGCAGCCGAGCGCATGGAACAGCGGCAGCGCATTGATCAGCGCAAGGTTGTCGGCGAGCGACTTGCCGAAGCCGAGCCCGGGATCGAGCACGATCCGGTCCCGCCCAATTCCCGCCTCGATCGCCGCGTCGCGGCGCGCCGCCAGCCAGTCGAACACGTCCAGCACCACATCGCCGTAAGTGCCGCCGCCGTGCAGGTTCTCGCCCTCGCCGGGCGCGTGCATCAGCACCACCGGCGCGCCGGAAGCAGCGGCAAACGCCAGGCTGCGCGGATCGTGGCGCAGAGCCGAAACGTCGTTCAGCAAGTGTGCGCCGGCTGCCAGCGCGGCTTCCATCACCGCCGGCCGCCGCGTATCGACGCTGATCGCCGCGCCCATTGCGGCCAGCCGCTCGACCACGGGGATCACGCGCTTCAGCTCGTCCCCCTCCCATACGCCCGGAGCGCCGGGACGGGTCGATTCCCCGCCGATATCGATGATCGCCGCGCCTGCCTCCAGCATGGCCGCGGCATGGGCCTGGGCGACATCCGGCTTATCCAGAAACTCGCCGCCGTCGGAAAAACTGTCGGGCGTCACGTTGAGGATGCCCAGCACTTGCGGCTGATCGAGCCGCACGGTCCGCCCGCCGAACTGCAACGGGGCATGAGCACTCCGCAAGTTGTCCCACTGTTCGCCCACCGCGCCGGGCAGACCGGGCAGCGCGGCTTCCAGCTCGCGCGCCGCAAAGCGCTCGCGCGAGACGATCTTGCCGCCGTCGCGCCCGATCAGCGCAAACCGGCTCGCGTACACCATTCCGCCGGCGAGCCGCACGGCCTCGCCGTCCTCGCTCTGCGGGCTTTCGGCCAGCGCAATCGGACGCAGGTAAAACCGGGTCATCGCAGGTGCCCGCGCCTCATGGCTCCGTCGCCAGCAGATACAACTGGCGGATATCGTCGAGCGGCTTGAACACCCCTTCATGCTCGATGTGCCAGAACGACCAGCCGTTGCACGAGGGCGCGCCCTGCAACTTGGCACCGACTCCGTGGATCGAGCCGATCTCGGCGCCGGCCTCAAGCGAACCGTCCGCCCGCACCATCGCGGTGAAGCGCCGCTTCTTGTCGCTGAGCATTGCGCCGGGCTCGATCCAGCCGGTCTCGCCCAGCGTGCCGAACGCCACCTTGGGCGCGGCGCGCGGGCTCTGCATCGTGGTGATCGCGCTTTCATCGAGCGGCAGCGCCAGTTCGATCCGTTCGCGCGCCGCCTCGCGGTAGCCCGGATCGCGCTCGCAGCCGATCCATTGGCGGCCCAGCCGCTTCGCCACCGCGCCGGTCGTGCCCGTCCCGAAAAACGGATCGAGCACCACGTCGCCCTTGTTGGTGGTCGCCAGCATCACCCGGTAGAGCAGCGCTTCGGGCTTCTGGGTCGGGTGGACCTTGACCCCACCCTTCTTGAGCCGCTCCGGCCCGGAGCAGATCGGCAGTACCCAGTCCGAGCGCATCTGCAGCTCGTCGTTGAGCGTCTTCATCGCGCGATAATTGAAGGTGTAGCGCGCCTTTTCGCCGGTCGAGGCCCAGATCAGCGTTTCGTGCGCATTGGTGAAGCGGGTGCCGCGAAAGTTCGGCATCGGATTGGCCTTGCGCCAGACGATATCGTTGAGAATCCAGAAATCGAGATCCTGCAGGATCGCGCCGACCCGGTAGATGTTGTGATACGATCCGATCACCCACAGCGAACCGTTCGGCTTCAGCACGCGCCGCGCCTCGGCCAGCCATTCGCGGGTGAACTGGTCATAAGTGGCGAAACTGGCAAACTTGTCCCACTCGTCGGTCACCGCATCGACATGGCTGCCGTCGGGGCGGTTGAGATCGCCGCCGAGCTGGAGATTATAGGGCGGATCGGCGAACACCATATCGACCGAAGCGCTCGGCAGCGTGCGCATCGCCGCGATGCAGTCGCCGCTCAGGATCTGCCCGAGCGGCAGGAGTTCGCGCGTGCCGGCCGCGCCCTTTGCCGCGGCGCGAGCCCGTTCGCGGACCTTGCGTGTCCGTTCCTTGAGCATCTGCTCAGCCATAATCGTCCGTCGCCCCCGCTGGTTCGTCCCGAGGGTGAGTCATCGCGAGTCCCGCGTCAAGTCGCGACTCGGCAGGATTCCGCGCGATTCCGGCCGCATGTCTGGCGGAACCAAACGAGTCCCCCACAAGGGATGGAGTCCCCATCCCGCCGAAGGACTCGACATATAGTGGTGTGGCCGCGCGGACTCGGCCCGCGAATATTTTCTCAACCCGCGCCCGCCGATGCGGTATTCCTGCGCCAAACGGATTCGGGAGATCAGTACATGGCCCTCAAGGTAATCGGCGCAGGCGTTGGCCGCACCGGCACCTTATCGCTCAAGCTCGCGCTCGAACGGATCGGCTTCGGCCCTTGCTACCACATGCTCGAAGTGTTCGGCGCGGCCCGCCGGAACCTGCCCCTGTGGAACGAGGTGGTGCGCGGCAACCCGGATTGGGACACGATTTTCCAGGGATTTTCCTCGACGGTTGACTGGCCCACCTGCACCTGGTGGCGCGAGCTGGCCGACAAATACCCCGATGCCAAGGTCGTGCTTTCCACCCGCGATCCCGAAAGCTGGTTCGCCTCGGTCAACCAGACCATCCTCTCGCCCGAAAACGTCGCCGGTTTCGCCGCCGGTCCGATGGCCGAGTTCATGCACGGCGCGATCCACAGCGCCTTCGGAGACCGGGTGGCAGACCGCGAATTCATGGTCGATTGGTACAAGCGGCGCGAAGCCGAAGTCATCGCCAGCCTCCCGCCGGAACGCCTGCTGGTTCACCGCAGCCGCGATGGCTGGGAACCGCTCTGCAAGTTCCTCGGCGTGCCGGTCCCGGCCGAACCCTATCCGCAGGTCAACAGCAAGGAAGACATGCAGACCGCGCGGTCGGCATTCGATCTGCCGAACGGCCCGGAAGGCATCGAGCAATTCGCCGCCGGCTACATGGGCAGGATGAAGGCCAAGGCGTTCGACAGCTAGGGCGCGATCTTACCCCGTCCTTATGCCCGCCACGGGCCGGCACGGTCCGGCCGCAGCAGGCGGCCCAGATCACGGCGATGCCACATGTTCAGGAAACTGACCGTGATCTTCAGTTGCACCCGCGCCGTCTCGTTCACGGTGAACACCGGGTCATAGCGGTCGGCCGCCAGGCCGGGATCAGGCACTTCGCTCAAGATGGCCCGCGGTGCGATCATCATCGAGCCCAGGCCCGACGTGATCACGAACAGTTCGAGGTGCTGTTCGAGTTCGGCCCGGTCAAGCGCCGGCCCCCCGGCGCGCGCATATTCGGCGATGAACAAGTCGATCAACTCGCCCAGATGCCAGTCGAGCATGTCCGGCTCCGAGCCGCCGAGCGAGCCCCAGATCGTCTGGCAAACGTGCATCTGTCCAACGCTGCCCCAGTCGATCAGCCCGCATTGCAGGCGCCCGTCCGGTTCGCGCCAGAACCAGGCATTGTCGATATTGGCATTCCAGTGGCACAGCGCGATCATCTCCGGCCGCGACAGGAGGAAGCGCGAAATGGCGTCTTGCTGCGCGATCAGCAGCGGCGCGTCGGCGCAAAAGCCCTCCAGAAAGGCCGGATCGGCAAGGTGTGGCGGCACAAGGTGCGGATATTGCGCGATGAAGTTCGCCAGCCGCCGCGCCCGATCGGCAAGCTGCGGCCCGTCATAGTGATTACGGCGGTTCACGATCTGCTGTTCGAGGTCGAACGGGAAATCCCGCTCTACCGAAGGCCCAAGCCGCCCCGACTTGTGCGTGCCCGAAAAGTGCCCCAGCGTGGCGATCAGCGCGCGGTAGTGTTCGATCGGCTCGGGCAGCAGATGGTCCATGCACTTGTGATGATGCGGCTCGACCGCGCCCTGGCCGAATGGAATCCGTTCGGTGATGAGCACACCGGTGCCCGAAGCCTGCTGAAAATCGGCATAGACGCATTTCGGCACGGCGATCGGAAAATCCGGCGCGCGGGACAGGTTGGCCAGCTTGACCTCCGGTTCCATGTGGAAGCGCACCCGGTCGCGCGTCCGGTCGGTGAAGCTGCGCGAGAACTTGGCGAACAGGTCGTGCGAAAGGCCCGGTTCCTCGCGCTCGTAGGCGACCGAAAACATCGCCTTGGCCCCGGTGCCGCCAACCTGCCACTCCTCGAAGTGGGTGATCGCGGCAACCTTGTTGTCCGGGGAAAGCCCGCCACTGGCGTGCAACGCCCGCGTCAGAAACGCCGGTCCGCCTGCCAGCAGCGCGCCGGGATGCGCGGGAAGATCGATGCCGAGCCGATCGCCCCGCGCCCAGTCGATGATGGTTGTTTCGGTCATGGCGGCGGCGCTAGCGGTGAATGCGGCGCGGGCGCAAGGTCACAGTTGCCTCCCGATGGACGGGCTGCGCCGATTGCGCCAAGCCGTTCAAGCCGGCGCCAGACCGGGATCGATCCCGGTCATCGTGGCCGAAATCTCCCACAAGCGCCGCGCCGCGCCGGCCTCGCGCGCCCATGGCTTGCGTTTCGCCGCGCCCGACGGCCCACGAATCTCGAACAGACCCTGCGGCCCGTAATATTCGCCCGGAATCGCGGCCGGATCGGTCGCCGCCTGCAAGGCCGGCCAGGCTCCGGCGGCGGGCGGGTTGGTGAAGCCTCCACTCAGTTGGAACAGCGGCTTTACCAGCGCCGGCAGGTTACGCCCCAGTTCGGTCGTGGAAATGCCGGGGTGGCAGGCATAGGCCGTCACCGCAGAACCGGCCGCCCGCAAGCGGCGATCGAGTTCCAGCGTGAACAGCAGATTGGCCAGCTTGCTCTGGCTATAGCGGGCATAGCGGTCGTATTTGCGGGTCGCCGCAAGATCGTCCCAGTCGATCCGGCCGCGCTTGTGCGCCAGGCTCGCCGTCATCACCACGCGCCCGCCGCCGGCTTCGGCCAGCTTGGGCAGCAGCAGCCCGGTCAGCGCGAACGTGCCGAGGTGATTGACCCCGAACTGCAGCTCGAAGCCCTGCGCGGTGCGCCACAGCGGCGTCATCATCACCCCGGCATTGTTGATCAGCCCATCGAGCCGGGGCTCGGCCATGACCCGTTCGGCCGCGCCGGCCACGCTGGCCAGATCGGCCTGATCGAGCGGAACGAACGCAAGGTCGGCCCCCGGCACCTCGTCCGCGATCCGCGCCATCGCACCGCGCGCCCTGTCCTCATCGCGGCAGCCGAGCAGCACCCGGCCCCCGCGCGCCGCCAGCACTTTGGCTACCTCGAAGCCAAGGCCGGTGTTGGCGCCGGTGACCAGAAAGGTCCGGCCCGACTGGTCGGGCACATCTGCGGCGGTAAATCCGGTCACGAGGAAAACAGCTCCAGTTGCGCGACCGGGGCGAAGCTGCGCCGATGCAAAGGAGTCGGCCCATGCTGGCGCAGCGCCGCCAGATGTTCGGGCGTGCCATAGCCCGCGTTGCGCTCCCACCCATAGTGCGGATGGGCCAGCGCATAGCCGCGCATCAACCGGTCACGATGTTCCTTGGCGATGATCGACGCGGCCGAGATGCACGGTTCGCTTCCATCCCCGCCGACAATCGCCCGCGCCGGCCAGCACCACTCCGGCCGCCGCCCATGCGGCGTGAGATTGCCGTCGACCAGCACTTCATGCGGCTCGGCACCAAGCTGCTCGCACAGCGCCGCAACGGCCAGCGTCATCGCCAGCATGGTCGCGCCGAAGATGTTGAGCCGGTCGATCTCGTCCGGCTCGACCACGCCCACTGCCCACAGGCAGCGCCGCTTGATCCGATCCTCCAGCAGCCCGCGCGCCTGGCGGCTGAGCTTCTTGGAATCGTCGAGCCCGGCCGGCCGCGGCTGGCACAGCACGACCGCGCCCGCGACCACCGGCCCGGCCAATGGTCCGCGCCCGGCCTCGTCGACGCCGATGACGATGCGTCGTTCCCGGCCTTTCGCACCTTCCGGGATGCCCGCAGACTTGAATGCTTCGTTCACCCGTCTGGTATCCGCGTTCCGGGGCGTGCCCGCAAGCCACGCGGCCAGGCTACCCCCAGAGAAACATTGCACCCCCGGTGCTTAAGCCCTATCGGCGCGCGCCTATGTCCGGTCCCAACATCATTCCGCTCGATGCCGTCGATCCCGCGCTGGTCGAAGCGCTGCTCGACCGCGCGTTCGAGCCGGAGCGCCACAAGCGCACCGCCTACAAGGTGCGCGAGGGGATGGACTGGCTGCCCGCGCTGTCCTTCGCCGCGCTCGACGAGAGCGGGATGCTGGTCGGCACGATCCAGTGCTGGCCGGTCGCGCTCACCGACCCGCAAGGGCGCGCCCATCCGATGATCATGGTCGGCCCGGTCGCGGTTCTCCCGGAACTGCAACGCGTCGGTTATGGCCAGGCGCTGATGACCGCGAGCCTCGCCGCGCTCAATCCGCAAGCCCCGCTGCCGCAAGTGCTGATCGGCGATCCGGAATATTATGGCCGGTTCTGGGGCTTCACCAATGCGCCCACCGCGGGATGGCAACTGCCCGGCCCCTACGAGAAGCATCGCCTGCTGGCGCGCGCGGACAACCTCGCGGTCCTCCCCCGCGAAGGCGTGCTGGGGCCTTGGCGGCGCTGACCTGATCTGGCATCGCTCTGGCGATGCCCTACGAGCCACCACCTGACCTTGCCGGCCTGTCGCTCGCCGAGATCGCCGATCTGGTCGCGGCGCGGAAGCTGCCGCCGGTGGCGCAATGGTCGCCGGCCGAGGTCGGCGAGAGCCACATGGAGATCCGCGCCGACGGGCGCTGGTTCCACGAGGGCGGCGAGATCACCCGTCCGGCAATGGTTCGCGCCTTTGCCAGCCTGATCACCCGCGATGCAGATGGGTTGTACTGGCTTTGCACTCCGGCCCAGAAGCTGAAAATCGCGGTGGAAGACGCCGCCTTCATCGCGATCGACGTGGTCCGCAAGGACGATGCTCTCGCCTTCCGGCTCAACACCGACGATATCGTGATCGCCGGCCCGGACCATCCGCTGCGGGCCGCCGGCGATCCCGACGTCCCGGCGCTCTACCTCGCCGTCCGCAACGGCTGCGAAGCTCGACTCAATCGCAGTACTTATGCCCAACTTGCGGAAATAGCGCTGGAACATGATGATTGGTCGGTGGTCAGTCAAGGCGCGCGCTTCTCGCTGATTCCGGCATGAGCTCGCTGTTCGCCCTGCTCGCGGAACTCCACCGCAAGGGCCACGCGCGCGACGATCTCGCCCTCCACCACGATGGCCGCGCCCTGGTCGGCAACCAGAAATTTCGCCCCGCCGCCGTCCTCGCCGCCGTCACCGAGCGCGATCGTCCCGGCGTCCTGCTGATCCATCGCCCGTCCAACATGCGCGCCCATCCCGGGCAGGTCGCGTTCCCCGGCGGCAAGATCGATCCGGGCGAATCCCCCGTCGAAGCGGCCTTGCGCGAGGCGCACGAGGAACTGGGCATCCACCCGGACGATGTTCGTCTGATCGGCGAGAGCGACATCTACTTCACCGGCTCGGGCTTCGAGATTACCCCGGTGATCGGCATCATCCCGCCCGATCTGGAACTGGACCCCAATCCCGGCGAAGTCGCCCAGTGGTTCGAGGCCCCGCTCGATTTCGTGCTGGACCCGGCGAACCAGCGCGAAGTTCCCTATGAGTATGAAGGTCAGCCCACAACTTATTGGGATATCCAGTGGGAGCAGCATCGTATCTGGGGCGTGACCGCCGGACTGATCGTCAATCTCTCGCGCCGGCTCGGCTGGCGGGCATGACCGACCGGCTCCCCGCCGCCGACTGGACCTCCCGCGCCGACCTCGCCGCGCTGGTGGCGGCGCTGGGCAACGGCAACGCCCGCTACGTCGGCGGCGCGGTGCGCGACACTTTGGCCGGGCTGCCGGTCAAGGACGTAGACATTGCAACACCGCTGCCCCCGCACGATGTCATCGCGCGGCTGGAACCGGCCGGGATCAGGTCGGTGCCGACCGGGATCGAGCATGGCACCATAACCGCCGTGCTGCCCGGCGGTCCGGTTGAAATCACGACCTTGCGACATGACGTCTCGACCGACGGCAGGCGCGCAACGGTGGCCTTTGCGAGCGACTGGCGCGAAGATGCGGCGCGGCGCGATTTCACGATCAATGCGCTCTATGCGGACCCGGCCAGCGGCGAAATCTTTGACTGGTTCGGCGGCCGGGCCGATCTCGCCGCGCGGCGCGTCCGGTTCATCGGCGATGCCCGCCAGCGCATCCGCGAGGATCACTTGCGGATCATGCGGTACTTCAGATTTCTGGCAAGGTTTGGGTCACAACCATTTGATAGTGATGCCGAGAAATCTTGCGGCGAACTGGCCGGAACGCTCAGCCAGCTATCGCGCGAGCGGGTTGCGATGGAGCTGCTCAACCTGCTGGCCCTGCCCGACCCTGCCCCCACCATCGCCCATATGACCGCATTGGGCGTGCTGGCGGTGATCCTGCCCGAAGCAAACCCTTCCGCCCTTCCCGCGCTGGTCGCGGCCGAGTCCCGTGAAGCTGTCGCGCCAGACCCGCTGCGGCGCCTTGCCGCGCTGCTCCCGGACGATCCGCGCATGGCCGATCAGGTGGCGGCACGGCTGCGGCTTTCGACCGCCCGGCGCAAGCGCCTCGTCAGTGCAGCCGCGCGGGCAGGCGAGCCCGGCGATCCGCGCGTGCTGGCCTATCGGCTCGGCCGCGAGGAGGCGATCGACCGGCTGGTGCTGGCGGGCGAGAGTGTAGCGCCGCTGACCGGATGGGATGCGCCGCGCCTGCCGCTCAAGGGCGGCGACGTGGTCGCGCGCGGCATTGCCGCCGGACCCGAGGTCACCCGCATTCTGAATGCGGTTGAAGAACGCTGGATCGCCGAGGGCTTCCCGAACGCAGCACGCACCCGCGAACTCCTGGAGCAAGTCCTGAGTTCATAGTACTCACCAGTGCTTTTGAAACAGTGACTTGCGATCAAAACCTGTTATCGCGCGGGAAGCCGTTAGGCGGCATCCTGCCGGCCGCGCCACGGGCAACCTTCCACAGTCGCATATCGCTTTCGGTCCGAGTCCGCCCGGATTCGCCGCCCATCTTCCAGCTCAGGCCATCCTCCAGCCGGAGCGTGGTCGCATCGGCCATCCCGCCATCACGGTAGCGCTGGAGGGCAACGCCCTGCCCCTTGGCCATTACCGGCATTTCCGCCAGGCTGAAGATGACCAGTTTGCGGTTTTCGCCCACCACCGCGACATGATCGTGTTCGGACGGTATTTCGCGCACCACCGCAAGTTTCACGCCGGGCTTGGTGGTCATCACGGCGCGCCCCTTGCGGGTTTCGGCGAGCAGTTCGTCGGCCTCGGCCACAAAGCCGCGCCCGATATTGGAGGCGAGCAGCAACTGGCCCTCGGGCTTGCAGGCGAGGAAGGCGACGATCTGCGCATCGGCATCGATATCGACCATGGTCCGGATCGGCTCGCCAAACCCGCGCGCCGAGGGCAGCTTGTCGGCACCTAACGTATAAAATCGGCCGTTGTCACAAGCGATTAGAAGCTTGTCCGTAGTCTGGGCATGAAATGCGAAGGCGGGGCCATCGCCTTCCTTGAACTTGAAATCGCGGTCGAGCGGCTCGTGCCCCCGGGCGCCGCGAATCCAGCCGCGCGCGGACAGGATCACCGTGACCGGCTCCTTTTCGATCATCGCATCCAGCGAGAATTCACGCGTCGGCGCGGCTTCGGCAATCGTGGTGCGGCGCCGGCCCAGCGGCGTATCCTCGGCATAGTCCTTGCGCAGCGCGGCAAGATCGCGCTTGAGGCGGGTGCGCTGGCGGGCCGGACTGTCGAGCAGTTTCTGCAGCTCGTCCTGCTCGGCCAACAAGTCCTCGCGCTCCTTGCGCAGTTCCATTTCCTCAAGCTTGCGCAAGGAGCGCAACCGCATGTTGAGGATCGCCTCGGCCTGCCGGTCGGTCAGTTCGAACTCGGCCATCATCACCGGCTTGGGCTCGTCCTCGGTGCGGATGATCTCGATGATCCGGTCCAGGTTGAGGTAGGCGATGATGTAGCCGCCGACGAGTTCCAGCCGCGCGGCGATCTTTTCGAGGCGGTGGCGACTGCGGCGGATCAGGATATCGATCTGGCTGATGATCCATTCCTGGAGCAGCAGTTTCAGCCCCAACACGCCGGGCGTGCGGTGCGCATCGAGCACATTGAGGTTCAGCCCGAAGCGGCTTTCCAGGTCGGTCAGCTTGTAGAGCGATTCCTTGAGCAGTTCGGGATCGACATTGCGACTCTTGGGCACCAGCACGATGCGGATCTGCTCATCGGATTCGTCGCGGATATCCTCCAGAATCGGCAGTTTGCGGGCAGCGATCAGTTGCGCGACCTGCTCGATCAGCTTGCCCTTGGGCAGCAGGTAGGGAATTTCGGAAATGACGAGCTGCCATTGCCCGCCGCCGAGCTTCTCGATGCCTGTCTCTTCCCAGGCTCCGGTTTCGTCACGCCCGGTGGAGAAGCGGCCGCGCACGCGGATCGGACCGCGGCCGGTTTCGTAAGCGGCGGAAATCGCCGCCGCGCTATCGACCACGATCCCGCCAGTCGGGAAGTCCGGCCCGTGGAACACCTCCATCAGTTCGGCGTGTTCGGCGTGGGGATTGTCGATCAGCAGCAGCGTAGCATCGACGATCTCGGCGACATTGTGGCTGGGGATGTTGGTCGCCATGCCGACCGCGATGCCGCTGGAGCCATTGGCGAGCAGATTGGGAAACAGGCCCGGGAAGATCTCGGGCTCTTCCTCCTCGCCATTGTAGGTCGGGTGAAAATCGACCGTGCCTTCCTCAAGCCCGGCCATAAGGCGGATCGCGGTCTTGGTCAGGCGCGCTTCGGTGTAACGGTAGGCGGCGGCGTTATCGCCATCGATATTCCCGAAATTCCCCTGCCCATCGACCAGCGGATAACGCAGCGAAAAATCCTGCGCGAGGCGAACCATTGCATCGTAGACCGACTGGTCGCCATGCGGGTGATATTTGCCGATCACGTCGCCGACGACCCGGGCCGACTTCTTGTAGCCGCCGGTCGGGTCGAGCTTCAATTGCCGCATCGCCCAGAGCAGGCGGCGGTGGACCGGCTTCAGCCCGTCGCGCAAATCCGGTAGCGAGCGCGCGGTGATCGTCGAGAGGGCATAGACGAGATAGCGTTCGGACAACGCGGAATCGAACGGCGCATCGACGATCGCATCAAAAGGATCAGGTTCGCTGTCAATCGTGGTCGGCATGGCTGGCAGCCCTAGCAATGCGCCGACCCGAAAGGAATTCCGCAATCCGGCGTGATCCCCGGTTCATTTCGGCGGCGCGCCCGGGTTCAACCGCAGGTTTACCAGCGCTGCATGTCCCGCGCCTCGACCGGAATGCTCACTTCAAGGCCATCGAGCGCTTCGGTCAGTTCGATCTGGCACGACAGGCGGCTGGTGCGGCCGACACCGGCGGCAAGATCGAGCATGTCCTCCTCGTCCTCGGAGGCGGCCTCAAGCTTGTCGAACCATTACTCGGCGACGATCACATGGCACGTGGAGCAGGCCATCTGCCCTTCGCACGTCCCTTCCAGCGACATGCCCGCAGCCTGCCCCACCTCCAGCAGGCGCGCGCCCGGCTGCGCTTGCGCCGTAACCCTCTCGCCCTTCTTGGTGATGAAGCAGACCGTTATCATTGCCGTGCGTTCTCCTGATGCTTCAAGCTTGCCCTCGTCTATTCCTGCGCCGCTGCCGCAGCGACAATCCGTTCCGCGGCTTCACGCAACTCCGCCGGGGTCGTGTATCGCCCGAAGCCGAGCCTGAGCGCCGACCGCGCCTCGCGATCCGAACGGCCGATGGCGCGCAACACATGGCTTGGCCTGCCCGAACCACTCGCACAGGCTGACCCGGCAGAAAAGGCAATATCACGCAAATCCGACATTAATCGGACAACATCAAGACCCTCCCGGGCGAGATTGAGGTTGCCGTGCCATCGCGCGGCGGCGCTGCCGTTAAGCGTGAAGCCGGCCAGCGTTACACGCGCCGCCTGCCACAAGCCTTCGACGTGGGCGGAATCTTCGGCCATCCGCGCGTTTGCCAGGGCCGCCGCGGCGCCGAATCCGGCGCATAGCGCGGGACTCAAGGTACCCGAGCGCAGACCCCCCTCCTGTCCGCCACCGTGCAGCAGCGGCGCAAGGGCCACGCCGTCGCGCACCCACAACGCGCCGATGCCCTTGGGGCCATGGAGCTTGTGGGCGGACAGCGCGATCAGGTCGGCCTGCTGCGGCGGGGCGAGCTTGCCCGCGCCCTGAACCGCATCGCAAACGAACAGCGCGCCCGCCGCCCGGGCCCGTGCGCCTAGGCGGTCCACCGGCTGCACCGTGCCGATCTCGTTGTTGACCTGCATCACCGCGACCAGATCCGTGCGGTCCGGCCATTCCACCTCGGGATCGACCAGTCCGTCATGGCCGACCGGCAGGATCGCCAGCCCCGGATCGACGAACCGCGCGGTATCCAGCACCGCCGCGTGTTCAATGCCCGAGACGGCCAGCCGCCTGGCCCCGGAGCCGATGATCGCAAGGTTGAGCGCCTCGGTCGCGCCGCTGGTAAAGATCACCCGTCCGCCGGCGGGCAACAGCGCCGCGACCTGATCGCGCGCCACTTCGACCGCAGCGGCGGCGGCGCGGCCAAACCGGTGCGGACTGTGCGGATTGGCAAATCCCGGCGCTTCCGGTCCGGACAGCCATGGCATCATGGCCTCGCGCGCCTCGGGCGCGAGCGGGGTGGTGGCTTGATAATCGAGATAGATCATGCCTTCATCGCCATCGCCGTCCACGCCGCGATGAAACGATCGATCTCCGCCCCTGTGGTCTCGCGGCCCAGCGAGACGCGGATCACTTCACTGGCTGCCTTGCCATCGAGCCCCATCGCGCCCAGCACATGACTGGTCTTGAGGCTGCCGGACGAGCAGGCGCTGCCGGCCGAGACCGCGATGCCCTGCCCGTCGAAGCGGATCAGTTGCGCGGCGGCCGAGATGCCCGGCATGCGATACGCGCCGATGGTGGCGAGACGCGAGGAGCCACCGCCGATCACTTCGCCGCCGGCCGCGACCAGCGCGGCTTCGAGGTTTGCGCGCAGCCGTGCCGCAGCGGCGAGCCAGTCGGCCCCGGTTTCCAGCGCTGCGGCCATGGCGAGCGCGCCGGGCAGGTTTTCCGTCCCCCCGCGATAGCCGCGCTCCTGCCCGCCGGTTGGTTCGAGCAGCGCCCAGTCGCGCACCAGCAAGGCGCCGATCCCGATCGGTCCGCCAAACTTGTGGGCGGACAGCGCGATCAGATCGGCGTCCGGCAAGGCGAGCTTGCCCGCACCTTGCGCGCAATCGGCCAGCAGCACACCGCCCGCGCCGCGCACCGCCGCCGCTATCGCAGCCAGTGGCTGGATCACCCCGGTTTCGTTGTTGACCTGCTGAACCGCGACCAGGCCGGGCAGCGCCGCATCGTCTGGATCGACCTCACCCAAGGGATTGAGCGGCAGCCGCGCCGCCCTGCCGGCCGGGCGCAGAACAGCCTCATGCTCGGCCGCCGCGACTGCCGCCAGGGGAACCTTGCTGCAAGCGATGGCGAGCGCCAGCGCCTCGCTCGCGCCGGAGGTGAAGATCACTTCCCCGGTCCAGCCGAGCGCCGCCTTTATCCGCGCCCGCGCCTCCTCCAGCAGCGCGCGCGCGGCGCGGCCGGTGCGGTGCGGACTCGATGGGTTGGCCCAGGCCGCGAACCCTTCGAGCAAGGCTGCGCGCGCGGTGCCGAGCAACGGAGTCGTCGCGGCATGGTCGAGATAGATCTGCGCCTGGGGCGGGGTCGCGGTCATTTGGGTCAAAACATTGCTTTCGGGCGAGCGAATTCTATATAGCGCTCTCTTCTTATTCACAGCCCCATGCGATCCGGCTCCCTGAACAGCAGGACGCCGCGACCGGGGCTACAACCCGAGCAGGTAAAACCAGACAATGCCAGCCGTTATTTTCCCCGGTCCCGAAGGCCGTCTTGAAGGCCGCTTCCAGCCGGCGGCCCGTCCGCGCGCGCCGGTCGCGATGATCCTGCATCCGCACCCGCAGGCGGGCGGCACCATGAACGACCGGATCACGATGTCGCTTTACCGGACCTTCGTGAACCGCGGCTTTGCCACCTTGCGCTTCAACTTCCGCGGCGTGGGCCGCAGCCAGGGCAGCTTCGACAACGGCATCGGCGAACTCTCCGACGCCGCCGCCGCGCTTGACTGGGTGCAGTCCATCCATCCGGAAGCATCGACCACGTGGATCGGCGGCTATTCGTTCGGCGCCCTCATCGGCATGCAACTGTTGATGCGCCGGCCGGAAATCCGCGGCTTCATCTCGGTCGCCCCGCCGGCCAACATGTATGATTTCTCGTTCCTGGCCCCGTGCCCCGCCTCGGGCATCATCGTGCAGGGCGCGGCCGATACGGTGGTAACGCCCAACTCGGTGCAGAAGCTGGTCGACAAGCTGCGCACCCAGAAACACATCACCATCCATCACGACGAGATTCCGCGTGCCAACCACTTCTTCGAGCACGAACTCGACGACATGATGCTGTCGGTGGATAAATATCTCGACTTCCGCCTCTCGCCGGAATGTCAGATCCGTTGATCCAGAAAGCCTGAACCGGGCCAATACGCGCTGCGGGCCACACGGCTGGCGGCCCGTATTGGCCCGGGCCTGGTTCACTCGGGCTGGGCTTGCGCCAAGGTCGAGCCATCGCTGGTCGGCAGCAGCCAGATCACGACATTGGCCGCCATCACCGCCGCCAGCACCAGCATCAGCGCAACCTGCCGCCGTGAACCGCCGCGCCGCCACAAGACGTAAGCGCCGACCGGCAGCGCGAAGATCATCAATATGCTGAGCGAGAGCGCGGTTTCAAGCATCACGGCTTCCTAGCGGACCATCGCCGGCGATGCAAAATGTTGACTCCGCCAGCCCTTTACGTCGCAGCCATGCAACGAAAAGCGGAGGCAATGATCAGACCACTGCTTCCCCTTTTCGTGCCTGCTTCGTGTCTGCAAGCCTGACGGCCGCCGAGGCGCCGGAAAACGCGCTCAGGATTTCCCGAACAGCCCCTTGGCATGCCCAGGATATCGTTGACGGGATTACCGTCACCGTCCCGGTCCAGCATACCGAGCAGGCTGGCCGCTTGCGGATGGCCCTGCAGAAGGCTGGCGAACTGGCCCAGCGAACCTTCACCCCCGATATGGCCGACAATCTGGCTGAGGATGCCGGAATCGAGCCCGGTCTTCGCGGCGGCGGTTTCGACCGTGTCGCCCGGCTGCTGGTGAGCGGCGCCAAGCGCGGCGATAGCCTTTTCGGCAGTGGCCGGATCAAGCCCGACTTTGGTTGCCAGATTGGCCACATCGACGTTCTGCGTCACCTGGCTCAGGATGCTGTCCAACATGCTCATCGCGATTCCGTCCTTGGTTGCCTTGATCGCGCGAAGTTTCAGCGCAGACGGTCGGCAAGGCAAGTAAAATGTCGGTTACAGTTTCAAGACAGCGCCGCGCGATCCGGCTCCATCCAGTTGCGCCGCGCCGCCGCCGAGAACAGGCACTCGCGGGTATAGAACCACAGCGGCCAATCACGCGGAGCGATTTCGCTGGTCAACAGCAAGTTCGCACGCTCGGCCAGCGCGGATGGCCCGCAGACTTCCAGAAAACCGCGCACGCCGCGAATATAGAGCTGCGTCAAAGTTTCATGATAGCCCTGCGTATCGTCATTAATGTCGCCCGCACTGACGTTGTAGCGGCGGATGATGTCCGGCAGATTGCGCTCGGGCACCATGTCAGGGCGTTCGGTGAGCAGCCACAGACACGCTGCAAGATGCGCCTCATGCGTCCATTGGGCACGCGGCAGGGTGCAATCGAGCAAGCCCAGTCCGATGCGGCGCACAGCCGCAGCGGAGGGAAACACTCTTATTGGCAGGCTGGTCACGGGCTACTCCGGGTTTCGCGTAACGGCCCCGGAGCTGTGCCGCAGCCAATCAGGCGACGACGGCCATCGGAGCGGCCTGACGAACGCCTTCGTCAACGTGGTCTTCGAATTGCGCGAAGTTCTCGACGAACTGGCGCGCCAGGGCTTGCGCAGTCTTTTCGTAGTCGGCCGGATCGGCCCAGGCGTCGCGCGGATCAAGCAGCTTGCTGTCCACACCCGCCACCGCGACCGGGACTTCGAAACCGAAATACGGATCTTCGCGGAACTCGCCGTGGTTCAGCGTGCCATCGAGCGCCGCGTTGAGCAACGCGCGGGTCGCCTTGATCGGCATCCGCTTGATTCCCGGCATGGTCGCCTTGCCGCCCGACCAGCCGGTGTTGACCAGCCAGCACTTCACGCCGCCCTTGGCAATCCGCGACTTGAGCAGGTTGCCATAGATCGACGGATGGCGCGGCATGAACGGTGCGCCGAAGCAGGTCGAAAACGTGGCTTCGGGCTCGGTCACGCCGATCTCGGTACCCGCGACGCGCGCGGTGTAGCCGGACAGGAAGTGATACATCGCCTGTTCCGGAGAGAGACGCGCGATCGGCGGCAGCACGCCATAGGCGTCGGCCGTCAGGAAAATGATGTTCGACGGAACCGGGCCGAGGTTCTTCTCGCTCGTGTTGGGAATGAAGTCGATCGGATAGGAACCGCGGCTGTTCTCGGCCAGCGATGCGTCATCGAAATCGAGCTCGCGCGTTACGGGATCGATCACCACGTTCTCAAGCACGGTGCCGAACCGCTTCGTGGTCGCGAAGATTTCGGGCTCGGCTTCGGGCGAAAGCCGGATCATCTTGGCGTAGCAGCCGCCCTCGAAATTGAACACGGCGGTGTCCGACCAGCCATGCTCGTCGTCGCCGATCAGGGTGCGGCTGGCGTCTGCCGAAAGCGTGGTCTTGCCGGTGCCGGAAAGGCCGAAGAACACGGCCGTCCGGCCATCGGCCCCGATGTTGGCCGAGCAATGCATCGGCATCACACCCTTCACCGGCAGCAGGTAGTTAAGAATGCCGAACACCGACTTCTTCATCTCGCCCGCATAGGACGTGCCGCCGATCAGGATCAGTTTCTCGGTGAAGTTGACCGCGACCACCGTCTCGGTGCGCGAGCCATGGCGCGCCGGATCGGCGCGGAAGCTCGGCAGGTCGATGATCGTGTATTCCGGAACGAAGCTGGTGAGTTGTGCGGCACTCGGGCGGACCAACAGGGTGCGGATGAACTGGTTGTGCCACGCCAACTCGTTGATCACGCGCACATTCACGCGGTTTTCCGGCTGCGAACCGCCGAACAGGTCGGCGACATAGAGCTTGTCCTTACCGCCGAGCGCCGTGAGGAAATCCGCCTTGAGATTGGCGAAGTGCGCGGGCGTCATCGGCACGTTGGTCTTGCCCCACCACACCGCGTCTTCGGTTTCGGCATCGCGAACGATGAACTTGTCCTTGGCCGAGCGGCCCGTATGCTTGCCGGTGGCGACCACGAGCGGGCCATCCTTGGCGAGCAGGCCTTCGCCGTTGCGGACCGCATGTTCGACCAGTTGCGGCACGCCGAGATTGGCGAAGATCGTCGCACCCGTCGAGATACCCTGGCGTTCGAGCGAATAGGAAAGCGAAGCGGCGGTCAAGGTCGTCTCCCTGTGGACGGTGTCAGCATCTCAATTCCCGGAAACGGGCAGATGCATAGGTATGCGCAGATACGCTGTGGAGTCGCGGCCGCGCATAGTCGAGCGGCAGCACCCCGTCAAACCAGCGCAACCAAAAAACTACCGTCGCATTGTGGCAAATCCTTGTCTAGAATCAATCCAGTCGCAAAATGTTCCGCTGCGGGACAGCTTGCGACTGGACGCGTTTCCTCGCTAGAGCCGACACCAGCATGGCCGCCAGTTCCGACCCGTCCCCCGATGCCGCAGCAGCGCAACATGTTATTGCGCTGGTCGATGACGATCGCAACATCCTGACGACTGTTTCAATCGCGCTTCAGGCCGAAGGTTTCACCACGCGGGTCTATACCGATGGCCAGACCGCGCTGAAGGCGCTGCTCGAAAATCCGCCGGACCTCGCGATCTTCGATATCAAGATGCCGAGCATGGACGGGCTGGAACTGTTGCAACGCCTGCGCGAGAAATCCAGCCTTCCGGTGATCTTCCTCACCTCGAAGGACGAGGAGCCCGATGAGGCGCTTGGCCTCGCGCTCGGCGCCGACGACTATATCGTCAAGCCGTTCAGCCAGCTCCTGCTGATCGCCCGCATCCGAGCCATTCTGCGCCGGACCGAACTGCGCCGGCCAACCGGCGACAGTGACGACGGCAACGACGTGCCCCACCTGGTTCGTCGCGGCCGCCTGCTGATGGACCCGCCCCGCCACCTCGTCACGTGGGACGAAAAGCCGGTCGCGCTCACCGTCACCGAGTTTCTGCTGCTGGAAGCGCTGGCGAGTCGCCCCGGCGTGGTCAAGAGTCGCAACCAGTTGATGGACGCGGCCTATAGCGACGACATCTTCGTGGACGACCGCACCATCGACAGCCACATCAAACGCCTGCGCCGCAAGTTCCGCGAGGTCGATCCGGACTTCGCGGGGATCGAGACGCTTTATGGCGCAGGCTATTCCTTTGCTGAAACCTGAGCCGTTCCCTGACTCCGCAGGGAAGCGCGCGCCGGGGCAATTGTTCTGGACCCGCCGCTTTTCGCTGACGGCGCGCATCCTCGCGGTCAACCTGATCGTGCTCGGCCTGATGGGGGCGAGCGTGATCTATCTCGATTCCTACCGCAAGCAACTGATCGCCGAACGGTTCAAGCTCGCCCGGTCCGAAGGGCTGATCATCGCCGACGCCCTCGCCGAAACGCCGCGCAGCCAGCGCAATCCGCTGCTGGCCCGGATCGGCAGCGAACAGATGCTCCGCCTCCGCCTCTATGATGCGAAAGGCCGGCAGATCGCGGATTCGTTCCTGATCGCCGACGAACCGGCCTTCGCCTTCGTCGATCCCGGCCACGAACCATGGTCGCTCAGGGCGGCGCGCGGGATCGATCGCGCCATGGACCGGCTGGTCGGCGCCCCGCCGGTGCCGGACTATGTCGAGCCCGCAATCGCCACTGCCGATGCCTGGCCCGAAATCCGCGAGGCCCGGACCACCGGAGAGGCTGCCGTCCGCCTGCGCAGCGCACCCGATCGCACGCCGGTGATCACTGCGGCAGTGCCCTATGGCGAACGGGCCGAAATCCTGCTGACCACCCGCAACGCCCGCGACATTGTCGACAAGGTCCGCGCCGCGCGGCAGACGCTGGCGATCATCATCGGCATTGCCCTGGTTGTCTCGATTCAGCTTTCGCTGTTTCTGGCCCGCACGATCGTCCAGCCGCTGCGGTTGCTGGCGCGCGCAACCATGCGGGTGCGCGCCGGGCGCGAGCGCGAGGTGGTCGTGCCGCGCCTGCCCGAACGTGGCGACGAGATCGGCCTGCTCGCCCGGGCCGTCTCCGATATGACGACGGCGCTGCGCCAGCGGATCGACGCGGTCGAGACTTTCGCCGCCGATGTCGCGCACGAAATCAAGAACCCGCTCGCCAGCTTGCGCAGCGCGATCGAATCGCTCGACAAGGTCAGCGATCCGGAACTTCGCCGCGAACTGACCCGGATCGCCGCGCATGACGTGAAGCGGATCGACCGGCTCGTCACCGAAATCTCCGACGCCAGCCGGATCGACGCGGAGCTGACCCGCACCACCTTCGAACCGGTCGACATGGCCGCGCTGACCGAAGCCATCGTCCGCAGCCGGGCCAAGCGCGCGGCGCCCGGCCACACCCCGGTGAGCGTGCGCCATGGCCGCCTGCCCTGCCGCGTGCTGGGCGATCCGGCGCGGCTGGAGCGGGTGCTGGTGAACCTGCTCGACAATGCCGCCTCGTTCTCGCCGCCGGGCGGGACCATCGAACTTGCCACGGACTGTGCCGACGGGCGCGTTCAGGTCAGCGTGACCGACGATGGGCCGGGCATTCCGGCCGAATCCCGCGAAAAGGTGTTCGAGCGCTTCCATTCGCTTCGCCCCGAAGAAGAGGATTTCGGCAGTCACAGCGGGCTCGGCCTGGCCATTGCCCGCACGATCGTGACCGCGCACGAAGGCACTCTCACCGCCGGCGACCGCCACGATGGCCGGCCCGGCGCGCGGCTGGTGATCGATTTGCCGGAGGCCGCTTGAGCGCGATTCCCCCCCTGCTGCACCAGGCCACCTGCGTCGCCATCGCCGGGCGCGGCGTGTTGATCGAAGGGCCGCCGGGCAGCGGAAAATCCAGCCTGGCCCTCGCGCTGATTGACCGCGGCGCGGTGCTGGTCGGCGACGACGGGGTTGCGCTCGCCACGCGCGCCGGGCGCCTGCTGGCCAGCCCCGCTCCTGCGACCGCCGGCCTGATCGAAATCCGCAATGTCGGCCTGGTAACGCTGCCATTCGAGAACGAAGTGCCGGTAGCGCTGGTCCTCCGGCTGGACCGCGAGGCCCCCCGCTTCATCGAGGTCGCCGAGCGCCGGGAACTGGCCGGAATCGAGGTTCCGCTGGTCCGCCTGTGGCCCGATAGCCCGGTCCTGCCGCTCCGCGCCGAAGCCGCCCTCGCCCGTTACGGACGGAATTAGCCGACCGGCCCGCCACGCACAGGCGCGGCGCGTGGGTGACAAGCAGCCCCGCCCGCCCCAAAGCAGGCGAAGATGTCGCCCGATTCCCCAACCTCCCGCCAGCGCGTGTTGCTGGTCACCGGCCTGCTCGGTGCCGGCAAGACGACGGTCCTGCACGTGCTGGAAGACCTGGGATGGGAAACGATCGACAACTTTCCGATCCGCCTGCTCGAACAACTGGTCGGTCCGAATGCCGAACGGAAGGACGAAAAATCTGCCGAACAGCGGCCACCGCTGGCGATCGGCTTCGATTCACGCACCCGCGGGTTCGATCCGCACCGGGTGATCGAGCGCGTGAAAAACCTGTCGGCACGCGCAGACCTTGAAGTCACCACGCTGTTCCTCGACTGCTCGGGGCAGGAACTGGAGCGCCGCTATAACGAGACTCGCCGGCGGCACCCGCTGGCCAACGACATGCCCGCCGCCTCCGGCATCGCCGCCGAACGCGAAGTGCTGGAGCCGCTGCGCCGCTGGGCGGACATGGTGATGGTCACGACGGACTTCAGTTCGAACCAGTTGCAGCAAGTGGTCCGCGAACGTTTTGCGCCGCTGTCGGCCCAGGATCTCACCGTAACCTTGTCGAGCTTCGGTTTCTCGCGCGGGATGCCGCCGGTCGCCGACCTCGTCTTCGACATGCGGTTTCTCGACAATCCGCACTGGGATGCCGAACTGCGCCCGCTGACCGGGCAGGACACGGCCGTGGGCGCCTATATTAGCCGAGATCCGACCTACGCGGAGGCATTCACGCGGATTCGCGACCTCCTCCTGCTCCTGCTTCCGCGCTACGAGGCCCAAGGCAAGGCCTATGTGCATGTTGCCTTCGGTTGTACCGGAGGGAGACACCGTTCGGTATTCATCGCGGAGGAGATGGCGGACGCCTTGCGCGCCGCCGGATTTTCGCCCACATTGCTGCACCGCAACCTGAGCTCGCGCGCTGCCGACCTCGTCGAGGGACGCAAGGCGTGAAGCCCAGGCAAGACACCCGGCACCGGCATTCGCGCCGGAAGAACTCCGGGGCGAAACCTCGGAGCGCAATTCCCCAATGATCGGGCTGATCCTGGTGACTCACGGCAGGCTTGCCGAAGAATTCGTCCATGCGATGCAGCATGTGGTCGGGCGGCAGGAAGCCGTGGCGACCGTCTGCATCGGCCCGAATGACGATATGGAGCAACGGCGCAAGGAGATCGCCGAAGCCATCACGGCGGTGGATGCCGGCGAAGGCGCGATCATCCTGACCGATCTGTTCGGCGGCACCCCATCGAACCTCGCGATTTCGCTGATGCAGGCGGGCAAGGTCGAAGTGATCGCCGGAATCAACCTGCCGATGTTGATTCGCCTGGCCGGAGCGCGCAAGACTATGGACGTGATCGCCGCAACGGTGGCGGCGCGGGATGCCGGACGCAACTACATCACAATCGCGGCCGAATTCCTGGGACAGGATGCCTGAGCTACGGCTGCGGCGAAACGGGGGGATGGCTGCACGGTGCACAGCGAAATTGTCGAGATCGTCAACCAACGCGGCCTCCATGCTCGCGCCAGCGCCAAGTTCGTCAACGCCGTTGCCAAGCTGCCGGACGGAGTGGCAGTGCAGGTCTTCAAGGACGGCAACGACGAGAATGGTTCCTCGATCCTCGGCCTCATGATGCTCGTCGCCGCCAAGGGGGACCGCATCGAAATCCGCGTCGCCGGCGATGGCGCCGATCAGGTTCTGCTGAAGCTGGTCGGCCTCGTGACAGACGGTTTCGGCGAGGATTGATCCTTAGACAAGTGCGGGCACAGCGGATATTGCGCCCCGCACGAAGGCCATTCATGCCGAGCCGTTTCCGGCACACGGGATAGGCTCGCAACCAGGTTTCGTCATGCGCCACACGATTACCGGCTTTTCCAACCCGACCGTCAAGTTCCTCCGCAGCTTGCGCGACAAGAAGTATCGCAAGCGCGAGCGGCGGTTCCTCGCCGAAGGCCTGCGCCTGTTGACCGACGCGCGCGAATCCGGGCGGATTCCGGAAATGCTGGTGATGGCCCGCGGGCGCGACGAGCATCCGCTGCTCGCCGCGCTTGAACGCGATGTTCTCGCGGCCGGGGGCACGGTGATCGAAACCGGGGAGGAAATCCTTGCCAAGATCACCGGCAAGGACAACCCGCAGGCGGTCGCCGGAGTATTCGCGGAGTTCGATACGAGCCTGAGCAATATCGAGCGCGGCTCGGCCGAAATCTGGCTGGTGGCGCAAGCGCTGCGCGATCCGGGCAATCTCGGGACGATGTTGCGCACCGGCGATGCGGTTGGCGCGGGTGGGTTGATCCTGCTCGACGATTGCGCCGATCCGTTTTCGGTCGAGGCGGTGCGGGCGAGCATGGGCGCGATCTTTACCCAGCGGGTCGCACAGGCCGGATGGGACGAGTTCATCGCCTGGCTGCGCGCGGGCGACGGGCAACTGGTCGCGGCAAGCCTGCGCAATGCCCACGACTATCGCAGCGCCGCCTATCGGGCCCCGTGCTTCCTGATGGTGGGCAACGAATCGCGCGGCCTGCCGGAAACCTATGAAGATGCTTGCGACTTGCGGGTGACGATGCCGATGAAGGGCCGCGCCGACAGCCTCAACGCCGCGATCGCCGGAGCGGTGCTGGCCTACGAAGCGCTTGCCCACCTCGATCCCTAACGGGGATTAGCGTCCCTGACCGCACGTTCATCGGCGGATAATCCGGCTTGCCGTAGTGCTCCGGCGCAATGTTTCGTCTTCGCTCTCCGCTCGTGATAGTCTTGCTTGCTGTCGTTGCCGCCGGCTGCGCCGTTGCGCCGACGACCAGCGCCTCCCCGCTCGCCGGATCGCGCTGGAGCTTCACCATGATCGACGGCGCCAAGCCGGTCAGCGCCGATGCGCGGCTGGAATTCGATGCCGACAACGCCAGTGCCAATGTCGGCTGCAACGGAATGGGCGGTCCGTGGCGCCTGGAAGGCAAGCGTCTGTTCGTGGGGCCGCTGGTTTCAACCGAGATGTGGTGCGATGGGATGATGGAGCAGGAGCGCACCGTAAAAACGCTGCTCTCGGCCACGCCGGAAGTCAGCATCAGCGGGGGGCGCATGACCTTGCGGACCGGCGGGCACTCGGCGGAACTCGTGCGCCAATAGTCACTCGGCGGCGGCGATGCTTTCATCGTTTGCGGCTTCGGCGCTATCAGCCGCAGTGTCGGCATAGCGCGGCAGGCTTTCCACCAGCGGCACTTCTTCGATCTCGCGCTTGCCGATCTCGATATGTTTGTCGCGCAGGCGGCGCCCGGTCGACAGGACATTGCGCTCAAAGCTGCCGACGAACTTGTTGTAGTTGTCGACCGCGGAACTCAGGCCGGAACCGACGCGCTTGAGGTGTTCGCCCGCAAGGGCGAGCCGGTCGTAGAGTTCGCCCCCGATCTTGCCGATCTCGCGCGCTTCGCGGGCGAGGCCATCCTGCCGCCAGACTTGCGCAATGGTCCGCGCGATTGCAACCAGATTGGTCGGTGTTGCCAGCAAGACCCTGCTGCGGAACGCAAAATCCCACAGTTCCGGATCTTTCTCCAGCGCGGCGGCGACGAAATGCTCGCCCGGAACGAACATCACTACATAGTCCGGCGCTTCCTCGAACTGGCTTTGATAAGACTTCGCGCCAAGCTGTTGCACGTGATTACGCATCGACGCGACGTGCTGGCCGAGCGCCGCTTCGCGCGTCACCTCGTCCTGCGCTTCGAACGCTTCCTGATAGGCGTTGAGCGACACTTTGGCGTCAATCACCAGCATCTTCTGGCCGGGAATATTGATGATCGCATCGGGCCGCAGCCGCCCGTCCTCGGTATTGATCGAGCGTTCGGTGACGAAATCGGTGTGTTCGGCCAGTCCGCATTGCTCAAGCACGTTGCGCAATTGCTGTTCGCCCCAGCGGCCGCGCGCCTTGGGGGCATTGCGCAAGGAATTGCCGAGCCGGGCGGCCTCGGCCTTCACCTGTTCCTGCCCAACGCGCATTTCCTCAATCACGCCCTTCAGTTGGCCGAAGGCATCGACGCGCTTGGCTCCGAGTTCCTGCACCGACTGTTCATATTTCTGGAGCCGCTCTCCCACCGGAGCTAGCAGGGTGCTGATCCGTTCGGCGTTCTTCGCTTCCGAATGCGCGAACCGTTCGTTGGCGCGCAGAAGGAAGGCTTCCTGCGCTTTTTCGAGTACTTTGCTGCCGGAGTTCTCAAACTCCTTCTTGAGCAATTCCTGCGATTCCAGCATCAGCCGCTTCTGTTCGGCAAAATTCACCGCATCGGCCTTCAGCGCGGCGATTTCGCCGGACTGCCGGACCTGTTCCCGGCGCGCTTCCTGGAGCCGGCTATCCAGTTCTTCAGCGCGGGCCGCCCGTTCGCTCATCCCTGCCAGATCGACAATCGCCCGGCGGAACTTCTCATCCAGTTCCTTCGCATCGAGATCGCGGGCGGCGAAGCGTTCGCGCCATTCCGCGACCGGGCGATTGCCGATAAACCAGCCGAGCGCCACGCCGGCCGCGAGGCCGAGCACGAGCGCAAGGAAGCTCAGGAGTTGCGGATCCACGGCGATTCCCCTTCGGAACGAACCGTGAACGTAGCCAGTTCAAGCCGGATTTGCAAGTGCACTGCAACGGCAATGCACCGCTATTGCGTCCGGATCAGGCCGCCTTGCGCTGCTTTTCGAGTTTCTTGAGCGCCATGTTGCGCTTGAGGCGCGACAGGTGATCGATGAACAGCACGCCTTCGAGGTGATCGAGCTCGTGCTGGACGCACGTGGCCATCATGCCCTCCATCGCCTCTTCGTGGACCGAGCCATCGACTTCCTGCCAGCGGAGCCGGATGCTGGCCGGGCGTTCGACTTCGGCAAAAATTTCCGGAACGGACAGGCACCCTTCCTGGCAGATCGAATATTCTTCCGAGGGATCGAGAATTTCCGGGTTGATGAACACGCGCGGGGTCAGCTTGACCGGGCGGTGATCGTGGCCGCAGCTTTCATCGCCGCAATCGCCGGTTTCGGCTTCGCCTGCTTCGGCTTCGTCGCCTTCCGCCGCCTGCTCGCGTTCCTGCAGATCGACCACCACCACGCGCAGCGGCACGCCGACCTGGATCGCGGCGAGGCCGATGCCGGGGGCATCGTACATCGTCTCGAACATGTCGGCGACGAGCGTTTTGAGTTCGTCGTCGAACGTTACGACCGGGCTCGACACCTGCTTGAGCAGCGGATCGGGAACTTCGATGATTTCGCGGATAGCCATGGGGCGCAGATAATCACGGAATTGTCATAGGGCAAGATCGCCCGGCGACTTCAGCCGACCGGACGCCGCGCCCGCAAGGCCTGCGCCAGCGTGCCTTCATCGAGATAGTCGAGCTCGCCGCCGACCGGCAGTCCGTGGGCGAGCTGGGTGATCCGCACCGGATAGCCCTCCAGTCGCTCGGCGATGTAATGCGCGGTGGTCTGCCCTTCGAGCGTGGCGTTCATCGCCAGCACGACTTCGTCGATCCCGCCCGCAGCGACGCGGGCGATCAGCAGGCCGATCGTAAGGTCTTCGGGCCGCACCCCTTCGAGCGCGGACAGCCGCCCGCCGAGCACATGGTAGCGCCCGGCAAACAGGCGCGCGCGATCGAGCGCCCAGAGATCGGCGACGTCCTCCACCACGCACAGCGCGCGGGCATCGCGGCGCTGATCGGCGCAGATCGAACACGGATCGGTCGTATCAACGTTGCCGCAAGTGCCGCATTCGACCAGGCGATCCTGCACGCCGGCCAGCGCAGCGAGCAATTGCGGCAGGGCGCTTTCCCGGCGCTTGATCAGCCACAGCACCGCGCGCCGCGCCGAACGCGGCCCCAGCCCCGGCAGGCGGGCCAGCGCGCCGGCCAATGTCTCGATCTCTTGCGATGCCATAAGCCGGGAGATAGGGCGGTCCGGACAAAACGGCCAGATCAATTCAGAAGCACCATCATGCGCATCATCTTCATGGGCACGCCCGAGTTCGCTGTGCCGACGCTGGTCGCGCTGGTCGGGGCCGGACACGACATCGCCTGCGTCTATACCCAGCCGCCGCGCCCCGGTGGCCGGCGCGGCAAGGAACTGACTCCTTCCCCCGTCCAGCGCGAGTCCGAAGCGCGCGGCATCATGGTGCGCCATCCGGCGAGCCTGAAGGGCGCGGACGAACAGGCCGCATTTGCCGCGCTGGGCGCCGATATCGCGGTGGTTGCCGCCTATGGCCTGATCCTGCCGCAAGCAGTGCTGGATGCGCCGAAGCTTGGCTGCCTCAACGTCCACGGCTCGCTGCTGCCGCGCTGGCGCGGGGCGGCGCCGATCCAGCGGGCGATCCTGGCCGGGGACGCGGAGACCGGCGTCGGCGTGATGCGGATGGAGCGCGGGCTCGATACCGGGGCGGTTCTGCTGGAAGGCCGCATGCCGATCGGTCGCAAGACCGCCGGTGAACTGACCGACGAACTGGCGCAGATGGGAGCACAATTGATGGTGCAGGTGCTGGCCGACCTCCCCGCATATCCCGAAATTGCGCAATCCGCAGAGGGCGTTACTTACGCGCACAAGATCGACAAGGCCGAGGCGCGGCTCGATTTCAACGGCGACGCGGCGCAAGTCGAACGTCAGGTGCGGGCCTTTGCGCCAACGCCGGGCGCATTCTTCGAACTGGACGGCGAGCGCTATCGCGTGCTTGCCGCCGAGGTGGTCGGCGGCGGAGGCGAGCCGGGCGTGACGCTGGACGATGCGCTCACGATTGCCTGCCGTTCGGGGGCCTTGCGCGTGACGCTGATCCAGCGCGCGGGACGCCCGGCAATGGACGCGGCTTCGCTGCTGCGCGGCAAGCCGGTTCCGGCCGGAACGGTGCTGGGCTGATGGCGGCGCGTGGGCTTCGACAGGCTCAGCCTGAACGGGCTTGGGTGCTTGAAAAACATCCGCTCAGGCTGAGCCTGTCGAAC
>VMTF01000189.1 GCA_013791705.1 Sphingomonadales bacterium | reverse complement strand
TCGTACCTTGCCGATGGTCTGGTATGTCCCGCCGCTGTCACCGATCAGCGCGGCTGCGAATGCTGGGCAGATGTCCGTGAACAACGGTATGCCCGATATCCGCTCCTTGCGCATCCCGCTGAAATATCTGGCCAACCTGCTGACCGCTGGTGACGAGGAGCCCATCGCCGTCTGCCTGGAACGGATGCTGGCTATGCGCGCCTATATGCGGTCCAAGACCGTGCATGGCGTAATCGACGAAGCCATTGCGGAGCAGGTGGGGCTGACCGGCGCCCAGATCGACGACATGTACCATGTGATGGCCATCGCCAATTACGAGGACAGGTTCGACATCCCAACCGGCCACCGCGAAGATGCCGAGGATATGTTTGAAGATCGCGGTGGTTGCGGTTTCTCGTTCGGCAATGGCTGTTCGAGCGGGACCAGCAGCACAAACCTGTTCGGCGCACCCATACGCAAGAAGCTGCAAACCCCGACGGAGGTTTTCTGATGCGCCACACGTTACTCATCCTCTCGCACCTGCTGCGCTATCCTTCCGAAGAAGTGCAGCAGGCTGCCCCTGAACTGGTCATGGCCCTCGAACTCGATGGCGTGCTGGAGAGCCGCCAGATCGAAGAGGTCAAGCCACTTGTCCAATCGCTGATCGATGACGAACTGCTCGATCTTCAGGAAGGCTATACTTCACTTTTCGACCGTGGGAGGGCGTTATCGTTGCACCTGTTCGAGCATGTCCATGGCGAAAGCCGTGATCGTGGTCAGGCCATGGTTGACTTGCGCGATCGTTATGAAGCGCAAGGGCTGGAGATCGCGGCCATCGAACTGCCCGATTACCTTCCGCTTTTCCTGGAATACCTCTCGGTCCTGCCGCCTGCGCAAGCCATAGAGGAACTGGCGCAGCCGGGCGTGATCATTGCCGCGCTGGCGCAGCGTCTGGGGGAGAAGGCTACGCCCTACGCTGCGCCGATGCGCCTGCTGGCCGAACTTGCCGGGGCAGAGACAGCAAGCCTTGAACTCGCTCCTGCCGAAAACCCCGACGATCTGGCGGCGCTCGACGCCGCATGGGAGGAAGAGCAAGTGCGGTTCGATGTACCGATCGCTCCTGATGCGGCGGCGTCCTGTCCGCAGGTTGCCGAGATTGTTGCCCGTTTCGCCGAACCGCAACCGTCCGCGGCTGTGAGGAGGAGCTGACATGTCGGATTATTTCAACCACCTGCTGTTCGGGATCTATCCCTATATCGCGCTCGCCACCCTGGCGGTCGGATCGATTATCCGCTTCGACCGCGAACCCTATTCCTGGCGGGCCGGCTCAAGCCAGTTGCTGCGACGCAAGCAACTGATGTGGGGCTCTGTCCTGTTTCACCTGGGCGTTCTGGTCGTCTTCTTCGGGCATGTTTTCGGACTGCTGGTGCCCATCTGGGTGTTCGACAGCCTTCACGTGAAGCATGAATGGAAACAGGCGCTTGCCGTGGCGGCTGGCGGCGTTGCCGGTGTAATTTCTTTCATCGGCGCCAGCATGCTGCTGCATCGCCGCCTGTTCGATCCAAGGATTAGGGCGAATTCCACATTTGCCGATACGGGGATCATCTTCCTGCTATGGCTGCAGCTTGCCCTCGGGCTGGCGACGATCCCGATCTCGCTGAGCCATATGGACGGCGAACAGATGGTTCGCTTTATGTCCTGGGCCAACGGAATATTCACCTTCAACCCGACCGCATCCCTCTTTCTTGACGGGTCGCACTGGATTTTCCGCATCCACATTTTCCTGGGGCTGACGATCTTCCTGCTGTTTCCCTTTACCCGACTGGTCCACATGTTGTCGGCGCCGGTTCGCTATATCTGGCGCCCCGGATACCAAATCGTGCGTTCGCGTAAGGCGGCGGCGCTGCACAATGGTTGACGGGGTCTTCAAGGAGCGCCTGATTGTCAACGGGCGGGAAATCCCGGCTGAGGCCATAGCAGCGGAAGCTCAACACCATCCCGCACCCGACGCGGCCAGCGCTTGGCAGGCGGCGGCCGAGGCGCTCGCCATCCGCCAGCTCCTGCTGGATGAAGCCGACCGGCTGGGAATCGAAGGGTCGTCATTGACTGACAGCGAAGGACGTCCGCTGACGCCGGAGGAGGCGCGGATCGAGACACTGCTGGCGGCAGAGGTGAAGACGCCCAAGGCAGACGACGCGACAGCGCGCCGGTTCTATGATACGCATCGCGAACGGTTCCGTTCGGCCCCGCTGGTCGAGGCGGAGCACATCCTGTTCGCTGCTTCGCCTGATGATACGCTGGCCTGCGGGCTGGCAACCGGGGACGCGCGCATGGCGATTCGCCGCCTGCAGGCCGAACCGGCCGATTTCGCCGAACTGGCCAGGAAGCATTCCGCCTGCCCGTCCAAGGAGCAAGGCGGCAATCTCGGCCAGATCGGGCCCGGCCAGACAGTGTTGGAATTTGAGCAGGCGCTTTTTGCCCTGCGCGAAGGCGAATTGTGTCCCGAGCCGGTGAAAACCCGCTTCGGCGTTCACGTGATCCGGGCGGGACGTCGCCTGGAGCCGCGTCAACTCCCGTTCGAAACGGTGCAGCAGCGCATTGCCGATTACCTTGAAGAAGCAAGTTGGCGCCGCGCTATCGCGCAATATGTCGCAATCCTGGCTGGCCAAGGGGAAATCAGCGGCGTGGCGCTGGGAGATGCTCAGGGAGCACTGGTGCAATAGCCCACCGGGCTCACCTCAGCCCCAGGTCGATTGCGGCACCGCCCGATGATCCTTGACCGCGGTAACGTAGGGAATATCGGCCACCACCTTTCTCGAACTGTCGAGAACGGCTTCATCCTGGACCATTCCGCTCAGGGTCACGACACCCTGGTCAACGTCGACTTCCGTCAGCCAGGCACTTGCGCCGGGAATGGCGATAAGTGCCTCGATCACGCGCGCGCGGATGATGTCATCATCATTGCTCATCGGGCCGTGCGAGTTGTCGGGCCGCAAGATCAGCGCCCGCACAATGTCTGCCCGGCTGCCGATGCCGACCAGGTGTTCTGCACGCACCACGGGTACATGCTTGATGTGCTCACGGTCCATGATATCCGCGATTTCTGCCAGCGTGGCTTTCTCATCGACTGTGACGACGACCGGCGTCATCAGATCTTCGGCACAGGTACCAAAGGCCTTCCTGCATGACGGATCAGTAGAATCGGTTTCACAGACTAGGGGCACGTTGCCCAGCTCCTCGCGATGCAACAGGTCAGATTCCGAAATGATCCCGACGATTCTGCCATGGACCATCACAGGCAGAGCGGTAATGTTCTTCTCCAGCAGCAGGCGGGCAACATCCTTGACCGTCGCATCGCGATGCACCGAAATGACATGACCAGTCATGATATGCGCAGCCCGGATGCGTGCCGGGCCGGGGGCGTCTGGATGGATGGCCAGAGACTTGAGCGATCCGGGGTGAGGCACGGTTTTCTTGCCCATATCCATTTCATCCTCCTCCTTTGTCGGGAGGGAAATCTACGCTCTGCCTTTTGTAACGGTAGGACGCTGTCTAACCCTTCCGGCTATGCGGTGGTCAAGCCCGTGCGAGCAAGGCAAAAGCGCCCTGCGCGCACCCACCAATGATAAACGCATAAGCCAACATTTTCTGCTATGCATTGATGTCGCTCAAACCACGAACGGGCCAGAGTTGCTCGTGATCATGAACATTTGCCGTCTTCGGGAGTTCAGACCTTATGTTTTGTCCTGAATGCGGTCTACCCACTGATCCAGCGCCATTCAATCCAGACGCCGCCGCCGGGAAACCGCAGAGCTTTGTCTTGGCGCGCGGTGCTATGCGTTGAGTGCTCTGAGCACGCTTAAACGGCACTTCAAAAATCTGAACCTCCGTCCAGAACCTTGCGTAGCAAAAATGACCCATTTGAAGGAAGGCTCAACCATGGCCAAACATCATGCCGCTGCCGGCGAAGTTATGAAAGTTTTATCAATTTCAGACCTGAGCGTAAAGACAAGTGCGTTAGAGCGGTTTCCACACGAACTGACTCGGTGGGGATTCCCTTTGCGGCTGTGTTGTGATTCAGACTTCCTGCTGGTGGCAGGAGGCCAGCGTGGATGGCACGAACACTTTCGCAGGACCTTCGGGACAGGGTTGTTGCCGCGATTGACGGCGGCTTGAGTTGTCACGCGGCGGCGGCCCGCTTTGGGGTCAGCGTGTCTAGCGCGATCCGCTGGCGACAACGTGCCTTGGAGCATGGTCAGGCTGTGGCCAAGCCGCGCGGCGGCGACCGGCATTCAGGCAAGATCGAAGCGCACGGCACCTTCATCCGGGAACTGATTGCCGAGCAGGGAGACATGACCCTGGTCGAGGTTCAGGCGCGGCTGATCGAGCGCGGCGCTCCTGTCGGGATCGGCACGGTGCATCGGTTCTTCGTGCGTCACGGGATCACGCGCAAAAAAAGACCGGGCACGCGGTCGAGCAGGACCGCCCCGACGTCCTGAGGCAACGCCAACATTGGTTCGACGGCCAGATCGACCTCGAGCCCGAACGCCTCGTCTTCATCGACGAGACCTGGACCGCCACCAACATGACCCGCAGCCATGGCCGCTGCCGGAAAGGCGAGCGGCTGCGGATGGGCTTCCCGCATGGCCACCGCAAGACCACCACACTGGTCGCAGGCCTGCGCATGACCGGCATGGTCGCGCCGATGGTGCTGGACGGGCCGATCAACGGCGACTGGTTCGAAGCCTATGTGGCTCAGGTTCTGGTGCCCGAGCTGCGCCCTGGCGACGTGGTCATCATGGACAACCTCTCGAGCCACAAGCGGGCCGCCGTGAAGGAAAGGATCGAAGCAGCCGGTGCGACCCTGCGCTTCCTTCCTCCATACAGCCCGGATTTCAACCCGATCGAGAAGGCCTTCTCCCGGCTCAAAGCCATGCTCCGCAAAGTGGGCGAGCGAACCGTCAGCGGCTTATGGGACCTGATCGGCAGGCTCGTCGACATCTTCCAGCCAGACGAATGTGCCAACTACTTCAAGTCCTGCGGCTATGAACCGGAATGAATGGAAAGTGCTCTAACCGCCGTCTCCAGGACCATCTCATCGTTCGGGTCCGACAGCTGCGGCCGCCACTGAAAACTCACTTCCACCGTTTCGCAGGCGCTCGCCATAGCGGCGAGGAAACTGTCAATGTCGCGCAATCCCAGTCCATGCGCGAGGCGCTGCTCGTGGCGCTTCAGCACCGCCTCGTATTCGAGGAACAGCGCGGGCGTCACCAAGGGCGTCAGCCGCCCATGTGCAGCCTCGCGCAAAACTGCATTGCTGCCGCCAGTCGCGCTTCTCAGCGCTGTCACGATGACGTCGGTGTCGAGAACGACTCTTGGCATATCCTATGAGATATCACTTCCTATGGGATATTTCAATGGAGCGCCCATCAGCCGTTCCACCGCATCCCCGATCTGCTGCGCGGCATCGAGCAAATGCCCATCATCGAGATGGGCATATCTCGCGGTCGATTGGTGGTTGGCATGGCCTAGCAATCTCCCGATCATGGGCAGCGTTTCCTTGCTCATCGCGCCATGGCTGGCGAACGTATGGCGCAGGTCGTGGATGCGCAGCTTGCCAAGGCCAGCCAGGACCAAGATCGTCTCCCAAAGATGCTGGATAGATCGCATCGGCCTGCGGTACTGGCAGTTCCAGAACAGCCAAGGAATTTTGACATGGCGAGGCAGACTGTCGATGACCTCGCGCGCCGCCGAACCAAGCCAAACCGTGCGCGGCCCTGTCTTGCTGTCGCGTAACAGGAGGCGATTGCCCTTCACGTCCTGCGATTGGAGGGTGAGGATTTCGCGGTAGCGGCAACCGGTCAGCAACAGCAGCGTGATGACCGCGCACCCACAGCGGATCGTGAGATTGTCGTTGGCGCGTAGTTCGGTAAGCACCTCGCCAAACCGCTCCAATTCCTCAGTGGACAGAAAGCGCTCGCACTGTCTCCGCTTGTTCGGCCTCACCGACTGGCAAGGATTGGTGTTTTCAAGCCGGTATCCCCAAACCTCGGCCTTGTTGAGCATATTCTTGAGGATTTCGAGCGTGCGGTTCGCCGCGCCGGGGCCAGTGCGGTTGTTGAGGTCCGCGAACCATTTGGTGACATGCTCTTCGTTCAGCTCGTCAATGAAGATGCCTTTGAATGCGCCATCGAGATACTGGCGGCGATAGCCGTTGTGAGTCTCAAGGGTCGATGCCTTCCACTGCGGCGACCAGCGGGACCAATACTCTCCCAAGAAATCATCGAACCGGGGCGCTGAGCGGATGCGCTTGCGGTCGGTCGCCGGATCGTGGCCGACTTGCGCGTATCCGATGACGCGCCGCGCGACCATCTGCGCCTGATGGCGGGTCAGGATCGAGGCCGCGCCGACTTCGGCGAGTGCATCCTCGACGATCCGCTTGAGACTGGCGGCAGTCATGGACGCAATCCGATCGCCTTCGCCAGCGAACCCGCGATGCGGTCGGCGGCATCGCCGATCACGTCGTCGGAAAGGTGGGCGTATTTGGCGGTCGTTTCCGGCAGTACGTGTCCCAGCAGCCTGCCAATGGTCGCGAGCGGCACGTTGTCCATGATCGCGGTAGAGGCGATGCTATGTCGCAAGTCGTGGATGCGGACATCCGGCAAGGCGCAGCTCCGCCGGAATGGCAACCACCAGTTGTCGAGAATGATCGGCCTTGTCCCGGCACGGTTCGGGAACACCAGCGATGTGCCCTCGTGCCGCTCGATCCCCTCAAGAACTTCAAGCGCCTGGCTATTGAGCCAGATCGTCTTGGCTCCTGTTTTGCTGTCCGGCAGCAGCAGGCGCGGCGGCTGCACCCATTCCCACCGCAGATTCACTATCTCGCCCACGCGCGCGCCGGTGAACAGCAGCAGCCGCATGATCGCAACCTGTGCAGGATAGGCCGCTTCCTCCTCGCGCAAGGCCGCACCAATCCGGCGATACTCAGCTGGCGTCAGGTACCGCTCTTTGGGCTCGCGCTTGTAGCGCGGCATCCCCCGGCAGGGATTGGAGCCCCTGCGCCGGAGCCGCAATGCCTCCCCGTATTTGAGCAACGCCGCCAAGACCGGCACCGCGCGGTTGAACTGGCCCTCTCGCCTTCCGGCGAAACTATCCCGCCAGCGGTGAACGTCGGCGGGCAGAATGTCGGCAACGCGCATGGGACCGAACTCTGGCGCAATCACGTTTTTCCATGCGTGCCAGTTCCGACTGATCGTCGACGCTTTCCAGACCCGAGATAGATCGTCCCAATAGGCTTCGACGAAATCCGACATGATCGGTGTCGCCTTGACCCCGGCGCGTTTGGGCAGGCCATCCAGCGCCACCTCCGCAAGCAGCCGCCGCGCTTGTGCCCGCGCCAGCTCGGCAGGGATATCGTCGGTTCGGCCCAGAGTTATCCGGCGATGCTTGCTGCGATGCCGGAGACGCACGAACCAATAGTAATTGCCGGTCGGCCTAACGCGCAGGCCGAAGCCAGCCAGTTCGGTGTCCCAGATGCAGTATTCCGTTTCGCGCAGCGGCAGCTTGCGCCGCGCAAAGTTGCCATCGAGCAGTGCCCGGCACCCGGGCTTTCGCCGCATGGGGACCATATGGCAATCGGCATTATCAAAACTGGGCTCGAAAGTTGCGAAATTCCGGTCGTTTGCGGGGACCAGATGGCCTTCAGCGGTATGCCCACCGCTGAGCAACCCCAGCATCTCGCGCACTGAATTCACGGCCTTTTTACCCATAACGGGTGCGGTATACCGCTTACGGTGTGCGACCTGCGGTTATGAGCGGGCGATTGGCAGTGGGGAAAGCGGGCTTTCCGCGCCGTTGGCGGTCGATCCAGCCTGATCAGATCAGCATTATGTCGCCCGCGTCGACCTGCGGCTTGGTCGTAAGCAGGGCTACCTGCACTTGCGCCGCGCCGCCCACGCCGTCCGGGTCATAATAGAGCGCGCCGGTTGACTGGGTATAGACGAGATGCTGGCTGGCGGTCGTCGCCGCAGTTCCAAGCGCCAGTTCGAGCGGGTCGAGCGCGCCTGCCGGGTCGGCCGCGAAGGCGGTGAACGCCATCCGGCTGAATTCCAGATGGTCGGCGGCGTGGGTAAAGTCCCTGATCGTGTCCTTCCGGGCTGCGATTTCCAGCACGTCGAAGCGAAACCGGTCCGCTCCCGCGCCGCCGATCAAAATGTCGGCGCCCATCCCGCCGACCAGCAGATCGTTTCCGGCTCCACCCGACAGGGTATCGTTGCCACCGAGCCCGAACAACTGGTTGGCCGCGCTGTTGCCGGTCAGCACATTGGCCAGTTCGTTGCCGGTTCCGTCGATCGCGAGCGGGCCGGCCAGCGTTAGCTTTTCGATATTCGCGCCCAACGTCCAATCGAGCTTGGCCAGCACGATGTCGGTCCCTTCTCCAGCGTTCTCGATGATCGTGTCGCCGGCATTGTCGACCAGATAGGTATCGTTGCCCATCCCGCCGACCAGCGTATCTGCGCCGCCTTTGCCGTCGATCCTGTCGTTCCCGTCGAGCCCATAGAGGTGGTTCACGCCCGCGTTGCCGGTTAACGTATTGCCGAGCGCATTCCCGGTCCCGTCGATCGAGAGGCTGTCGGTCAAAGTCAGTTTTTCGATGTTCGCGGCCAGCGTCCAGTCGACCTTGGACAGGACGATGTCGGTCCCTTCGCCCGCATTCTCGATGACCGTGTCGCCGGCATTATCGACCACATAAGTATCGCTGCCGAGCCCGCCGACCAGCGCATCTGCGCCGCCTCGACCATCGAGCCGGTCGTTCCCGGCGAGGCCAAACAGGTGGTTGGCGGCATTGTTGCCGGTCAGCACGTTGGCACCGTCATTCCCGGTTCCGTCGATCGCGAGCGTGCCGAGGAGCGTGAGCTTTTCGAAATTAATCCCCAGCGTCCAGCTCACCCGCGTAGTCACAACGTCGGTGCCTTCGTTCGCATTCTCGATCAGGACATCGTCCGGGTTGTCCACCACGTAGCGATCGTTGCCGCGCCCGCCGATCAGGGTGTCGGCGCCGGGGCCGCCGTCGAGTGTGTCATTGCCGGCCAGACCCGAGATCACGTTGCCCTGCGTATTTCCGATCAGGCGATCATTGTAGGCCGAGCCTGTGAGATTCTCGATGCTGTCGGCCAGCCAGTCGTTGCCTGATCCGAGCGTGTTTTGCGCTTTGCCCAGCACCGCAAGCTTCACGGTCACCGCTGCGGTGGCATCGGCATAAGTCAGCGTGTCCGTTCCCGATCCGCCGGAAATCGTGTCGTCCCCGGCACCGCCGTTCAAAAGATCGCTGCCATTACCGCCGGTCAGAATGTCGTTCCCGGCCCGCCCCGAAAGACTGTCGCCAAACGCGGTGCCGATGAGTTGGTCGTCGCCGGCCGTGCCGATGAGCGTCACGCCGATGGCATAGGCGGGCAGGGCGATCTGCTGGTCGGAAAATTGGAGCCATTCGACGTCGGTGAGGTGGTCAGTGCCCTGATCCCCGTCCGCCAGGTTCATGTCAGTGAGGATGTAGCCGCCGAGCCCGTCCTGCGCGATGGTGAAACCGGCGGCATTGCCGGCCACATGAAAGGTATCGTTGCCCGCGCTGCCCAGCACGGTTTCGGCGCCGGTCCCGCCCCAGATCGCGTCGTTCCCGGCGCCGGTCGAGATTGTGTTGGCACCGCCATAGCCGGCCTGAAGGCTGTCGTCGCCAGCACCCAGGATGATCGTGTTGATGCCGTCGCCAAGCCCGATCGAATAACGCTCGAACCCGCTGTAGCTGCCGTGGTTGCTGGTCACCGCGCCATTGCCGCCGACCGTGAAAGTGGTGCCGGAGAAGGCGGAGAAATCGATCAGCAGTGTATCTGAGCCGGCGCCCCCATTGAGCGACAGAACCGCGCCGGCACCCAGCGGAGCGGCGTTGACATAGATCGTGTTGTCGTCATCGCTGAAGGTGACCGAAACCTGCTCGATCTCGTCAAACTGCCCGTTGCCGGCCGAGCCGAAGAACCACCCGCCGGCGCCGTAGAGGAAGCTGTTGGGGCTCGCGCCGAGCAGGCCGGTATCATTGCGGCTCAACTGGTCCGTCCCTGCGCAGCCGAAGACGTCGAACGGTGCGAGGCCGGACAGGGCGAAGCTGTCATTGCCGGCGCCCGTCAGCAGATAGCCCGTCTCGATGCCGGTCAACACGGTGCCGTTCGAAAGCGTGGCCGTGCCGGTGCTGCCATTCCAGACAAATGACAAGTTCGCCGCACTTTCGGAATAGTCACCGCCCCACTCGTCGAATCCGTCGCCGCCATTGATCTGGTCGCGGCCACCCAGCGAATAGATCGTGTCGTCACCCGCGCCCGTGGTAGCCGTGTTGGTTCCGTCGCCCAGCGCCATACCGAACTGTTCGAAGTGGCCATAAGTGCCATGGCTGGTTAGCGCGGTGCCGCTTTCGTCCAGGGCAAAGGCGGTGTCGGCATAGCTCGAGAAATCGACGTCCAGCGTGTCGAACCCGCCGCCGCCGTCAAGGTTCATCGTCGCGCCGAGGGCGAGCGCGGCCGTATCGACGAAGGCATAGTTGTCGGCGTCCGAAAGCGCAGCGTTGACCTGTTCGATCGAGGTGAAACTGGCGTTCTGGATAGCGCCATGAAAGCTTCCCTCCCCGCCATCTTCAAAGATGGCGGCATAGCCCGGGCCGAGATGGCCGGTCTCGTCCCAGATCAGCATGTCCCGTCCCGGCCCGCCATCGACCGCGAAGGGGTTGAATCCGTTCAGGAAGAACGCATCGTCCGCCGAACCACCGGTGATCGCACCGCTTTCGACGTGGCTCACGTTGGTTCCGTTCGATACAGCCGCGAGATTGCTGTTACCGTCCCACCCGAACGAGATCGGCGCGGTGTAGCTTGAAAAATCCGCAATCCAGGTATCGCGCCCGCCACCAAGATTGATCTGATCGATTCCGCCGGTGGAGCGTACCGTATCGTTGCCCCCCTGCGTCGTTACCGAATTGACGCCGGCGCCGAGCGTGAGATCGAATTGTTCGAACCCTGCGAACGTGCCGTGACTGGAGGTGATCAGAAAGTTCACGCCTTGGGCAAACGCCGTGTTGGCAAAGGCCGAAAAATCCGCCCTGAGCGTATCGAACCCGCCGCCGCCGTTGATGTTGACCAGTGCGCCCGACACCAGGGGGGCACCATCCAGCACCACCGTGTCACTTCCGGCCGACAGGGTGAGGACAATGTCCTCGATCGCGCTGAACAGAACCGATGCTGCTGCCGGGGAGCCTGCGCCGATTGACCCGCTGAACGAGCCATCCGTTCCGGCCGTAAGCAGGGTGCTGCCGCCGTTCAGCGCCAGCGACGAATAATCGAGGTTCAGGCGGTCAAAGCCCTCGCCGCCGTCGACCGTGTCGTGCCCGAGCAGGGGGGCGAACACATCATTCGCGCTCGTCCCGATCAGGGTGTCGTTGCCACTGGTGCCGGTCAGGGTCGCCATGTGCGGACCTTATCCTGTGCAGTGGGGTACTGCATCTTCAGGCAGGTTCTTTAGCGCATGGCGCGCGCCTTTCCGTGGTTTCACCTCCGAAGTGGAGACATCTGGGCGGTCCCACGGCAAAGGGCCGGACGTTGCCGCCCGGCCCCTGGAGTGATGACGCGAAGGCGTTTCTCAGAACACCGGGTCGTAACCGGGCGGCAAATCATCGTCCTTGTCCGGTTCACCGGGAGCGTGAATGCCGCATTCGGTCTTTTCCCAGCCCTTCCAGCGCACCGAGCGCGGGTCTTCGCCCGGCGCGACCCGGCTGGTGCAGGGCGAGCAGCCGATCGAGGGGTAGCCTTCCGCCACCAGCGGGTGCGGCGGGAGGTCATGTGCCTCGAACCAGGCGGTAATGTCCTCGGCGGACCAGTCGATCAACGGGTTGATCTTGAGCCGGCCCTGCGCATCCGACTTGTCCATTTCGAAGCGCGGCAGGTTGGCGCGCGTGCTCGACTGGAACGACTTCCGGCCGGTAATCGAGGCGTCATAGGTTTCCAGTGCCCGGGCCAGCGGTTCGACCTTGCGGATCTCGCAGCATCCATCCGGATCGTAGGACCAGCGCAGGCCGTTCTCGTCCCGCGCGGCGAGCTTGGCCGGGTCGGGCCGCAGGATCTGCAGGTTCGTCAGTCCAAGCCGCTCCACCAGCAAGTCGCGATAGGCCAGCGTTTCCGGGAAGTGTTTGCCGGTATCGAGGAACAGTACCGGCGTGTTCGGATCGACCGATGCGACGAGATGGAGCAGCACCGCGCTTTCCGCGCCGAAGCTGGAGACGACCGCGACGTCACCCGCCAACTGGTCGCGCAAGACCGAGCGGAGCATTTCGATCGTGTCGGTGCCGCGAAACAGCCGGTTAAGCCGAACCGCATCGGATTCGGTAAAGCGCGGGCCGGCGTCGATCCGATCGATTTTGCGGTCAGCGGGCCTCACGGTTTTAGTTGTTTCCGCCATCGGGATGCCTCTTGGCCCAGATCGGCACGCGGCCGTCGGTGGTGGGCTGGTAAACGTCGCCATAGCGGGCCAGCGCCGCCTCGGCATCGCCCGCGTTCAGTTCGTGCTGCGGCGCGAAGCTGTCGAACCCGCAGCGGCGCATGTAAGCCAACTGGTCGACCAGCACGTCGCCCACCGCGCGCAGTTCACCCGCATAGCCCGCCTCACGCAAAATGCGCGCGGCCGAGTAGCCGCGGCCATCGCCGAATACGGGAAAGTTCACTTCGACCAGCTTGATCCGGCCGAGGTGCGGCAGCAGGTCGCGCGCGTCGTCGCCCGGCTCGATCCGCACGGCGGCGGCGTTGGTCTGATCGCCGAAGCTGTCGACCGTCACGGCCGGATCGGCCACCGGCTCGTCGGTGCGGAAGCGCAGTTGCGTCTCAACCATTTGCTGGCTCCTTGGCATAGATCGCCTCCTTGAACGGGGCCATGCCGATGCGGCGATAGGTATCGAGGAAGCGTTCCTCGCCTTCCTTGTTGGCAAGGTAAACGTCGGTCGCCCTTTCGACGGCGTCGACGATCCCGTTCTCGTCGAAGCCCGGCCCGGTGATCGTACCGAGCGAGGTGTCGGCGCCTTCCGAGCCGCCAAGCAGCAACTGATAATTCTCGGTGCCCTTGCGGTCGACGCCGAGGATGCCGATGTGGCCGGCGTGGTGATGGCCGCAGGCATTGATGCAGCCCGAGATCTTGAGCTTCAGCTCGCCGAGCTGCTGCTCCTTCGCCGCGAACCGCTCGGAAATCTGCTGCGCGACCGGGATCGAGCGGGCATTCGCCAGGCTGCAATAATCCAGCCCCGGGCAGGCGATGATGTCGCC
>VMTF01000184.1 GCA_013791705.1 Sphingomonadales bacterium | reverse complement strand
TGCACCGGCAACACCGACGTGATGCGGCAGGCGCTTGAATGCTGCCATCGCGGCTGGGGCAAGTCGACCATCATCGGCGTGGCCGAGTCAGGCAAGGAGATCAGCACCCGTCCGTTCCAGTTGGTCACGGGGCGGGTCTGGCAGGGTTCGGCCTTCGGCGGGGCCAAGGGACGCACCGATGTGCCCAAAATCGTCGACTGGTACATGAACGGCAAGATTGCGATCGACCCGATGATCACCCACGTTCTCAAGCTGGACGAGATCAACCGCGCGTTCGACCTCATGCACGAGGGCAAGTCGATCCGTTCGGTCGTGGTATTCTGAGGCGTGAATTCATCCAAAGCCTGATCGCTTTCGGCTTGTGCTGGCCCGGCAAACGATATCGGTCTAGTTGAAGGCAATGATGCAGGCCGAAAAACTGACTGAAATCCTTGCCCGGCATGCGGGGCGCGAAGGGCCGTTGTTGCCCATTCTGCATGACGTGCAGGCGGCGTTCGGCTGCATCGACGCAGCGGCGGAAGTGTCGATCGCCAAGGCGCTGAACATCAGCCGCGCCGAAGTCCACGGCGTTGTCAGCTTCTATCACGATTTCCAGGAGCAGGCCGATCCGCGCCCGCACGTACAGCTCTGCCGCGCCGAGGCCTGTCAGGCACGCGGGGCGGAAGCGCTGGTTCCGGCGGCGGAAGCCGCGGCGGGCGAACGGGTCAGGCTTTCCAGCGTCTATTGCCTCGGCCTGTGCAGCGCCGGACCGGCGGCGCGGGCGGGCGATACCGTTTACGCCCGGCTCGATCAGGCCGGGCTGGTGCGTCTGGTGGAGGAAGCGTGATGGCCACCGTGGTGCGGATCAGCGACGATGCGCTGGCGCTGGCTTGCGGCGCCGATGCCGTTGCGGCAGCGTTCGCGGCGGCGGGCTGCGTGGTCGAGCGCGTGTCGAGCTGGGGGATGCAATGGCTGGAGCCGCTGGTCGAAATTGCCGGCAAGGGGTTCGGTCCGGCCACTCCGGACGACGTTTCGGCGATCCTCGACGGCAGTAGCGCCAAGGCGATCGGCGCGATTGACGCGCATCCGTTCATCGCCGGTCAGCAGCGCCTGACGTTCGCGCGCGCTGGCAAGACCCGGCCGCTCAGCCTTGAGGACTATGCCGCGACCGGCGGTTGGGCGGGCCTGAACCGCGCGCGGGCGATGGCCTCGCAAGCCGTGGTGGACGACGTGCTCCAGTCCGGCTTGCGCGGGCGCGGCGGGGCGGGATTTCCGGCCGGAATCAAGTGGAAGACCGTCGCGGACGCCCCCGGCTCCCGCAAGTACATCGTCTGTAATGCCGACGAGGGCGACAGCGGCACCTTTGCCGATCGCATGGTGATGGAGGGCGATCCGTTCCAGTTGATCGAGGGCATGGCGATCGCCGCCCATGCCGTCGGGGCGGGGCAGGGCTATATCTATGTTCGCAGCGAGTATCCGCATGCCATCGCCAAGCTGAACGCGGCGATTGCGCTTTCGCGTGAGATTCTTGCGCCCTTCCGCGTTGAAGTGCGGGTGGGAGCAGGGGCTTACGTCTGCGGCGAGGAAACTTCGCTGCTCAATTCGCTTGAAGGCAAGCGTGGCGAGGTCCGCGCCAAGCCGCCACTCCCCGCGCACGAAGGCCTGTTCGGCTGCCCCACCGTGGTCAACAACGTGCTGACGCTGGCCGCCATTCCCCACGTCCTGAGTGACGGCGGGGCGAGACTTTACAACAGCCTGGGAGTGGATCGCTCCAAGGGTACAATGCCGGTGCAACTGGCTGGAAACATCCTGCACGGCGGGCTTTACGAGGTCGCATTCGGGATCACGCTGGGCGAACTGGTGAACGAGATCGGCGGCGGCACTGCCTCGGGCCGTCCGGTCAAGGCGGTGCAGGTCGGCGGTCCGCTCGGCGCCTATATCCACCCGCACCAGTTCCACCTGTCGTTCGATTACGAAGCCTTCGCGGCGGCCGATGCGTTGATCGGCCATGGCGGCATCGTGGTGTTCGACGATACCGCCGACATGGGTCACTTGGCGCGCTTTGCGATGGAGTTTTGCGCGGTGGAAAGCTGCGGCAAGTGCACGCCGTGCCGGATCGGTTCGACCCGCGGGGTGGAACTGCTGGACCGGATCAGAAGCGGGGTTCGCACACCCGATCCGGTCGGCGCTCTGGCGCAGATGCACAATGCCCCCAAGGCGGTGCGCACGGCGGAGCAGGATATCGTTCTGCTCGAAGACTTGTGCGAGACGATGAAATTCGGATCGCTTTGCGCGCTTGGCGGGTTTACCCCTTATCCGGTTCTGTCAGCGCTCAGGCACTGGCCGCAAGATTTCCAGCGGGAGACCCACGATGGGATATGAACCGCAAGCCGATTTCGGCACGCCCGAAGTCCAGTCCGAAACCAGCGTTACGCTCACGATCGACGGGCGCGACGTTACCGTGCCGACCGGCACCAGCGTGATGCGCGCGGCGGCGATCAGCGGCGGTTCGATCCCTAAACTCTGCGCCAGCGACAACCTTGCCGCGTTCGGCTCGTGCCGGCTGTGCCTGGTTGAAGTGGATGGAATGCGCGGCACGCCGGCTTCCTGCACCACCCCGGCGGCGCAAGGCATGGTCGTGCGCACCCAGACGCCGCACCTGGAAAAGCTGCGCAAGGGGGTGATGGAGCTCTATATCTCCGACCACCCGCTCGATTGCCTGACTTGCAGCGCCAACAACGATTGCGAATTGCAGGACGCTGCGGCGCAAGTGGGCCTGCGCGATGTGCGCTATGGCTACGCGGGTGAAAATCATCTCGCCCAGCCGACCGACAGTTCGAACCCCTATTTCGATTTCGATCCGTCCAAGTGCATCGTCTGCTCGCGTTGCGTGCGGGCCTGCGAGGAAGTGCAGGGCACTTTCGCGCTGACAATCGACGGGCGCGGGTTCGGCTCGAAAGTCAGCGCGGGACAGGGGGGCGATGATTTCCTCTCATCCGATTGCGTCTCGTGCGGGGCCTGCGTGCAGGCCTGCCCGACCGCGACGCTCAACGAAAAGGCCGTGGCGGAAATCGGCAAACCGGAACGCTCGGTGATCACCACTTGCGCGTATTGCGGGGTCGGTTGCACTTTCCGGGCGGAAATGCGCGGGCAGCAACTGGTGCGCATGGTGCCGTGGAAGGACGGCAAGGCCAATCACGGCCACTCGTGCGTCAAGGGCCGCTTTGCCTGGGGCTACGCCAACCATCAGGATCGCATCGTGAGTCCGATGATCCGCGAAAATATCGAAGATCCGTGGCGCGAGGTGAGCTGGGACGAGGCGCTGACCTATACCGCCAGCAAGCTGAATGCGATCAAGGCGCAATATGGCGCCCGCGCGCTGGGCGGCATCACATCGAGCCGTTGCACCAACGAGGAAGCCTACCTTGTCCAGAAACTGGTGCGTGCCGGGTTCGGCTCGAACAATGTCGATACTTGCGCGCGGGTCTGCCACTCGCCGACCGGCTATGGCCTGAAGACCACGTTCGGTACTTCTGCGGGCACGCAGGATTTCGATTCCGTCATGGACGCCGACGTGATCCTGGTGATCGGTGCCAATCCGACCGACGCGCACCCGGTGTTCGGCAGCCAGATGAAGCGGCGCTTGCGCGAAGGCGCCAAGCTGATCGTGATCGATCCGCGCCGGATCGACCTCGTCAAATCGCCCCATGTCGAGGCCGCACATCATCTGGCGCTTCAGCCGGGCACCAACGTCGCGGTGCTGACCGCGATGGCCCATGTCATCGTCACCGAGGGCCTCGCCGACGAGGCTTTCATCCGCGAGCGGTGCGATCAGGACGAATATGAGGACTGGGCGCGGTTCGTGTCCGAGGCTCGCCACAGCCCCGAAACGCTTGCACCCGTCACCCGTGTTCCCGCCGAAGACTTGCGCGCCGCCGCCCGGCTCTATGCAACCGGTGGCAATGCGGCAATCTACTATGGCCTGGGCGTTACCGAACACAGCCAGGGCTCGTCGACCGTGATGGCGATCGCCAACCTTGCGATGGCGACCGGAAATATCGGGCGGAGCGGCGTGGGGGTGAACCCGCTGCGCGGCCAGAACAATGTGCAGGGCAGTTGCGACATGGGTTCGTTCCCGCACGAACTCTCGGGCTATCGCCACATTTCCGATACCGCGACGCGCGCGCTGTTCGAACAGGACTGGGGCGTTGCCCTCGATCCCGAGCCCGGTCTGCGCATCCCCAACATGTTCGACGCGGCGATCGATGGCTCGTTCCGCGCGCTTTACGTGCAGGGCGAGGATATCCTCCAGTCAGACCCGAACACCCACCACGTTTCGGCCGGACTGAAGGCGATGGACCTTGTTATCGTCCACGATCTTTTCCTCAATGAAACAGCCAATTACGCGCATGTCTTCCTGCCGGGCTCGACCTTCCTCGAAAAGGACGGGACGTTCACAAATGCCGAGCGCCGCATCCAGTTGGTGCGCAAGGTGATGGAGCCCGCCAATGGCCCAAAGGGCGCAGGGCTGGAGGACTGGGAAGTCACGCAGGCACTGGCGAACGCGATGGGCCTTGGCTGGAGCTATGCCCATTCTTCCGAAATCATGGCCGAGATCGCGCGGCTCACGCCGAGTTTCGCCGGCGTTTCCCATCGGCGGCTTGATAAGGCGGGGTCACTGCAGTGGCCGGTCAACGCGGCTCATCCCGATGGCTCGCCGATCATGCACGTTGACGGCTTCGTGCGGGGCAAGGGCAAGTTCGTGGTGACGGACTATGTGCCGACCGACGAGAAGACCGGGCCACGCTTCCCGCTGCTGCTCACGACCGGGCGCATCCTGAGCCAGTATAACGTGGGCGCGCAGACCCGGCGCACGGCCAACACGGTGTGGCACGCGGAGGACGTGCTGGAAATTCATCCGACCGATGCGGAAAATCGCGGCCTCAAGTCGGGCGACTGGGTGAAGCTGGCGAGCCGCACCGGCGAGACGGCGCTGCACGCGCTGGTGACCGACCGGGTTGCGCCGGGCGTGGTCTATACCACTTTCCATCACCCCGCGACGCAGGCCAACGTCGTGACCACCGAGTTTTCCGACTGGGCGACCAATTGCCCCGAATACAAGGTGACCGCCGTGCAGGTGACGCCGTCGAATGGCCCGAGCGAATGGCAGCAAGGCTATGCCGAACTGTCGTCCCGCGCACGCCGGATCGACCGCAGCGCCGAGGCGGCAGAGTAATGGATATCGGCAACCTCACTTACATGGCCAACCAGATTGCCCGCAACCTGGCCGCGCAAGGCGAGGCGGCAGCGATTGACGCAACGCTTCAGCATATCCTCGACTTCTGGGACCCCCGGATGAAGGCCGCGATCGTTGCCGCCGACCGCGCCGGGCTCGATCCCATTGCGGCGGCCGCCGTGGCGAGGCTGGCAGCCTGACGCCAACGGCCCCTCGATCCGCGCAGTCGGGTTACTTCAGCGAGATATTGACGATCCGGCCCTGCGTATGTTCGCGAAGGCCGTCGAGCCCGTTCTGCACGCCAATCCCTGATTGCTTGGCGCCGCCGAACGGCACATCCGGCGACAGGCTGCGATGGCGATTGACCCAGACCGTGCCGCTTTCGATCCGCGAGGCGACTTCAACCGCGCGATCCGTGTCGGAACTCCACACCGATCCGCCGAGGCCATATGGCGTGGCGTTGATGCGCGCGATCACGTCATCCAGTTCATCGTAACCGAGCACCGGGACGATCGGGCCGAACTGTTCCTCGCGCACCAGGCGCGCATCGTCGGGCAGATCGCGCACCACGGTAGGTTCGAGGAAGTAGCCCGGCCCATCCGGGACATTGCCCCCGGCAACGATCGTGCCGACGGCGCGGGTCTCATCGAGCAGTGCGACCAGCTTGTCGTACTGCGCCTCGTTCTGCACCGGCCCCATCGTGGTGCCCTGATTGAGCCCGTCGCCCACCACGACTTCGCCGGCGAGCCGGGCGAAGATATCGCACAGCGGATCGACCATCGCGCGCGGTGCGTAGACACGCTTGACCGCGATGCAGATCTGGCCGCTGTTGCCGATCGCCGAGCCGAAGACTTTCGGACCGACACTTTCGAGATCGGCATCGTCAAGGATCAGCGCGGCATCGTTGCCGCCCAGTTCGAGCGAAAACCGCTTGAGCGTGTCAGCCGCGCTGGCCATCACTTTCTTGCCGGTCGCGGTCGATCCGGTGAAGCTGACGAAATCGATCCCCGGGTGACTGGTGAATAGCGGCCCGAGGTCGTTGTTATCGACGATCGTCTGCAACACGCCCGCCGGCAGGATCTCGGCCGCCATTTCGCCGAACAGCAGCGTGGTGAGCGGCGTGGTCGGCGCGGGCTTGGCAATCACGACATTGCCGGTGATGAGCGCCGGCCCAAGCTTTTGGGTGAGGAGCGCGAGCGGGAAGTTCCACGGGATGATCGCGGCGACCACGCCCAATGGATAGCGCTGCTCCATGATCCGTTCATTGGCGTCTTCGCGCAGCAGTACGGGCTTCAGTTCCTGTCCGGCGCACCAGCGCAGCGTTGCGGACGTGCCGAAAACTTCGCCTTGTGCTTCAGCCAGCGGTTTGCCCTGTTCTTGCGTCAACAACCGGGCAAATTCGTCACGCCGTGCGTCGAGCGCATCGGCGAGCCGTTCGAGATACTTGCCGCGCTCACGATAGCTGAGCCGCGACCACGCCGGAAAGGCGCGGCGCGCGGCAGCGATGGCCTGCTCGGCTTGGGCGACGTCGGCGCGCGGGGCGATATCCAGCACGGTGCCGGTCGCGGGGTTGATCACTTCCAGGCCGGCCGCGCCGTCCACGAGTTTGCCGTCCAGCAGCAGCTTCAATGCCATATCGTCTCTCCACGTTCGGCGGGCGTTATGCGGCCAATCGTGGGGCGATGGAACCCGTGTTGTCGCCTTGCGCGCGTGGGCGGCGCTTGCTTCACAGAAATGTTACAAGTAGGTACATGGTTATGGAGAATGTGACTGAACTGACACGAGATCGCGCCCCCGTGCTCAAGGCTGCGATTCGGCGGCTGCGCCAGCTCGCGCGGGCGACGCCGGATGGGGATTTCGTGGGGTCGGAACAGGAATTGAGCGATCTGCTTGGGATCAGCCGGCCGACGTTCCGCCAGGCTGTGCGCGTGCTTGAGCAGGATCACCTGCTCGTGAAGCGCATGGGCCCGCACGGCGGCTGCTATGCTGCGCGGCCGGATTCGCGCACCACGGCGCGTTCAGCCGCGCTGTATCTGCAAGTCGAACAGGCAACGCTGCGTGACTTGATGCAGGTATCCAACGGGTTGCAGATTTGCCTGCTCAATTTGGCATGCGATTCCACGAAATCGGCCGAAAAAGAGCGGTTGAAGGAATTTGTTGAGTCGTTGTCCGGCGCAGCGGCGGCGGAAGACCTTGCGCGGTTTCTGGTGCTGGAGCGTGAGTTCGAACGGCTGGTGCTCGATGTCGCCGGCAATCCCGCGTTGCGCCTGTTTCTCCAGATCGCCCGGAAGTTCGTGGATGAAAGCGCGGCCTCGCAGGCGTTGATCGCCAATCCGGCAATGCGGCGCATGCGGCGATCGGCCTGGATGCGGATGGGCGAAGCGATCCTGAGCGGGAACAAGGCGGCCTGCCTCGAAGTCGCCCGTCAGCAGTCCGACGCCTTTGCCGCCTTGCTGCCGGGCGACGCCATGGAGCCATTGGCCGTCGGGATGGACTGACGCGGTTGACAGGTGAGGGCTATATAGGCACCTAGTTGCACCAACGAGTCGGCAAGCAGCCGCCGCAATGAGAGTGTGCCATGACCGACCTCAGGCGCGATCCCGCCGATGACCAGTTCCGGCAGGAGGTGCGCGCATTTCTGGCTGCGAGCCTTCCGCCTGAAATGGCGCGTCGCAACCGTCAGGGTTATCACGGCCCCAAGGAGGACACGCGTGAGTGGACCCGCATCCTCCATGCGAAAGGGTGGTCGGCGCCGAACTGGCCGGTCGAACATGGCGGAACGGGCTGGACGCTCTCGCAGCAGGCGATTTTCGACGAGGAATGCACCGCCGCCGGAGCGCCGATGCTCGATATCTTCGGGCTCTCGATGGTGGGGCCGCTGATCTAGACGTTCGGTACAGACGACCTCAAATCGCGCATCCTGCCAGCATTCCTGCGCGGGGAAATCACCTGGGCGCAAGGGTTTTCCGAGCCCAACTCCGGATCGGACCTCGGTTCGCTGCAGACCCGCGCGGTGATCGATGGCGGTGACTATGTGATCAACGGCCGCAAGATCTGGACTTCTGCCGCGCATTACGCGGACCTGATCTTCTTCCTCGTTCGGACGGGCGAGGGCACGCGCAACGGTCTGTCGATGCTGATCGTCGATGCAAAATCACCGGGTCTGGCCATCCGGCCGATCATCGACATCCGCAAGGAGCATAGCCTCAATGAGGTGATCCTGGACGACGTGCGCACGCCGGTTGCCAACCGGATCGGCGAGGAAGGCAAGGGCTGGGGTTACGCCAAGGCCCTGCTTGAGAATGAGCGCGCGTTTGCCGCCGAAATCCCGCGCAATCGCAATCATCTCGCCACCTTGCGCCGGATCGCCGCCGAGACGATCAGGGCGGGTCGTCCGCTGATCGAGGATCCGCTGTTTTCCGCGCAGATTGCCGAGCTGGAGGTCGAGTTCCTGGCGCTCGAGTTCATGACGCTCAGGGCCATGTCGCAGACCGGCGGCGGCCCGTCGTTCGGCTCGCTGCTCAAGGTGCGCGGCTCGGAACTGGTCCAGCGGATCACCCAGTTGCAGGTCGAGGCGCTGGGGGATTGCGGCGCTTACCTTTATTCCGCCGAGGCGCACATCGCGGGTGAGCCGCAGCCCGCGCCGGGGCCGGATTTCGCGCCGGGTATCTGGTCCGAGGCGATGTATCGCCGGGCCTCGTCGATCTACGGCGGCGCCAACGAAATCCAGCGCACCCTCATCGCCAAGCAATACCTGGAGCTTTAGGCCGATGGACTTCCAGCTTTCCGAAGAACAGGCCCTGCTGTGCGAGAGCGCCCGCCGCTACGTTGTGCAGACTTACGGCTATGAGGCGCGCTGCAAGGCCGTTGCGTCAGGTGAGGCGTTCGCCGCCGCGCGCTGGAGCCAGATGACCGAGCTTGGCTGGCTGGCGCTGGCGGTACCCGAAGCACACGGCGGTCTTGGCGGCAGCGCGGTGGATTTTGCGCTGCTTGTCGAACAGCTTGGCGCGGGGCTGCCGCTGGAGCCTTTGGTGCCGGTGATTGCCGCTACCCGGTTGCTTGTTGCCGCAGGCACCAATCCCGAGCTTGTCGGCGACGTCATGGCGGGGAGTGCCCGCCCGGTCATCGCCCATGGCGAGGCTCACGTTGCAGCCACCGCCGAACGCAGCGGCGCGGGGTGGCTTCTGTCGGGCGCGATGCCGCTCGTTCTTGGCGGTGCGGCGGCGACCCACTACGTGATCGCGGCAAGCTGTCCGGCCGCTGCCGAGGGTGCGCAGGCCGTCAGCCTGTTCCTCGTCGCGGCCGACCATCCGGGGCTGGGCCGCAAGGACCTGCGCCTGACCGACGACAGCCTTGCCAGCGTGCTTGATTTTACCGGGCTTGAGCTGCCCGCCGATGCCCTGATCGGGGCGGACGGCGGCGGACTTGCCGCGTGGCGCGAAGGGCTGGCGTGGCAGCAGCTTGGCCTCCATGCCGAGGCGCTGGGGGCGATGGACAAGGCGCTGTGGACGACCCGCGACTATGTTCGCACGCGCCGTCAGTTCGGCACCGAACTGGCAACTTTCCAGGCGGTGCAGCACCGTCTTGCCGACATGGTCATGGAAGTCGAACTTGCCCGATCGATCCTGCTGCGGTTGCTCTCGGTGTTCGATGAAGCTGGTGCCGAGCGTGACCGGATTCTGGCGGCGGCCAAAGTGCAATTCGGCAAGGCCGGGTTTTTCGTCGGCGCGCAGGCGGTGCAGCTTCACGGCGGGATGGGCATGACCGACGAATATCTGATCGGCATGGTGTTCAAGCGTCTCGTGCTGCTGCGCAACCTGCACGGCGGCCCCGGCGCGGCGCTTGAGCGACTCGCGCTGGATCAGCGCGCGCTCGAACGGCTGGCGCGCGACCAGCGGCAACTGGTGAAGGAGGGTCTCTGACCATGGCAGCGAATGATCCGATGGTGGTCGGCATCGGCCGATCCCCCTATTCCCGAAATTCGGGGCGGACCACGGCGAGCCTCGCGGTCGAAGCCTGCCGGAGTGCGATCGCCGATGCGGGCATGGACTTGTCCGAGGTCGACGGGATCGTCGAATTCAACGTGGGCGACAGCGTCGGCTCGCTGAATGTCGCCTATGCGCTCGGTCTGCCGGGGTTGAGGATGCCGGTCGATATCCAGAACGGCGGCAATGTGGTGACGCTGGCGGTCGCGCTGGCCTGCATGGCCGTGCAATCCGGCAAGTGCAAATCGGTGCTGGTCTATCGCTCGCTCAACAGCCGCTCGGGCCAGCGGATCGGCACTTACACCGGCAATCTCAACATCGGCGGCGACGACCAGTATGGCGCGCCGCACGGCTATATGGCGCCGGGCCAATGGTTCGCGATGTACTGCCGCCGCTACATGCACGAATTCGGCACGACTTACGAAGACCTTGGCCGGATCGCGATTACCACGCGCGCCCATGCCGGGAAGAACGAGGCCGCGATCATGCGCGAGCCGATCACGATGGAGCAATATCTCGCCTCACGCTGGATTTACGATCCGTTCCGGCTGTTCGACTGCGCGCTTGAAGCCGATGGAGCTTGCGCGATCCTCGTCACCTCGCGCGCACGCGCTCGCAATTTGCAGCAGGTTCCCGTCCAGATGCTCGACGAGGAGACTTTCATGGGGCGCCATCCCGATAGCTGGGAAGACATGGGCCACCTGTTTTCCGCGCGGGCCGCACCGCCATTGTGGGAGCGCACCGGGCTGAAGCCCGCCGACATGGATTTCGCCTGTATCTATGACTGCTTCACCTTCACCACGATCGGCGTGATCGAGGACTATGGCTTTTGCGAAAAGGGCGGCGCGGGGGAGTACTATGCCTCGGGCAAGGCCACGTATGGCGGGGACTGCGTGATCAATCCGCACGGCGGCTTGCTGTCCGAAGCCTACATTCACGGCATGAACCACCATTTCGAGGCGGTGTTGCAACTGCGCCATCAGGCGGGCGAACGCCAGGTGAAGGATGCGAAAGTCGCGCTGGTGACGGCCGGTACCGGGCCGTTCGGTGGTGGCCTGATCTATGCCAGGGCGTAATATATGGGAGCCGGGCCGATGACCGCAAAACTCAACCCGCCGCAGCCCGAGCCGTCGCTCGACAGCCTGCCGTACTGGGAAAGCCTGAAGGCCGGCGTGTTCGCGCTGCAACGCTGCACGGCGTGCCGTGAGTGGCAGTTTCCGCCGCTCGATACGTGCCGGCACTGCGCGGGAAGCCTGTCGCTGCAAACGGTTTCCGGACGGGGGACGATCTACACGTTCATCATCAACCACCGCCCGTCGGCACCCGGGTTCGACGAGCTGCTGCCCTATCCGGTGGCGCTGGTCGCTCCCGAAGAAGCGCCGCATTTGCATATTCCCGGGCGGATCGTGGGCGCGGCCAACGAGGATATCGCGATCGGCCGGAGTGTGATGGCGGAAGTCGTTGACCATCCGGGCGGGGAGTGGAAAGTTCCGGTTTTCCGGATAATAGCGACTTAGCAATTGACGGAACTGCGGCGCGTTCCGGTGGGCTGGCGGGGTGTGAAAACGGCTGGCCGATAGCAGGGTGAGCGCACGGGAGGGGCCGCGAAAAATGCAGCAGCACACACTTGGCGGGAAAGTTGCGCTGGTGACCGGATCGACGTCCGGGGTTGGCCGGGCAACCGCTTTGTCGTTCGCGCGCGAGGGGGCAAGTGTTGTCGTCATCAACGGGCGGGATGCCGAAGCGGGCGAACGGGTGCGGCGTGATCTTGCCGCGCGGGTTCCCGGCACCGCGTTCCACTTCGTGCGCGCGGACATGAACCGCCGGGAGGAAATCGCGGCGCTGTTTGAGCGGACGGCCGAACTGGGCGGCGGGCTCGATCTGTTCGTCCACAGCGGCTATGGCGGCTCGGGCCTGCCCGACCTGTTCGAAAGCCTGTCGATCGAACAAAAGGAAGACGCGATTACCGCCATCTTCACCAGCCTGGTGCGGTGCTGCCACTATGCGGTTCCGCTGCTGAGGGCGCGCGGCGGCGGAGCGATCGTGGGGGTGATTTCCGACGCGGCCAAAGTGCCGACCCCGGGCGAGAGCGTTCACGGCGGGGCTTTGGCCGGATCGGGCATGTTCATGCGTGGCCTCGCGCGCGAGGTCGGGCGCTATCAGATCCGGGTCAACGCGGTCTGCCCGTCGCTGATCCGCGAAACCCGCAACTATGACAAGGTGATGGACGGCGGCTTTGCCCGCCAGTTGTTCCAGAAGATCGAAAAGCGCGCAACGCTCGGCCTGCCGGGGCCGGAGGATCTGGCCAACCTGATCACGTTCCTGGCCGGGCCGCTCGCCGCGCATATCACCGGCCAGATGGTCAGCATCAACGGGGGTATTTCCGGCGCCTGAGCCAGACGGCGCCCGGTTGTCGTAGCGGCGTCTGGCGGCGGTGCGCCAGATTGCCGTTGAGGTCATGCCGTTTTTGCGCAATGCGGACACAAACAGGGGAAGATGCGCAAAATGTCCGAATACCAGTCCAGAAATCCGGCCTATGTGGAACGCATCCGGGAACGCATTGCGAGCCCGGTGGTCAAGGATCTGTTCGGGATGGAGGAGGTCAGCATCGCGCCCGGCGTGATCCAGCTTGGCATCGCAGTGCGGCACGAGCTGGGTCATGCACCCGGCTGGTTTCAGGGTTCCGTAACGACCGCCATCGCCGAATTCGCCTGCGGCTTCGCGGCGATGTCGCTGATCGCGCCGGACTGGGACATGATGACGCTTGATCAGACGATCAAGTTCATTGGCCCCGCGCGCGGCGAGCGGCTGGTGGCAAAGGCGCGCGTGATCCGGCCGGGGCGGACGATTACCACCTGCCAGTGCGAAGTCTATGCCATCGAAAATGGCGCGGAGCGGCTGTGCGCCGTGATGCTGCAGACCAATCATCAGGCGCCGCTGGCGGCAAAGGGCTGATCTTTGCGCTGACACGGCGAAAACATATCGGGTTTGCGATTTCCGGCCCTTGCCCTCTTGATTCGTGCGCTGCCGCGTGCAGGGCAGGCAGGCGTTCGCGCAATCGGATCCTGATCGAGCAATTTGGAGCATGGCAGTGACGATGAAGCCGGAAGATGCAGTTCGATACGAAGTCCGCGACCGGGTTGCGGTGCTCACCATCGACTTTCCGCCGGTCAACGCGCTCGGTGAGCCGATGCGCCGGGGGCTGATGGCGCGGTTCGATCAGGCGCAGGCCGATCCCGCTGCCGATGCGATGGTGATCGTTGGGGCGAACGACAAGTTCATCGCCGGGGCCGATATCCGGGAGTTCGGACTGCCGAAGTCCGGGCCGATGCAGTCCGAAATTCAGGCGAAGATGGAAAAGGCCGACAAGCCGGTGGTCGTGGCCATTGACGGTTATGCGCTGGGCGGCGGTTTCGAGGTGGCGCTGGCGGCGCACTACCGGGTTGCGGCGAGCCGCGCCAAGGTGGGCCTGCCGGAAGTCAATCTGGGCCTGCTGCCGGGGGCGGGCGGAACCCAGCGCGCGACCCGCCTGGCCGGCCCGGCCGTCGCGCTCGCCATGATCCTCGGTGGCAACCAGATTCCGGCAGCCAAGGCTCTGCAACTCGGCCTTGTCGATGCCGTGGCCGAGGGCGATGTGACCGAGGCTGCCATCGCGTTTGCCCGGCAGAAAGTGGCCGAAGGCGGGCCATGGCCGGTGGTGATCGAGCGCACCGACAAGGTGACGGGGATCGATCCGCAATTCTTCGCCGATATGCGCGCCAAGAACGCCGCGAAGTGGAAAGGCATGGTCGCCCCGTTCAAGATCGTCGATTGCGTCGAGGCGGCGACCAGGCTGGAAGCGCGTGAAGGGCTGGTGTTCGAGAAGGAAGCCTTCAAGGCCTGCAATGACGCCCCGAGCCGGGCCGCGCAGGTCCACCTGTTCTTTGCCGAACGCGCCGCGGCCAAGGTTGAGGGCGTTTCGCCCGAGATCAAGCCGAAGAAGATCCGCAGCGTCGGCGTGATCGGCGCGGGCACGATGGGCGGCGGCATCACGATGTGCCTCGCCAATGCCGGACTCGTGGTGAAGCTGCTCGATTCCTCGCAGGCCGCGATCGATGCCGGTCTGGCGCGGGTGAAGGACAACTACCAGACATCGGTTGCGCGCGGATCGACTTCGCAGGACAAGGTCGATGCGGCGCTCGGCCGGATCGAGACCGTACTCGATTATGCGGGGTTTGCCGACGTGGACATGATCATCGAGGCGGTATTCGAGAACATGGACGTCAAGCATGAGGTGTTCCGCAAGATCGATGCGGTGGCCAAGCCAGGCGCGGTGCGCGCGTCCAACACCTCGGCGCTGGATATCGATCAGGTCGCCCGCGCGACGAAGCGGCCGCAGGACGTGATCGGGATGCACTTCTTCTCGCCGGCGAACGTGATGAAGCTGGTGGAAGTGGTGCGCGGCGATCTTGCCTCGCCCGAAACCATCGTGACCGCGATGGCCTTCGGCAAGCAGATCGGCAAGGTGCCGGTGCTGGCCGGCAATTGCCCCGGCTTCATCGGCAATCGCATCCTCGCCCGCTATGGCGCCGAAGGCGATGTGCTGATGCTGGAGGGCTCGACGCCCTGGCAGGTGGACGATGCGCTCAAGGAGTTCGGATTCCCGATGGGGATTTACCTGATGCGCGACATGGCCGGGCTCGATGTCAGCCTGGGTGTCCGCAGGAACGCGATCGAGACGGGTGCGGTCGATCCGGATGCGCCCGATTTCGTGCCGCTGCTCGAGCGGATCTGCGAGGCAGGGCGGCTTGGCCAGAAGACCGGAGCGGGGTTCTACAAGTACGACGGTCGCAAGGCGTCGCCCGATCCGGAGGTGGCGGAAATGCTCACGCGGATTTCGGCCGAAAAGGGCGTGACCCGCCGCGAGATCGCGGACGAGGAAATCGTCTGGCGCGTCCTGCTCGCCATGGTCAACGAAGGGGCAAAGATCGTCGAGGAAGGGATCGCGCAGCGTGCGTCAGACATCGATGTGACATACACCTTCGGCTATGGTTTCCCGAAGTATCGCGGAGGGCCGATGTTCTGGGCCGAACAGCAGGGGCTCGACAAGGTTCTCGCCAAAGTGCGCGAATACGAAGCCCGGTATGGCGCGCGCTGGGCGCCGGCAAAGTTGCTGGTGGAGCGGGGAGAGGCGGGGACCGGCTGGAAAGGCTGACCGGGGTTCGATAGCGGGAACCGGCGGCATTTCGTCGGGCTCAACGCCCACTTGATGAATGGCGGTTGCGGATTGCATCCGGATGGGCCGCCGCCCATCTTGACCGGCATGACCAAAGTCCAGCGCTTTCCGCTCGCCACCACGTCCGCCGGCCATGCGCCGTTGCGCCGTCCCGGATCGATCCGCCGGACCACCTCGATCGACGCGGAGTGGCCCGATGGGCCGGGGCAGGACTTCATCCTGACCGGACTTGCCCGCGACATGGCCACTCCGGCCGATGGCGGCGCGCCGACCGAGCTTGCCACCGGGTCGTTTCGGCTCACGCTCTCACCCAAGCGCGAGATCGTCGCGCTCGAAACCGTACCCAGCCATCCCCGCGCGGCCGAGATGGTCGGCGTCAGGGCAGGCGGGGCCAGCCGTGAAGCGCTCGCCCGGCGGCTGGGCGATATTCGCGGCACGCCGCTGTTCCAGTTGATCGACGACTTTGCCGGGGCGAGCCTTGTCGCGGGTTGGGCGCTGAGCCGCTGGATGACGCCGGAGCAGGCATTCAATGTCGGCAAGATGAAGGGTACCCGCGATATGACTGCGGTGTGCACCGGCTTCACCCCCGGATCGCAGGCGATGGACGAGACCGGGCATCCGCGCTTTGATGTACAGTCGATGACTATCGTGTTGCCGCTCGAGAATCCGGAAGATCCCGAAGGGTGGCATCAGATGCCCCCGATGCGCGGAGTGCGCTTTCGCCGTGCCCGCCGCATTGATATCTGGCGCGAAGCGGACGTGCTGAAAGTCGATGCCGGATTTCAGGATTCGGCGACCAACCCGGGTGGCGAACGGTCGGCGATCCATGAATACCGGGTCCATGCCGAAGTCGATCCGGCCACCGGGGAACTCGTCGCGATGCAGGCCCTTCCGCTCATCCTGCCTTATGCGGAATGTCCGGGCGCTTCGATCAAGGCTTCGCGCATGGTCAGGCGCAACCTCGCCGAGTTCCGCGAGGCGGTGCCCGAAGTTTTGCGTGCGACGCTTGGCTGCACGCATCTGAACGACGTCCTGCGGGCGCTGACCGACGTCCCAGTATTGGCGGAACAGCTCGCCTGAGACGCTTCCGATCACATTTGTGTAATGACGGGGCGCCGCGTTGAATGTGCTCGTCAGCGCGAATAGGCCGCATTGAAACTGGCGCTGGCACGCGCGGTAGAGGAGAAACGATCCATGCAACTCGCGCTGAACGCAGACCAGACCATGCTCAAGGATACGGTTGCGCGGCTCTTCGCTGACGAGGCCACGCCGGCCCGCATCCGGGCGGCCGAGGAAAGCGGGATCGATCGCGACTTGTGGGACAAGCTGGTGTCGCTCGGGATTGTCGCCATGCGGGCGACCGCGCCGGAAGACGGCGGGATGACGCTGTTCGACGCGGCGCTGGTGGCCGAGGAAGCAGGCCGGAATGTCGCGCCGGTGCCGGTGGTCGAAGCCATTGTCGCCAATGCCCTGCTCGGACGGGCGGGCGTACCGGAAGCGCTGCAGGGCGCTGCGGCCGAAGGTTTGCTGGCGACGCTGGCGCTGCAGCCGGTTACGCCCGGCCGGGCGCAGGTCATTCTGGGCGGCTCGGTCGCGCAGGTGATCGTTGCGCTCGAAGGCGATGAACTGGTCGCCTACGAGGGCGTGAAGGCTCCCAAGCTGCACAACATTGCCGAAGCGGCGGTCGCGCGGGTCGATCTGTCTGCGGCCGGTGGAACACGCCACGTACTGGCGCGCGGCAATGCCGCCAGCGAGCTTTATGCTGCCGCGCTGGAGGAGTGGAAGGTGCTCTCCGCCGCCTTCCTGGCTGGCCTCGGCCGCCGCGCGCTCGAACTTGCCGCCGCCTATTCATGCGAACGCTTCGCTTATGGCGCGCCGATCGGCAGCTTTCAGGGCATCGCTCACCCGATGGCCGATGCCGCTACCAACATGGACGGCGCCAAGCTGATGACCTGGCGGGCGATTGCCTCGATCGCCGCGGGGCAGGAGCGGGCCGGGGCGCGTGCCGCGATGGCCTATTGGTGGGCGGCCCATTCGGTCGACCAGGCGGTGAAACATGCGCTGCGCACGTTCGGCGGCTATGGCCTCAGCCTGGAATACGACATCCAGCTCTACTTCCGCCGGGCCAAGCTGGTGGCGCTCGCCTCGGGCGATCCCAACACCCAGCTTGATCTGATCGCCGCGCGCCTGTGGGATGGCGAGGCAACGGCGCTGCCGCCAGCCGGCGATGTCGGCATCGATTTCGAATGGGGCGAGCGGGCCGAGGCCTATGCCGCGCAAGTGCGCAAGTTCGTTGAAGACAATCTGACCGACGATGTGCGGGCCAAGATCCATCACTCGACCGCCGGCCACCACGCCGGCTTCCACAAGAAGATGGCCGAAGCGGGCCTTGCGTTCCCGGATCTCGCGCTTGACGGGAAGCCGCAACTGTCGCGCTATGAAGTCATGGCGGCGGCCCCCTTGTGGGAAGAGATGGGCTGGAACCGCACGGCGGCCTCGATCACCGAGTTCGTGGCCGGGGTGACGCAGATTGTTGCCCGCCCCGAGGTGACCGACGAAATTCTCACTGCGGTGCTGGCCGGCGATGCGCTGGGCTGTCTGGGCTTTTCCGAGCCGCAATCGGGTTCCGACATCTTCGGCGCCCGGTTCAGCGCGGTGCGCGACGGTGACGAGTGGGTGCTGAACGGCCAGAAGATGTTCACCACCAGCGGCCATCAATCGCAATACATCCTGCTGCTGACCCGCACCGACAGCTCGGGCAAGAAGCACGAGGGGCTGACCATGTTCGTCGTGCCGATGAACCTGCCGGGCATCGAGCTTCATCCGGTCCATACCCTGCAGGACGAGAAGACGAACATCACCTATTTCACCGATGTCCGGGTGCCCGATCGCTATCGCCTGGGCGACGTGAACGATGGCGCCCGGGTTATGACGATCGGCCTCAAGTTCGAGCATGGTGGCTCGGGTTACTGGGCGGCGCAGCGGGCGATGGTGATGCGGGCCGTGGCCTGGGCGCGCAAACCGCGCGCCGATGGCACGCGGCCGATCGACGATCCGAACATGCGCCGTATTCTGGCGCGCGCCGCAACGCGCGATGACGTGGCCTCGTCGCTCTGCCGCCGTCAGGAATGGGCAACTGTCGAAGGGTTCCACGAGATCGCATGGGGGCCGATGGCCAAGTTGTTCACGACCGAGTCGATGTATATCGACGGCTCGGCGATCGTTGAGGCGGCCGCACCGGATTCGTTGGTGCGCGGGCTGGACAAGGATTTCGACATTGTCGAAGTAACCATGCGGCGCGGCATGGGGATGACGGTTTACGGCGGCACGAGCGAAGTGCATCGCAGCCTGATCGCCGAGAAGTCGCTTGGGATGCCGAAGTCGCGAACTGGCGGCAAGTAGCGTAAGGCGATCCTGACGTTACGAAAAAGGGCAGGTCTTCGCGGGCCTGCCCTTTTTGTTTCGCAGCAGTGCAGCTTTGCTCAGGCGGCGGCGTTGGCTGCGTCTGACACAGCCGGCCAGAACTTGTCGCGCGACAGGCCCGTGTATTGTGCGGCCAGCGCCACGCGCCACATCGGAATGCTGCCGAAATCGTCACGCCAGGCCATCAGCCGCCGGGTTCGGGCATTCAGCGCGTATTCGCGGCTGAAGCCTAGCGCGCCGTGCACCTGATGAGTGATCGTGATGGTCGAATCTGCGGCATCGCCGAGGCGTGACCGCGCTGCCGCAACCAGCGTTTCGGCCGGATTGCTGGCCGCAGCTTCGACGATCCCGGCCGTCGCCAGCACGTGCCCGGCGAGTTCGGCGAGCATCTGCTGGACCGCCTGGAATTTGCTGATCTCGCGGCCGAACTGCTTGCGCTCGCCGGCATATTCCACGCTGCGGCGGAACGACCACTCGATTGCCCCCAATTGCTGCGCCGCACGCAGGAGCGAGGCGGTGCGCAGCGGTGCGGAACCGTCCGCAATCGTGCCGACAACCGGTGTTCCGGCGTAGGCCGTGAGACAGTCGCGCCGCTCACCGGCAGGATCCTTGCCCGCGCTCGCGGTCCAGTCACTGCCTTTGGTCAGGGCGACTTGCGCGCCATTTGCGGTCCTGGTGACAACGACCACCGCTTCAGCGACGCCGCCCCACGGCACATCGTGCAGCACGGCGGGAACGGCAGCCTCGCCACCTGCAAAGCTCAGTGTTGCCAGTCCTTCGACCGGTTCGATCCCGGCAGCGGCGAGAATGGCGTTGGCGGCAAGCGTTTCGACCAGCGGTCCCGGTGCGGCGGCATCGCCAAATGCCCGGGCGATCGCGGCGCCATCCGCCAGATCGGCACCCACACCGCCAAGTTCTTCGGGAACGAGCGCCAGAAAGATGCCGTTCTCGATCAGCGCGGCGATGAGCGCGCTGGGTATTGTATCCGACAGCTCCGCGTGCAGGAACGCGTCATACTCCAGCGTGTCGGTGAGGATACGTTCGACAGTATCGCGAAAGAATTCGAGGTTCTCGCTCATCTCAGGCCAATTCCCTTTGCGATGATCCCGCGCAGGATCTCGTTGGTTCCGCCGCGAATGGTGAAGGCGGGAGCATATGTCAGCGCATGGTAGAGCAGCTTCTGCAGGCGCTCGGCCTTGCCATCGGAAACGAGGTCTTCCGAACTGATGATGTTGCGGACGACGCGCACCGTTTCCTGTTCGAACTTGGTGCCGAGATCCTTGACGATCGAGGCCTCGACATTGGGCGACTTGCCTTGCTGGATCATGCTCGCGACCGACAGCGACAATTGCCGCAGCGACAGCAGGTGCGACGTCAGCCGGCCCAGTTCTTCCAGCGTCGCGGTCCGGGTATCCGGCCCCAGCACATCGATCAGTTCGGCGATCAGCCGGAAGCTGGACAGCCAGCGCTCGGGGCCTGACCGCTCGTAGGCCAGTTCGGCCGACACCTGGTTCCAGCCGTTGCCCTCCTGGCCGACCAGCCCGTCGTCGGGCACGAAGACATCTTCGAACAGGACTTCGTTGAAATCATGTTCGCCGGCCATCGACCAGACCGGGCTGATCGTGACCCCCGGCGTCGTGACGTCGATAATGATCTGGCTAATGCCGGCATGGCGCGATCCCTCGACGGTCGAGGTGCGGGCCAGCACGATGATGTAGTGCGCGCGGTGGGCGTTGGTCGTCCAGATCTTGCGCCCGTTCACGCGCCAGCCGCCCGGCACCTTTTCGGCGCGGGTCTTGAGCGAGGCGAGGTCAGAGCCGGATTCGGGCTCGCTCATGCCGATGCAGAACGTAAGGTCGCCCGCCGCGATCTTCGGCAGGAAGAACTGCTTCTGCTCCTCGGTGCCGAACTTGAGCAGCACCGGCCCCGACTGGCGATCGGCCACCCAGTGCGCGCCGACCGGGACGGCCGCGGCGAGAAGCTCCTCGTTCATCACATAGCGTTCGAGCGCGCTGCGCTCCTTGCCGCCGTATTGCTTGGGCCAAGTCAGGCCGATCCAGCCACGCGCGGCGATCCGCCTGGTCATGTCGCGATCGAAACCGAGGCCGATCTTTTCGGCCGGGGGCAAGCGTCCGCTGGTCCGTTCCTCGGCGAGGAACGCCCGCACTTCCTGCCGCAAATGTTCGGCTTCTGGGGTGAGCTGGGGCAGCTCCAGCTTCAGATTTGTAGCGCTCATTTCGCTTAGTCCGTCTTGTTCATGCGGGCTGACTCAGGCTGGTATATGCGAGGCGCCGATTGCGGCGAGGTGCAGCAAAGCGGCGGGCAGGCGGCGTGCGGTGGAACAGGTGGCCAACGCATTGGTCATGGCTTGTCTAAACTCCCGTCAGGCCGGCGGTCTAGCGACGCGCGCTTTGGGCGGCACCGGCTTGCGGGGCAATCGTTTTCGGGCATTTATCATGGCTCTGCTACTTTGGTTCGGCGAGCCTGTCCCTATGGGCAGGAGGCAATTTCCTGACGGATGCTCAGTTTTGATCGCCTGCCCCCACCACATACGCGATCAGTTTGCACTCGGTGCTCGGGCTGCTGGAGTTGTTTGTCACCGCTTTCTAACGGGCGAAGATTGGAGTAAAAAGCATTATCAACAGCACGCCCGACTCCCGGGCCGCTGGGTCGTCCGGTTACCAAGGAGAGATGAAATGGCAGTTCAGACCGTGATGGAGCGGGTCAATGAGACCCGTGACCTCGGCTACCCCGTTTATGATGCCGATGGACACTACTACGAGACGATGGACACGTTCCGTCGCCACTTGCCCAAGAAGTTCCACAAGGACTTCCAGTATGTCCAGATCGAAGGCCGCACCAAGCTGGCGATCAACGGACATATCAGCGATTACATTCCGAACCCGACGTTCGAAGTCGTGGCCGCACCGGGATCGCACGAAATCTGGTTTCGCGGCGAGAACACGGAAGGCAAGTCGCTGCGCGAACTGACCGGCGATCCGCTGGCGTTCCAGCCCGAATTCGCGGAGCCCGTGTCGCGCCTCAAGATGCTCGACGAGCAGGGCGTCCAGGCGCAGTTGATCTTCCCGACGCTGGCGTCGGTGATCGAAGGTCACATGGGCACCAACATTCCGCTGATGGCCGCCTGCGTCCACTCGCTCAACGCGTGGGTCGCGGATGACTGGACGTTCCACTACAAGGATCGCCTGTTCCCCTGCGCCTACATCTCGCTGGCAGATGTCGATCTGGCCTGCGCCGAACTGGACTGGGCCTTGAAAGAAGGCGCACGGCACATCCTGATCCGTCCGGCGCCGGTTCCGGGCCTGTTCGGCCCGCGTTCGCCGGGTCTGCCCGAATTCGACAAGTTCTGGGCCAAGGTCAACGAATCCAACATCTTCGTGGTGCTCCACGTGTCGGATTCCGGCTATGACCAGATCTATCGCTGGTGGGGCAGCGGCGGCGGTGCAGACGAGGCGCTCGCGTTTGATCGTTCCGACCCGCTCAAGTCCTGCATCGATCTGCAGGGTCGTGCGATCGCCGACATGATTTCGGCGCTGATCGCGCACGGCGTGATGAGCCGCTTCCCGAACATCCGCTGGGTTTCGGCCGAGAACGGTTCGATCTGGGTGCCGCATCTGGTGAAGATGCTGCACCGCGCTTATGGCCAGCTTCCCAAGAGCTTCGCCAAGCATCCGGTCGAACAGTTCCAGGAGAACGTCTATGTCGCCCCATATTACGAGGAAGACCTGGACGAGCTGAAGCAGCACGTCTCGACCGACCGCCTGCTGTTCGGCAGCGACTGGCCTCATGCCGAAGGCCTGGTGAAGCCGCTCGACTTCCTCCACGAGGTGAAGGACTTTACCCCGGCCGACCAGAAGAAGTTCATGAGCACGAACCTCAAGGGCCTGCTTGAAGGCAAGCGCTGAGTTTCTCGCCTGAAATGTACGAAAAAGTTGCGGCCCGGGCTTGTGGCCGGCCGCGTGTTGTTTGGGGGTCAGACGCGCCCGGGCATAAACCCGGCGCGGGGGGGGTTGCAGCCGGCTGTCCGGACAGCCTGTTGCGCCGGGCCTGCGGGCCACCTTTCAAAAGCCCTATCCGGTGCGG
>VMTF01000138.1 GCA_013791705.1 Sphingomonadales bacterium | reverse complement strand
TAACGCCGTCGAATATTTCGTCAGCTACTACGACTACTACCAGCCGGAAGCCTACGTCCCGCGCACCGACACCTATATCGAGAAGGAATCCTCGATCAACGAGCAGATCGACCGCATGCGCCATTGCGGCACGCGCTCGGTCTTGGAGCGCGACGACGTCATCATCGTCGCCTCGGTCTCCTGCATCTACGGCATCGGCTCGGTCGAAACCTATTCGGCGATGATCTTTGACCTGAAACGCGGCGACACGGTCGATCAGGGCGAGATCATCCGGAAACTCGTCGCGCTGCAATACAAGCGCAACGACACGGCCTTTGCCCGCGGCAACTTCCGCGTGCGGGGCGACAATCTGGAAATTTACCCCTCGCACTACGAGGACATGGCCTGGCGCGTCTCGTTCTTCGGGGACGAGATCGAGGAGGTCGCCGAGTTCGATCCGCTCACCGGCAAGGCGGGCGCCAAGCTGGACAAGGTGCGGGTCTATGCCAATTCGCACTACGTGACGCCGGGGCCGACGATGAAGCAGGCCGCCGACGCAATCCGCTTCGAACTGGCCGAGCGGCGCAAGGAACTGGAAAGCGAAGGCAAGCTGCTGGAGGCGCAGCGCCTGGAACCGCGCACCAACTTCGACCTCGAGATGATCGCCGCGACCGGCTCTTGCGCGGGGATCGAAAACTACAGCCGCTTCCTCACCGGCCGTCTGCCGGGCGAGCCGCCGCCGACGCTGTTCGAATACCTGCCTGACAACGCGCTGCTGTTCGTGGATGAAAGCCACCAGACCGTGCCGCAGATCGGCGCGATGTCGAAAGGCGATCATCGCCGCAAGATCACGCTGGCCGAATACGGCTTCCGCCTGCCCAGTTGCATCGACAACCGCCCGCTGCGCTTCAACGAATGGGACGCGATGCGCCCTCAGACGGTCGCGGTTTCAGCCACGCCCGGCACCTGGGAGATGGAACAGTCGGGCGGGGTCTTTGCCGAACAGGTGATCCGCCCGACCGGATTGATCGACCCGCCGGTGTTCATCCGCCCGGTCGAGGATCAGGTGCAGGACTGCATCAACGAATGCCGCGAAACCGCCGCGCAGGGCTATCGCACGCTGGTGACGACGCTGACCAAGCGGATGGCCGAAGACCTGACCGAATTCATGCACGAGGCGGGCCTGCGCGTGCGCTACATGCACTCGGACGTCGAGACGCTGGAACGCATCGAACTGATCCGCGACTTGCGGCTGGGCGTCTATGACGTGCTGGTCGGCATCAACCTGCTGCGCGAGGGGCTGGATATCCCGGAATGCGGCCTGGTCTGCATCCTCGATGCCGACAAGGAAGGGTTCCTGCGCTCGGAAACCTCGCTTATCCAGACGATCGGGCGCGCCGCGCGCAATATCGACGGGCGGGTGATCCTCTATGCCGACCGGATCACCGGCTCGATGGAACGGGCGATGGCCGAGACCGACCGCCGCCGCGAAAAGCAGCGCGCCTATAACGAGGCCCACGGCATCACCCCCGCCTCGATCAAGCGCCAGATCGCCGATATTATCGCCGATACCGCGAGCCGCGACGGCGTGCTGGTCGAACTGGACGACGATGCGACCAACCACCTCGTCGGCCACAACCTGCGGGGCTACATCGAAGACCTGGAAAAGCGGATGCGCGCCGCCGCCGCCGACCTCGAATTCGAGGAAGCCGGGCGGCTGCGCGACGAAATCCGCCGGCTCGAAGCCGACGAGCTGGGCCTGCCGGACGGGGACAGGAAAGCCCCGCTGGTCGGCCGTTCAAACGAGGGCAAGCCCGGCACGCGCAAGACGCGATTCGGCAAGTCCCAGCGCAAATGGGGCCGCTGAGCAGGCCAAATTAGCCGCTGAACAGTTGCGCCTCGTTGCGCCGCAGCAGCCAGCCCGCACCATTGCGCACCAGCGTCATCCGGCACTTGGCCATCGCCTGGTGCTGGCCACCCTGACCCGGAACCCAGGTGCTCACATAGTTGTACAAGTGCGCGTAAACCGTATCGTGGTCGTCAGCGTATTCGCAGGTGATGTTTCCGGCGAGATGGCAAATCGTGCCCTCGTATTGCGCGTGAATGCCTGGTGGCACCTGCCGCAGCGCGTCGTGCCCAACCAGCGGTTCGGGCGTGATGCCGGTGAACACGCCGTCCTCGGTCCAAACGGCCACCCACTTGTCGCCGTCGCCGCTGTCGACGGCCCAGCAATAGCGGGCAATGTGCTCGACAACGCCCAGGTAATCTTCTGTGCTGACCGGCATTTTCTCTCTCCATTGGTTCGGTTTGTTATCGCGGCGTTTCGTAACACACTCCGCCACCTGTGCAATTCCATCGGCGATCCGTGGAACCTTGCCACGTAGGCTATTGCGTTGGCCCGCCCGGACAAGCAAAAAGGTGGGTAATGAAACGTTATTGGTCGCTGCTTGCCCTTTCCGCCGTGCTCGGCGCCTGCTCGCAATCGCAAAGCCGGCAGGTGGTCGATAATTTGCCGGCTGACGCGACGTATCCGGCGCGCCTTTCGCTCATGCAGATTTCGCTGCCGGTGGTTGCCGCCCCGGCGCAGCCCGCAGGCGGCGAGTGGTGGCTGGCGAATGGCGAACTGTCGTTCGGCCTGCTGGGTCGCCAGAAGCTCTTTACGCTGGCCTGTGACCAGGCTCCGGCTGGCGGCACGGCGTTACGCATCACATGGGTCACCCGCGCCGAAGCGGGGGCGAAGGCGCTCGTCGCGCTGATCGGAAATGGCCGGATCGCCCGCCTGCCGGTCGACGTTGTTCGCGCTGGCGAGCGCGGTGAATGGGGCGGCATCATTCCGGCGGCCGATCCGCGGCTTGATGTGCTCAAGGGAAGCAACCGGATCGAGGCGACGCTGCCCGGCGGCGGCACGCTCATTCTGCCCGCCAGTGGCGAACCGGGCCGCCTGCTGGCAGCCTGCCGCGCGATCGACCGGAGCCCCGTTACAGCCCCGGCGTGATCCCCGAATTCGCCAGCCCGCGCAAGCCCTAGAGCTTGCCGAACGTGCCCTCGTAACCGGCGGTATCGCCGGCGGCGAGTAGCTTGGCCTGCGCCACCCACTGGTCCCGCACCGGGCGTCCCGCAAAATTGCCGAGCTGCGCATCGATCCGGGCCAGATCGCCATCGTCCCATGCGGCGATCTGCGCATAGGTCGTGACGCCAAGGCTGGTCAGCAGGGCCGACAGCTTGGGGCCGACTCCCTTGATCCGGGTGAGATCGTCGGCAGGCTTGGCGCTCGCAGGTTCGCCGCTGCCTGCGTCGGCCGCCTCTTCCTGCACGGCCGCCGCAATCACTTCAGCGATGCCGCCCATGAGTTCTGCCGCCGGAGGGGCGGTGTAAGGCATCGCCGGCGATGCCCCGCTGGCCGCCGGGGGCGCATCGATCAAGGCCTGATTGCGCTGCGCCGGAGCCGCGCCCGCATCGAGCACATCGGGCCGCCGATCACGCCGTGCCGCAGGTTTCGTGGCGCGGGTGAACAGCCACCACGCCACCAGCAGAACGACCACCGCCGCCAGCACCAGTACCGGCCAATTGGCCTCGACAAGCTGCATCATTCCCGCATTCCTCCAAGCTTGGGCACCAATTTCTTCGTGCCCTCCTTAGAGGCATTTTCAGGCGGATGAAATCATCTGCCGGGCCGGAAAGTTGCGGCTGGCCGCAATCTCCGGCCCGGAATGCCCCCGCTGCCTGCAAACCGCAGCGAACTCAGTTAAGCGAGGGCGAAATTCCGCCATCGACGTGCACGTTGGTGCCGTTGATGAAGTCGGACCGGGGGCTCGCCAGCATGGTGACGGCGTAAGCAATGTCGTCCACCTCGCCCACGCGCGCGACCGACTGGTTGATGCCCTTGAGCAGCATTTCCTCTGCCTTTTTCACGTCGTCGCCCCACCCGCGCTGCTTCGCCATGGTTGCCAGATACATGTCGATGCCATCGGTCCGGATCATGCCGGGCGAGACGCTGTTGCTCGTCACGCCGCTGTTCTTGAGCGCCCGCGAAGCCCCGAGCGACATGTTGAGCATCGCCGCCTTGGCGGGGCCATAATCGGCCTGACCGGAAGTGGGCGTGATTGCCGCCGCCGTGGAGATGTTGATGATCCGGCCCCAGCCGCGCTCGCGCATGGCCGGCACCAGCGCATGAATGAGGCGCACCGCAGCAAGCAGGTTCGCCTGATAAGTCGCCAGGAAATCCTCGGGCGTCGTGCCGAACCAGCTCTTGTCGGGATTGTCGCTTGAACCGCCTGCATTGTTGACGAGGATATCGATCCCGCCGAATGCCTCGCTCGCCGCAGCGGCCACGGTCGCCGCTTCTTCTGCGATCGCCAGATCACCGATCGCGAGGGCCGACTTCGCTCCGGTCGCGGCGATCCGCTCCGCGACAGCGCGCGCGCGCGCCTCGTTGCGGCCATGGACCACCACACTGCACCCTTCGGCCGCCAGCATTTCCGCGATGCCGACACCGATTCCGGAACTGCTGCCGGTCACCAGTGCGCGCTTTCCCTGAAGGCCCAAGTCCATGCCGTTCCACTCCATTTTCCGGGGATGATCCCTGCAACACCGCGATTTGCTCCCGACAGTCCGCAGCGGTCAATCCCCGGCGCAGACCTGCATGTGGATGATGCGTTGGACGTCGCCGGTGCGGGAGGGAGCCTTCAAGCGCCATCCTGTGCCTCAGCGGCAAAAGCCTCGAAACCGGCAACCCCCAGCCGCGCGGATTTCGCCGCGCGGGAATCGCCCAAGCCTCGCGATTGCAGGACATCGAGCGCCAGCGCGACATCCTTTTCGAGCCGCTCGAAAGCGAACTTCAGGCTCGCCGGCGTAGCCCTGGCCATCATTTCGAGACCCAGCGACTGGCCCGAGCCGGTCGAGAGCATCCGCACCAGCGCCGCCCGGTCCAGCCCGAGCCGGTCGCCTGCCTCCAGCACGGCGAGCGCGGTGCCCGAGTTGATCGTGAACAGCGCATTGTTGAGCAGCTTGCAGACCTGACCCGATCCGGGCGCGCCAAGCCAGGCCACCGTTGTCGCGAAAGTCGCCAGCAACGGCTGCAACCGGTCGCAGGCATCGCGATCACCGCCGATCATCACCGCCAACTGCCCCGCCGCCGCTCGCGCATTGCCGCCGCTGACCGGCGCATCGAGCACGGCCACGTCCCGCGCCGCGCCGTCGCGGGCAAGGCGCGCGCACAAATCCGGGTGTGCGGTCGAATGGATCAGGATGATGCTGCCCGCCCGCATCGTCTGCAGAAGCTGGCCGCCCCCCTCGGCCACGTCCGCATCCGCAAAAAC
>VMTF01000284.1 GCA_013791705.1 Sphingomonadales bacterium | reverse complement strand
GATGAAGAAGCGATGCGCACGTACCTCGCCCGCGCTCTGGAAAATGCCGGCTATTCGGTTGTCGCGGTCGATCGCGGCACCGCCGCGGGTCCGTTTCTCGAAAGCGAGCGATTCGACCTGCTGCTTTAGGCCATCGTGATGCCCGAGATGGACGGCATTGAGCTGGCCCAGCGCTGCGCCGAAATCAGCCCGGAAACGAAGGTGATGTTCATCACCGGCTTTGCCGCGGTGACGCTGCGGGCCAGTCAGGAAGCCCCGCAGGCCAAAGTGCTGTCCAAGCCGTTTCATCTCAAGGATCTGGTGCTGGAAGTGGACCGGGTGTTCGGCCTGCCCAGCACCGCCAGGGGCTGATCCGCCGGGCTCCGCGCCGCGCCCGCAAAGAACGGCTTGATTTGCGCCAGACCCGTCGCTATTGGCGCACCCCTGCCCGGCAACGGGCTGCTCGAATGGCGTGGGCGTATAGCTCAGTGGTAGAGCACTGTGTTGACATCGCAGGGGTCGGAAGTTCAATCCTTCCTACGCCCACCATTCGAAGGCACCCAGCCTGAAGCCCGCCGCGCAAGTGGCGGGTTTTGTGCTTTCGGGCTCCCGGCAATGCCGCTGCCCTGCGGGGCAGCCCGCCGCAATCGCATATGCGATAAGATGCGCGCTGCGCTCAATTCCCTCAGCGCGCCCAACTTATTGATACACGTCAAGGGCCGGGCCGCGCCATCATATCAATAAACTCCCGTCACACCGATGAGGAGAAGTTGCCATGACCGTTCAGATTATGGATCGCCCGGAAGGCCAGCCGATCGTGCGCCCCGAATATCCGATCTATGACGCCGACCACCATTATTATGAAACGCCCGACGCCTTCCTGCGCCACTTGCCCAAGGAATTCCGCTCCGCGTTCCAGTATGTCACCGTGAACGGCCGCACCAAACTCGCCGTCGACGGCCACATTTCGGACTACATTCCGAACCCCGCTTTCGAAGTCGTGGCCGCGCCCGGCAGCCATGTGCCGTTTTACCGCGCCGAGAATCCCGAAGGCAAATCGCTGCGCGAGATGAGCCAGGTCATCCCGTCGGACCCGGCGTTCCACAACGGCGCCGCCCATCTGAAGATGCTCGACGAACAGGGCATCCACGCGGCCGTGGTCTATCCCACGCTCGCTTCGGTGATCGAAGGCCATCTCGGCCACAAACCGCATGTCGTCCGCGCGCTGTTCAAGTCGCTGAACCGCTGGGTCGCCGATGAATACGGTTTCACCAACGGCCGCCAGTTCCCGGTCGCCGCGATTTCGCTGACCGACGTCGACGAGGCGGTCGCGGAGCTGGACTTCGTGATGAAGGCCGGCTGCCGCGTGTTGCTGATACGCCCGGCCCCGGTCATCACCCGTGACGGCGGACTGCCGATCGGCCACAAGAGCTTCGATCCGTTCTGGGCCCGCGTGAACGAGGCCAAGATCCTGGTCGCGCACCATGTTTCGGACTCGGGCTATGACATGATGTACCATTATTGGACCGATGGCGAGAACACCGGGATTAGCGAGGCCCGTCCGTTCGAGCGCACCGCGTTCAAGTAGGCCTTGCAGGGCATGGGCCGCGCCGCGAGCGATGCGACCTGCTCGTCGATCTGCCTCGGCCTGTTCGATCGCTTCAGGGACTTGCGCATCTCGCACACCGAAAGCGGTTCGGAATGGGTCGGCCCGATGCTCAACATGCTCAAGCGCAGCTACCGCCAGTTTCCGCTGGAATACAAGCGCGACCCGGTCGAGACGTTCCGCGAACACTTCTCGGTCATGCCGTTCTACGAGGATTCGTGCAGCGAACTGGCCGAGCATATCGGCATCGAGAACGTTCTGTTCGGTAGCGACTGGCCGCACCCCGAAGGTCTGGCCAAGCCGCTCGAATTCTTCGCGGACATCCAGGACCTGAATCCGGAACAGCAGAAGATGGTGATGAGCACCAACCAGAAGAAGCTGCTCGAAGGCGCCTGGTAAGCCCCGAACGGCGGACTGATGAGCGAGGCCGGGTCATCGACCCGGCCTCCTTTGCGTATTCACACTGCTGCATTCTGGCCCTAGCCCGCTTGCGAAGCATGGTTTCCCTGCTAATGGGCGAGGGTAAATTTCTCCCCGGGAAGGACGATAATGGCGAAAATCAAGGTGGCGAACCCCATCGTCGAGATGGACGGCGATGAAATGACCAGGATCATCTGGCAGTGGATCCGCGAGAAGCTGATCCTGCCCTATCTTGATGTCGACCTGAAATATTACGACCTGTCGATCGAAATGCGTGACGCTACCGACGATCAGATCACCATCGATTCCGCCAATGCGACCGCAAAGTATGGCGTGGCCGTGAAGTGCGCCACGATCACGCCGGACGAAGCCCGCGTCGAGGAATTCAAGCTCAAGAAAATGTGGAAGTCGCCCAATGGCACCATCCGCAACATTCTGGGTGGCGTGGTCTTCCGCGAGCCGATCGTGATTTCGAACGTGCCGCGACTGGTGCCCGGCTGGACCGACCCGATCGTGGTCGGCCGCCATGCCTTCGGCGACCAGTACAAGGCAACCGACACCCTCATCCCCGGCCCCGGCACGCTGCGCCTGGTGTTCGACGGTGACGATGGCAAATCGATCGACCTCGAGGTGTTCAAGTTCCCCGGCGCCGGCGTCGCGATGGCGATGTACAACCTCGACGATTCGATCCGCGACTTTGCCCGCGCCAGCTTCAACTATGGCCTGGGGCTCGGCTGGCCGGTCTACCTCTCGACCAAGAACACGATCCTCAAGGCCTATGACGGCCGCTTCAAGGATCTGTTCCAGGAAGTGTTCGACACCGAAGGCTTCAAGGAAAAGTTCGCCAAGGCCGGCATCGTATACGAGCACCGCCTGATCGACGACATGGTCGCCTCGGCGCTGAAGTGGAGCGGCAAGTTCGTCTGGGCCTGCAAGAACTACGACGGCGACGTCCAGTCCGACACTGTCGCACAAGGGTTCGGCTCGTTGGGCCTGATGACCTCGGTCCTGATGGCGCCGGACGGCAAGACCGTCGAGGCCGAAGCCGCCCACGGCACCGTCACCCGTCACTATCGCCAGCACCAGCAGGGCAAGGCGACCTCGACCAATCCGATCGCCTCGATCTTCGCGTGGACCCGCGGCCTCATCTATCGCGGCCGGTTCGACAACACGCCTGAAGTCGTGAAATTTGCCGAAACGATTGAACGCATCTGCGTCGAAACCGTCGAAAGCGGCAAGATGACCAAGGATCTCGCGATCCTGATCGGGCCTGAACAACCCTGGCTGACGACCGAAGGCTTTTTCCAGGCCATCGTTGACAATCTGGAAGTCGAAATGGCCAACTGGGGCTGATGATGCTGCGTTGGCTGCGCTGGATAGCGGTCGCAGTCATCCTGATTGGGGAAGCGGGGGGGGGGGGGCCCGCGGCGCGGGGGGTGTGGGTGGAGAACCCACAGCCCCGGCGGAAGGGGGGGGGGGGGCTGTGGGGGGGGGGGGCGGCGCCGGG
>VMTF01000292.1 GCA_013791705.1 Sphingomonadales bacterium | reverse complement strand
GGGTGCTATTTCCTTTGCGTGGCCGCCCTGGCCCCGGGTTTTCGGCCGGGGGGGGGGCGCCCCCCGGGGGGGGGGGCCCGCCCCAACCCCCCCCGCCCCCGAAGCTCCCCCCGCCCCGGGTCAGGCGTCCTTGCCCTCATAGGCCTCGACAATCCGGCCGACGATCGGGTGGCGCACCACGTCGGCGCTGGTGAAGCGGCTGACGGCGATGCCGTCCACGCCTTCCAGCCGTTTCACCGCATCGGCCAGGCCGCTCATCGCGTCGCCGCCGGGGATATCGACCTGCCGGGGGTCGCCGCAGACCACCATCCGGCTGTTCTGGCCGAAGCGGGTGAGGAACATCTTCATCTGCGCCGGCGTGGTGTTCTGCGCTTCGTCGAGGATCACGAAGGCATCGGCCAGCGTGCGCCCGCGCATGAACGCGATCGGCGCCACTTCGATCTCGCCGTTGGCCAGCCGCCGCTCGACCTGCTCGGGCGGCATGCAATCGTAGAGCGCGTCGTAAAGCGGGCGCAGATAGGGGTCGACCTTTTCCTTCATGTCGCCGGGCAGGAAACCGAGCCGTTCGCCCGCTTCCACCGCCGGTCGCGACAGGATCAGGCGCTGGACCGAACCGCTCATTAACTGGCTCACCGCTTGCGCCACCGCCACATAGGTCTTGCCGGTGCCGGCCGGCCCCAGCGCGAAGATCACGTCCTCGCGGGCGAGCGCGCGCATATATTCGATCTGCGCGGCCGAACGCGGCACGATCGTCTTGCGCCGGGTGCGGATCATCACGGCCGGCGCCTCGGCGTTGCCGGTAATGATCCCTTCCAGCGTCGGCTCGTTCGCCATCGCAATAAGCGCTTCGACCGCGCCGGTATCGAGCTCCTGCCCGTTCATCAGGCGCTGGTGCATACCCTTGAGAACGTCGCGAGCCCGGGCGACTTCATCCTCGCCCCCCTCGATCTGGATGCGGTTGCCCCGGGCGGCAATATAAACGCCGAGCCGGTTTTCCAGCAGCACCAGATTGGAATCGAACTGGCCGAACAATGCCCCGAGTACCGTGGGCTCGTCGAATTCCAGTTCCGCCCTTGCGCGCCGTGAAGGTTCCCGGCGGGCTTCGGACGACCACGGATGCGTCAGCTCAGTGACGCGAGCGGTTTTGCGGGCCATGCGCTCCTTTCGATGCAGACCGTCGAAGGGCGGTCACACCAGCCAAGATATACCGCAAGTTGTGACAGGCAAGCGGCACTGCACTGCAGCAGTGTGGAAAAATATTCAGGGTGTTGTTTTGGACGTGGGCGACCTGGGGGCACCGGGATTCTGGGTTGGGCGCGCCTTTGGCGTCCGGATTCTTTGCTTAGTGGGGTCAAGCCTTCCGGCTTGACCTTGCGGCACCAGCCCGCTCCCCCGCCCGGCCACCCACTCAGTGTATTCTCGATGGGTGG
>VMTF01000060.1 GCA_013791705.1 Sphingomonadales bacterium | reverse complement strand
GCTCCGCCCGGGCGGCGGGCGGGCGCCGCTCTGCCGGGGTTTGGGGGGGGGCGCCGGCTCCCCCCCCCCCCCCCCCCCCCCCCCAACCAAAGACTCTGCGGCCGGAGGGGTTCGCCGCACCACACAAACATGCGTAATCACGGATTTCGCGGGTCGCCATTGTGCGGCGGCCGGTCTCGTCCCTATGCTCCCTCCCAAGAACAGAATCCGGGAGATAACGATGGAACTGGGCCTCCTTTACGAGTTCGACGTGCCGCGCCCATGGGCCGGTGCGCATCCCTGGGGGCAGCGCGCGGCCGAGCGCGTGGTCTACAAGGACAACATTGCGCAGATCGTCCTGGCGGACCAGTTGGGCTTCGAGGCGGTGTGGTGCGTGGAGCACCATTTCCGCGAGAACCGCAGTCACATGCCGTCGAACGAAGTGGTGCTCGGCGCGCTTTCGCAAGTGACGAAGAACATCAAGCTCGGCTTCGGCGTCGCGCTGATGCCGCACGAGTTCATCCATCCGGCGCGCGTGGCCGAAAAGGTCGCGACGGTCGATCTGCTGTCGGGCGGACGGGCGATCTGGGGGATGGGGCGCTCGACCCCGATGGAGCAGGCCGCGTTCGGCGTCGATATCCCGGCGAGCAAGGACAAGCTCAAGGCCGCCGCGCGCACGGTCGTCGGCATGTGGGAGCAGGAATACTACGAGGAACACTCGGAATATCTCGACTTTCCCAAGCGGATGGTCACGCCCAAGCCCTACCAGTTTCCGCACCCGCCGGCGTGGATCGCGGCGGCGACCCCGTCTAGCGCAACGATGGCCGGTGAAAACGGCTGCGGGCTGCTGTGCTTCTCGATCATGCAGCCGCTCGATGCGCTGCAAAAGGTGATCGCGGCCTACCGCGAGGCGCAGCAGAACGCCGTCCCGCTGACCGGGGTCCACACCAACAAGGTCGGCGCCTACACACTGGTCCACTGCGTCGAATCGCGCGAAAGCTTCGGGACCAACCGCCTGTGGGAATCGATGTGGTGGTGGTACAAGGGCCTCGCCGAATTCCACCTCAAGTGGGAAATGGCGCACCTCTCGCCCGAAGAGCAGGAAAAGGCCTTTCCGCTGCTTTCCGCCCAGGCGCGCGGCGAGTTCGACATCACCGAGTTCGATCGCGAGGACATGGTGGTGGTCGGCACGCCGGAGGAATGCATCCGCAAGCTGGAGCGCTACGAGGAAATCGGGGGCGATCAGGTGCTGTGCTACCTGAACTTCGGCTACCTGCCGCACGAAGCGGTGATGAAGTCGATCGAGCTGCTCGGCACCCGCGTCATTCCCGAACTGAAAAAGCGCGGCAAGGGCCGGGTGGCCGAAGGGTTGGCCGAACAGCTTCGCAAGGCGGAAGAACAACAGTCCGTGACGGCGCGCCTGTGGTCGCGTACGCCTGAGGCATCACTTGAACAAATCAAGGAGTAAGAGGATGCAGGAACTATTCGGCCTCAAGGGCAAACGCGTGCTCATCACCGGCGGCGGGCAAGGCATGGGCGAGGCTAGTGCGCGCCTGCTCGCCTCGCTCGGGGCGGACCTTGCCATTCTCGATATCGAGCTGGAGCGCGCTGAACGGGTCTGCGCCGAAGTGCGGCAGAAGGGCGTTTCCGCCTATGCGCTTTCGGCCGACGTTACCGACGAGGCGCAAATCGTCGCGGCCGTCGCCAAAGTGGAAAAGGAGTTCGGGCCGCTCGACGGGCTGGTCATGATCGTCGGCATGGCCGGCTGGGCGCCGCTCGCCGAGATGTCCGCCGAAACCTGGGACCGCGATCACAGCCGCAATCTGCGCCACGTGTTTCTCACGTCCCGCGAAGTGGCGAAGGGGATGCTGGCGCGCGGCAGCGGCAGGATCGTCTGCATTGCCTCGATCGACGGCATCCGTTCGGCCGCGCATCACGGCGCCTATGGCGCGGCGAAGGCCGGGGTAGTCCATCTGGTCAAGACGATGGCGGCCGAATGGTCGCCGCACGGCATCCGCGTGAACTGCGTCGCGCCGGGCGGGATCGTGACACCGCGCATCCCCTTGGGGAGCCCGGAAGAAGAGCGCGCGCGGATCGCGCCCTATGTGCCGATGGCGCGGCGCGGCACGGTCGAGGATATCGGCAAGGCGGTAACCTTCTTCCTGTCCGACATGTCCGACTACGTGACCGGGCAGACTTTGGCGGTCGATGGCGGCTTCCTCGCCACCGGCGGGTTTGGTCCGCCGCCGGTCGTCTCGGGGCAGGGCACGCTCGGGCTCGATCCGTGAGGGAAGCGCCGCTGCCGGTCAGTGAGCTGCCACAGGAACGGCCCGGCTATCCGGCGCCCGATGCCGTCGCCGCGCGGCGCGCGGCAAGCCGGGCCGCGCTGGGCACCTATCCTGAGCGCGAGTGCCGCCTGGGCGACGGCCGATCAGGGGCTGTGCGCGCGCTGCGCTTCAATCCCGGCGGCGCGGCGCGCGGGACCGTGCTGCACTGGCATGGTGGCGGCTACCGTCTCGGCAGTCCGGAATATGCGGCGCCCTTCGCAGAGGCGCTTGCCGCTGCGTGCGATGTCGAGGTGATTTGCCCGGAATACCGCCTGGCGCCCGAGCATCCCTTTCCCGCCGGGCTTATCGACGGCGTGGCGGCCATCGAGGGCGCGCTGGCGCTGGGGGTCGGGCGGCTCATTCTCTCGGGCGATTCGGCTGGCGGCGGGCTCGCGGCGGGCCTTGCCGCGATCTGCGCGAATCGCGGCATTCCGCTGACCGGGTTGATCCTCCTTTCGCCCTGGCTCGATCTGACGGTGACGAATGCCTGTTACGCCGAAAATGCCGGGAGCGATCCGGTGTTTTCCGGCGCATCAGCGGCCGAAGCAGCCGATCAATATCTGCAAGGCCATTCCGCCGGCGATCCGATGGCGTCGCCGTTGTTTGCGCGGGTCCGGGGAATCCCGCCGACTTACCAGTGCGTCGGGGCCGGGGAGGTTCTGGCGGCCGATGCCCGCGCATTTCACGATCGGCTGACCGAGGCTGGCCGCCCTGTCAGGCTCAGCGTGATTCCGGACATGGAGCATGTCGCGGTGATGCGCAGCCGGGATCTTGCGGGGGCAGAGCAAGTCTTCGCCGAAGTCACCGACTTCGTGCGCGAGCGCGTGAGCGATTGAAATGCACCGCAACGGCCTCGCGCATCGCGGCGGTCAACTGGGCCATGTTCGCCCGGACGTCTGCGGCGGGACCTGCGAGCCCCAGCACCGAGGGGAAACCGGCCAGAAGCAGCGGCAGCACCATCGCGAGCGACCAGTTGCCCGGACCGCCGCTCGGGCCATCGGCCAGGCCGACCGCGCGAATCTGGTCGAGCACCGCATGGATCGCGGGCAGGTCGGTATCGGGAATGCGGGCGCGCCGCGCCAGGCGGCGCACTTCGGCATCGTCGAGCCCGGCCAGATAGGCACTGCCGGTGGCCGAGCCGAACAGCGGCACCTGCAGGCCGCGCTGCGCCGGTTGCCCTTCCGGGCCGGCCAGATCGACGATCTGCATCGACAGGTCGTTGGGTGTGGTGATCGTCACGACCATTCCGGTGCGCGCGCGCACCGCGTCAACCAGATCGTGCAGCGGGCCGGTGCCGCCATAGATGCCGCCCATCCAGCTCCCGAACGCCGCCAGGCGCGGCGAGGGGAGGTAGGTCTTCTCCCGCGCGTCGAACACGAGGTGCGCCGAATCGACCATCGTCTTGAGCAACTGGTTCGCGCTCGACGGCGACATTTCAAGCTCGCGCGCGATCTCCACCGCCCGCAGCGGCCGGCGCGCCGTTCCGAAGAATTCGAGCACATCAAGCGCGCGGGCAGCCGAGCGCGAAATATTGCGGCGGTCGGTCGGCAGGCGCACGCGAAAGCCCAGATGGCCGGGCTCCGAACCGGCGCGCGCGATCAGGCTCACGACGAATGCCTTGCCATCATGCCTCTTCCCCGGTGGCAGGGCGCCCGGCCGGGCGCGGCATTGCCACCCGTCAGCCTAAGTCCGCGAGGCGGCCGTGGTCAAGCGATCTGCGGCGTCGCTGCAAGGGCATCACGCGCCGATGACGGGAGCACGAAATGACCATGGCCACAAATCAGCAGTCCGCCGCTTATGCACTCACCGGCAAGCTCGCGGTGGTGACCGGGGCCGCGTCCGGGATCGGCCGGGAGGCGGCGCGGGTGTTCGCGCGGGCTGGCGCACGGGTCGTGCTGGCAGACCGCAACGCCGCCGCGCTTGCTGAAATCGCCGCCGAACTGGGCGCCGAACCGGGCGGCGCGGCGATGGCGATCCCGACCGATGTCGCCGACCGGACGCAAGTGGAGCGGCTGGCCGATGCGGCGCGGGCGATCGCGCCGATCGATGTCTGGCTCAATGCCGCCGGCGTGGCGGCGGCCCCGGCGCTGCTGGTCGATGTCGATGAGGCGACGCTCGACCGCCTGATCGCGATCAATCTCAAGGGCGTGTTCTTCGGCTCGGCCGCCGCCGCCCGCCGGATGGTGCCGGAAGGGCGGGGCTCGATCATCAACATCTCGTCGCAAGGCGCCGAATCGCCGGCTCCGGGCCTCGCGGTCTATTCACTGACCAAGGCGGGGGTGAACGCGCTCACCCGCACGCTGGCGGCGGAAGTCGGCGCTGCCGGGGTCCGGGTCAATGCGGTTGCACCCGGCTTCATCGATACCCCGATGGTAAGCTATCGCTTCACGCGCGAGGACGGTTCGGTGATCGAGGACGCGAAACAGGAACTGTTCGCCGCGCGGGCCGCCAATGCCGCGCTCGGGCGGATCGGGCAACCGATCGACATCGCGCGCGTGATCCTGTTCCTCGCTGCCGACGCGAGCGGCTTCGTCACCGGCGAAACGCTGCGCGCGAACGGCGGCGCGGACATGCGCTGACCGGGCGGGCGGCCCAAGCCTAGCCGTGCAGCACGCGCAGCCGGGTCAGTTTGAGCCGGGCGATTCGCCATGTGCCGTCGGCGCGGCTGTAGTCCTCGCGGTAGTGGCCATATCCGGTCATCCGGCTGCCGTCGGGGAAAAACAGGTTGTCCTCCATCGCCCAGATGCCGCTGGCCCGGTCGGAACCCGCCAGGCTGATGAGCGGCATGTGGCCATGATGAACGGTCACGGTCCCTTCCACCGCCTGCGCAACGAACGTGCGGATCGCTTCGCGTCCGGATATCACATATTGCGAGGGGTCGGCGGCATCCGGATATTCGCCGCTGACGTCAAGCGTCGCATCCGTCGTGAAGAGATCTCCCCACGCGCCCCAGTCCTTCATGTCGAGGTAATAGAAGTAGCGGCCCTTGAGCTGCTTGATCGCTTCAATGTCGTCCATCGCCTGCCTCCTCCCGGCCTGCCTCATCCCGTGTTGCCACCCCGGCATGTTGTCGCATGGCGGGGTTCCCGGAAAGCGCTCCCGGTAATATAGGCTGCGTGATCGCTTGTGGCTGCGGCCCGGGAGCCTTACGCAGAAGAACCGATCGCAGGGTGCGGCAAGCACCCGCAAATGTGGAGAGAAACGATGACCGACCGCATTGCCGTAGTTACCGGCGGCAGCCTTGGCCTGGGGCGCGAAGTGGCGCGGTGCCTGCTCGCAGATGGTTACAAGGTCGCGATCTTCGGCCGGGGGCAGGCTTCGCTCGATGAAGCCGTGGCCGAACTGGGCGGCGATGCGCTGGCGGTATCGGTTGACGTGGCCGACAACGATTCGGTCGTCGCCGGGTTCGCGGCGGTGGACCGCGCGCTTGGCCCGGTTTCGGTCCTGGTCAACAACGCGGCGCTATACCGGCCGTTCGGGATCGAGGACGCGACGCCGGAAGCGGTTCAGCAGCTCGTGAACATCAATTATTGCGGCCCGGTCTATTGCATGCGCGAGGCGGTCAAGCGGATGCGCGCGCACGGTGCCGGCGGCGACATCGTCAACGTCAGTTCGGAATCGGTGCGGCAGTCGACCCCGTTCTTCAGCGTCTACACCTCGACCAAGGCCGCGCTGGAAACGATGACCAGGATCATCGGCGAGGAATTGCGCGAGGAGGGCATCCGCTTGATGCTGTTCCGGGTTGGCCGCATGCACAGCCACGGCGCGGCGTCGATGCCGGTGCCTGAAAGCCTGCTGCCCCGCTTTATCGAGCGCTGCACGGCCGAGGGGGCAAGCCACTGGACCGGAGCGGGCATGGTCCCGGCGAGTCCCGCGCAAGCACTCGCGGCGCTGCTGCGGACCCCGCGCGATGCCCGGGTAGAGCTGGTTGAGGTTCGTTCCCATTGAACGAAAAACGCCGGAGCCGCGCATTGCGGCCCCGGCGTTCGGATAGCTTCCCGGCTCTTGGCGTCCGGGCCGATCAGGCGCGGATCAGCGCAGTTCGGACTTCTTGAGCGTGGTCATCAGGCCCTTTTCACCCATCTGCAGGGTTTCGATCGGCACGCGCAAAAGCTTCATGTCGGCGATGACGGTGACATAACCGTCAGCAGTGCGGACCGAATCGATCGCGCCGATCCGGCGACCGGTGACATCGCGCAGAACGGCGCCGGACTTGGGGGTAACCGGCTCGCTGGTTGCGGCAGCGGCGGGGGCGGCGGGGGCTTCCTGAGCGAAAACGGGGGCGGAAACCGGTGCCAGCAAGGCGGCGGTGAACAGGGTGAAAGCAAGACGCGACATATGTAATCTCCAACAATTGCCTAGAGCAGATCCGCCTACCGCGAACGCGAAGGAACCTGCATCGCGGTGCAGCACAAGCATGGGTCTCAACAGTCGTCAAACTATTTATCCGGAACTCACGGCGATTGCCGACACTTTGTATGTGACAAAGTTGACAGACTGGTCTATCCGGCCCCCGTTCAGCGTCAAAAAAGTTTGTTTGTTAAGACAACGATTTGCGGAGATTTCCGCTCAACAGCAGCAGGAGGCGTGAGTGCTGGCCAAACGCGAAAATGGCAGGACGGGAACAATTCTGGGCCGCAAGGGTGCGCAGACCCGGGCGCGCCTGCTCGCCGCCACGCGTGAGCTGTTGCAAACAGTTTCGCCCTTCCAGCTCACCGTCGTGGCCATTGCCAAGGCGGCCCAGACGGCATCGGCCACGCTCTATGTCTATTTCGATGACGTCGAACATGTGCTCTATGAGCTGTGCGAGGAAGCGTGCCATGAATTTTCCGAAATGCTCGCGCGGCATCCCGGCTGGTTCACCGACCGCGAGAATATTGCGGAGCACGTGGAGAGGTTCATCGAGGAATATAATCGGGTGTGGGACCGCCACAGCCATGTCCTGCTGTACCGGAATCTTGAAGCCGATCGCGGCAATCTGAGGTTTCTCGATGTGCGGACGCTCACCGCGATGCCCATCGTCCATCTGCTCGCCGCAGCCATTCAGGCGGCCCGCCCCGGACTTACCGAGTTGCAGGCCCAGTCCGACGCGATCGTGCTCTATTCGGCGGTTGAACGTCTGGCCGGCACGCGGCGGAATTACGCGACGATGGGGCGGGGTATGCCGTTCGACGAACTGATGCAGGCCCAGATCCGGGTGATCATCGGCCATCTCGTTTTGCCGAGCTGATGGCGCGGACTCGGCGCAGGAGCAGACATGGTGCTGCCCGGTTCATTCAGCGGTTGGATACCTGCCGAACGACTGGACAATAGCCCCCAATAGCCTAGATTATTGTCCAATGAATCGAAATTCATCGAACCATCGCAAGGATCTGCCGTTCGATGATGCGGCACCGCCCGGATCGCTGCGGGCCGAGCAGAAGCAGCTCACGCGCCGCCGCATCGTGCAGGCCGCGCGGACCTGCTTCCTCGCGGACGGGGTCGCCGAAACGGGCTTCAATGAAATCGCCCGGCGCGCCGGGGTCAGCCGGGCAACCGTCTATCTGCATTTTCCGGGCAAGCAGCCACTGCTCCTGGCACTGCTGGAAGAAGACTGGGAGGCGCAGCGCGTGCTGTTCGCCAGTGCGCCGTGGCCAACCGATTCCGAGCTTGCGGGCGCCTTTTCGCGCTGGCTTGCGCGGATGGTCAAGGCCTACCGGGCCCGGCGCGAATCGATGGGGCTTTATGCGCTGGTGATCGCGCAGGATCCGGCCACTCACCTGCGGCTCAGTGAGCAGCGCCGCGCCTTGCTGGCCGAACTCGGCTCGCGCTTTCCGGCGTTCGCCGTGGCCGGCGAGGCCGATCCGGAGCGCCGCGTTGCGGCCTTTCTGATGCTCTCGCAGATCGAGCAGTTCTGTATGCTGGCGACAATCGAGAATTGGGGCGCGGAAGCGGTCGCGGGCGCGGACCTGCTCGGACGGGCGATCGCGGCATTCGTGGCGCCCCGGTAAGCAGGGCGGACAATGCGCAAGATCGCGCACGTGATCGATGGGCTGGCGTCGGCCCGCGAAGTTGGCGCAGCGAACAAAGGCCGTCACCAACGGCAGCTAATGACAGTCGCGATGCGGCGCGGTTTGGCGGAAGAGGTACAATGCGAGTAGTCAGCGCCGATCAGCTCGGGCCGCCCGAAGTCTATCATCCGGTCGAACGCCCGGTCCCTGAACCCGGCCCCGGCGAGGTCCGGGTCCGCTTGCGCGCCGCCAGCTTCGGCTATGCCGATGCGCTGCTGTGTTCGGGCGGCTATCAGGTCAAGCCGCCGCTGCCGTTCGTTCCCGGAACCGAGGCGAGCGGCGAAGTGGCGGCGATCGGCGCGGGCGTCACGCAATTCCGCGTGGGCGACCGGGTGATTGTCTCGCGCTTCGGCGGGTTGCTCGCGGAACAGGTGATCGCCGCCCCGCGCGAACTCACACTGCTGCCGGAGGGACTGAGCTTCGCCGAGGCCGCCTGTTTCCCTTCCAACCATGCCACCGCGCTTCATGCGCTGCGGGATCGCGGCCACTTGCAACCGGGTGAGACGCTGCTGGTGCTTGGCGCGGCCGGCGGGGTCGGAACGGCGGCGGTGCAGGTCGGCAAGCAGCTCGGTGCGCGGGTGATCGCCGGGGCATCCAGCGCCGCCAAGCGCGAATTTGCCCGCTCGATCGGCGCCGACGACGTGCTCGACTATTCCGTGGAGGGCTGGCGCGAGCCACTCAAGGCGCTCACCGGCGGGCGCGGCGTGGACGTCATTTTCGATCCGGTCGGGGGCGATCTGTTCGAACCGGCGTTTCGCAGCCTTGCCTGGGGCGGGCGGCATCTGGTGATCGGTTTCGCCGGTGGGCCGATCCCCCGGCTCCCGGCCAACCTGCCGCTGCTGAAGGGCGCGGCGCTGGTCGGCGTCGATATTCGCCAGTTTCACGAAAAGCAGCCTGCCGCCGCCGCCCGCAACATCGCGACCCTCGCCAAATGGGCGGCCGAAGGGATGCATCCGCCGGTCGGCACCACCTTCCCCTTCGCCGAGTTTCGGGCCGCGATGGCCGAGGCGGCATCGGGGCGGTCGATCGGCAAGGTCGTGCTGGAAATCGGATAGGAGCAGGCAATGGCGGCAGTGGAATTTACGGTGCCCGAAGACGGGATCGGGCTGATCACGCTCAACCGGCCCGAGCGGTACAATGCGATTACGGCCGAATGGATCGCGGACTTCCACGCGATCCTCGATCGGCTGGTGAACGACCGGTCGGTGCGCGCGGTCGTGCTGACCGGCGCCGGCCAGGGCTTCTGTTCGGGGTTCGATCTCAAGGAAAGCCATGCCGAGCTGGAGGCAAGCGGCGGCGCATCGGTGGCGGCAGCGCTCGATATGCAGGAGCGATTGGCCACGATCGTCGAAAAGATGATCCGCGCGCGCCAGCCGATCATCGCGGCGGTCAATGGCCCGGCGGCAGGCGGCGGATTTGCGATCACGCTGGGCAGCGATATCCGCGTGGCGGCGCGCTCCGCCTCGTTTCATGTCGCCAATGCCCGGATCGGGCTGTCCGCCGGCGAATGCGGGATGAGCTGGCTGTTTCCCCGGCTGGTCGGCCTGTCGCGCTGCTTCGAACTGCTGGTCACCGGGCGCCGCTTCGATGCGGAGGAGGCGGACCGCATCGGGCTGCTCTCGCGCCTGGTCGATGACGATGCCCTGCTCGAAACCGCGTTCGAAATCGCGCGGATGATCGCCGCCAATGCCGCGTTCGGGGTACGGATGAGCAAGGACGTGATCTACGCCTCGCTGTCCGCGCCCGATATCCGCACCGCCAGCGCGATCGAGAACCGCACCCAGTTGCTGTGCGGCTATACCGGCGACATGGCCGAGGCGGCCGCCGCCTTCCGCGAGGGCCGCGCGCCCCGGTTCAACACGTGAGGCCGCGATGACCATCCCTCCCGCCCTGCTGCCCGGCCTCAAGGTGCCGGTGATCGCGGCCCCGATGCTGCTCGTCTCGAACCCGCGCCTGGTCATCGAAACGTCGCGGGCCGGGGCGATCGGCACGTTCCCGGCGCTCAACGCCCGGACCACCGAACTCTACGAAAGCTGGCTGGACGAGATCGAGGCGGCCCGCCGCACCGGCGACGCGGCCTATGGCGTCAACCTGATCGTGGCCAAACTCAATGCCCGCCTCGCCGATGATCTGGCGGTCACCGTCCGGCACAAGGTGCCGCTCGTCATCACCTCGTTCGGCGCCGACCGCGAGGTGGTGAAGGCGGTGCACGACTATGGCGGCCTGGTGTTCCACGATGCCGCTACGCCGCGCCATGTCGAGATCGCGGCCGAGGCGGGGGTCGACGGGATCATCCTGTTGACCGGCGGCGCGGGCGGCCACACCGGCTGGCTCAATCCGTTCGCCTTCCTTCACGATGCGCGCAAGCGCTTCGATGGGGCGCTGATCCTGGCGGGCTGTCTTTCGGACGGGCGCGATGTGGCGGCGGCGGTCACCGCCGGGGCCGATTTTGCCTATATGGGCACGCGCTTCATCGCGACCGGCGAAGCCCGGGCCGAGCCCGATTATCACGCCATGATGGTGGCGGCGAGCTCCACCGATGTCGTCGCCACCGCCGCAATGAGCGGGACGCCGGCGAGCTTCCTCACCGCATCACTGCGGCGCTTCGGGCTCGATCCGGCCAAGCTCGATCTGCGCCATCCGAAAGTGGAAACCGCGCCCGACGGCCGGCCGCTCAAGGTCTGGAAGGAAATCTGGTCGGCCGGGCAAGGCGTGTCGGGGATCGACGACGTGCTGCCGGCCGGCGAACTCGTCGCCCGCCTGACGCGGGAATATCACGCGGCGCTCGCCGCCCGGCACCCCCTGGAGGCACCATGACCGAAGCCTGGCAACGCGTTCTCGAATATGACGAGATCAACAATTTCCGCGATTATGGCGGCTGGCGCACGCAGGACGGGGGGCGGGTGAAGACCGGCCGGCTGTTCCGTTCAGCCCATCATGGCCGGGCCAGCGCGGGCGATGCGGACCGGTTGCGGGAGCTTGGCATCACGGTCGTGGCCGATTTGCGTCATCCTTCCGAACAGCAGGAACAGCCCAGCACGTGGCTTGGTGCGCTGCCGATCACGGTCGTCGATGCGCCCGATTCCAATCCGGCGACGCGCGGCAAGGCGCCCCATGTCATCGCCTTCGAGCAGAGCGATTTCAGCCATGACGCGATGCGCCGGTTCATGGTCGAGACTTATGGCGAGATGGCGTTCGATCCGCGTCTGGTCGTCGCCTACAGCCGCTATTTTCGCGCGCTGGACGACCTCGACGGCGCGATCCTGATCCATTGCGCGGCCGGCAAGGATCGCACCGGCGTGCTCGCGGCGCTCACCCATCGCGCGCTGGGCGTTCACGCGGATGATCTGATGGAGGATTTTCTCCTCACCAATACCGCCGCCAACATCGCCGCGCGGTTGCCGGGCATCCAGGCGCGGATGCAGCAGACTTACGGGCGGGAAATTTCGGTCGCCGCGCTGCAGGCGCTGCTGCGGGTGGAGGAGGAATACCTGCAGCGGATGTGGCAATCGCTGGACGAACGGTTCGGCTCGGCGGAAGGCTACCTCGAAAGCGTGCTCGGCGTGGATGCCGCGATGCGCGACCGGCTTCGCGCAAAGCTGCTGGCATGACGCTCGAAGTCACCACTGTCGGCGGCGGCATTGCGCTGGTCCGGCTCGATCGCGAGCGGGTACTCAATGCGATGAACGAGGCGATGGTCGAGGCGCTGGAAGAAGCGTTCGAGCGGATTGCGGCCGACGATGCGGTGCGGGCCTATGTGCTCACCGGCACCGGCCGGGCATTCTGCGTCGGTTCCGATCTCAAGGAGGGCGGCGGCGGCGATGCCGGTGCGCGGGTGCGGCGGATGCACGCGCTGGTGCTGCGGCTGGTGCGCTTCCCCAAGGTGGGCGTCGCCGCGCTCAATGGGCTGGCGCTGGGCGGCGGGCTTGAAATCGCGATGGCCTGCACTTTCCGCACCGCCGCACCGTCCGCGCGGCTCGGGCTGCCCGAGGTCACGCACGGGCTGATGCCGGCCTATGGCGGCACGCAATTGCTGCCGCGCCTGATCGGCACCGGCCGGGCGCTCGAACTGGCCCTGACCGGCGAGATGATCGGAGCGGAGCGAGCCGCGGCAATCGGACTGGTCAATGCGGTCGCCGATGATCCGGTCGCGGCGGCGGTGGCGCTGGCCGAGCGCTGTTCGCAAGGGAGCGAAACGGCGCGGCGGGCGATCCTGCGCGCGGTGGTCGAAGGGAGCGAGCTTCCGCTCGAACAAGGGTTGGAACGGGAACACCAGGGAGTCATGACCGTGGCGAACAGTGCCGAGGCGCTCGCCGGGATCGACCAGTTCCGCCACGGGCACTGAACCTGGCCGAAAGTGCCGGGGCCACGCAAACAAGGCGAGAGGATCAGGATGAAGCAGCAGAAATTCGCGGGGCACGGGCTTTCGCTCATGGCCGATGTCGCGGGCGACGCCGGCGCGCCGGTCGTCCTGTTCATGCACGGCGGCGGCCAGACCCGGCACAGTTGGGGCCGCGCGGTGCGCAAGGCGGCCGAGCGCGGCTATCACGCGATCTCGATCGATTTGCGCGGCCACGGGGAAAGCGACTGGTCGCCCGAACGCAACTATGCGTTCGAGGACTACGCCGCCGATGCCCGCGCGGTGATTGCCGGGCTCGGCCGGCCGGTGACGATCGTCGGCGCATCGCTCGGCGGATTGACCGGCCTGCTGGTGGCCGGCGAGCCGGACACGGCCTCGCCGGTGGATGGCCTGGTCCTGGTTGACGTCACCCCCCGGATCGAGCCGCAAGGGGTCAGCCAGATCGGCGCGTTCATGCTCAGCGCGCCGGACGGGTTCGCCTCGCTCGAGGAGGCCGCCGATGCGGTGAGCGCCTATCTGCCGCACCGCCCCCGGCCGAAAAGCGTCGAGGGACTGCGCAAGAACCTGCGGCTGGGTGAGGACGGCCGCTACCGCTGGCACTGGGATCCGGATATGCGGAACGGCAACCGCAGCCTCGATGTCAATCACAGCCAGCAGCGGCTGGAGGAGGCTGCCCGGCGCCTTGCCATCCCGACCTTGCTGGTGCGCGGCGGGCTGAGCCAGGTGGTCAGCCAGCAGAGCGTCGACGAGTTTCTCGCGCTCGCGCCCCATGCCGAGTTTGTCAATGTCGGCGGCGCGGATCACATGGTGGCGGGCGACCGCAACGACGCGTTCAACGATGCGGTGTTCACGTTCCTTGAGCGGAACGTCCGTCCGGCCTGAGCGCACTGGAATCGGCACAACGAAAAGGGGCCGCACCTTGCGGCGCGGCCCCCGTTCCTTGTTCAGCTTATCAACGCGGATCAGGCGTCGACGCGCTCCTGGTCCTTGGCGTTCACCGAGGCGAACATCGCAACGATGTCGCCCGAGGTGACGCGGCGCGGCTGCTCGCCGGCCTTGAGCGGCGCGGCGCCGCTCTGGGTCATCGGTTCGGTCGAAACGTGTGCGGCCTTCGCGCGCAGCGCCTTGACCGTGCAGTTCTCGCGTCCACCCATCATCCCGAAGGCGTCGAAGTTGTAGAACTTCATCGCGTTGAGGTGCGTGACCTTGTCGATCTGCGAGTCGGTCAGGTGCTTCACGGTCTCGAACAGGTGTTCGGGAACGTAAGGCCACTGCGTGTCGGAGTGCGGATAGTCGCATTCGTAAGCAACGAAGTCCTCACCGATGGCTTCGAGATTGGCGAGGCCGAACTTGTCTTCGATGAAGCAGGTGAGGAAGTGTTCGCGGAACACTTCGCTCGGCTTCTTGTTGCCGAAGTTGGTCTTGGCGTGGGTCCAGGCGCTGTGGTGCGCATTGGTGAAGTCGGCGCGTTCGAGGAAGTACGGAATCCAGCCGATGCCACCTTCCGAAAGGGCGATCTTCAGCGGATACTGCTGCAGTGCCGACAGGTGCAGCCAGTCGGCCGCCGAATTGACGATCGAAATCGGCATCGTCGTGATCCAGGCGTCGATCGGCGACTTCATCGAGGCGTGCGGGGCCTGCGCGCCCGAACCGATGTGGATATTGATCGCCACCTCGTTATCGGCGCAGACCTTCCACAGCGGGTTCCAGTATTCGTCGTGGATGCTCTGCAGGCCCTTGACCGAGGGGTTGTCGCAGAACGAGATCGCGTGGCAGCCCTTCTTCGCGACGCGTTCGATTTCGGCAACGGTCGCGTCGATATCCCAGTAGGGCACGATCGCGTTGGGGATGTTCCGGCCCGGATACTTCGCGCACCATTCGTCGATGTGCCAGTCGTTGTAGGCCGAGAGCAGGATCTTGGCATTTTCCTTGTTCTCGAAGCCGAGGAACAGGCCGCCGTCGAAGGTGAGGATGCTGGGGAAGTTGATCGAGGCGAGGATGCCGTTGACGTTCATGTCGTCGATGCGGGCATCGATATCCCACACGCCCTTGCGCATCTCGTCCAGCGAGATCGGCTCCATGCCGTATTCCTCGGGCGGGCGGCCGACGACGGCGTTGAGGCCGCCCTGCGCCGCGCGGCGTCCTTCGAACACCCAGAAATCGGCGCCGCTTTCGTCACGCAGCATTTTCGGGGCGAGATGCTTGTGCTGAGCGCTGAGGTGCGCGTCCCACAGGTGCGGGGGCTCGACGATATGATCGTCGACGCTGGCGATAATGAGATCTTCTGCCTTCATGGTCTGGCCTTTCAATTTTCGGGTTATGGTTCAGGCTGCTTCGTCGCGGAGGCCTTCAAGCAGGCCCTTCATGTTGCTGTGGAACACCTGCTTCACCTCTCCCTCGCTGAACGTCGAGAAATCGTTGAGGTAGTCAAGCGGATTCGCAAGTCCTTCCGGGTGGGGGAAGTCGCTGCCGAACAGAATCCGGTTGGCCGGAATATACTGCTTCAGCTCCTCGGTGCTGTCCTCGTAGAACGGGGCCACGAAAATGTGCCGGCGGAACGTTTCGAGCGGATGCTCGGCGAAGGCCTTGGGCATCTGGCCGAACACGTGGTTGAGGCGGAAGAACAGCGGTGCGAGCCAGCTTGCGCCGTTCTCGACTGAGACGACGCGCAGGTTCGGATGGCGCGCGAACACGCCATGGCAGATCAGCGCCGAAAGCGAGTCGGCCACCGCGCGGCCGAGCATGTCGAGCGTCTGCTTGTGGGGGTCGGTTTCGAACGCGATCATCTCGTTGCCGCCGCCGGACCACATCCGGTTGATCACGTCATAGCCCGAGTCGGAGGCGTGCAGGTTCACGAAGATTCCGGCTTCGGCGACGCGCGCCCAGAACGGATCGAACTCGGGATAGCCGAACGAGCGGGTCTGGCCGCGTTCGTTGGGGACCGGCGCGGGCCGGATGCCGATCGTGCGGGCGCCGGCCTTCAGCACGAAGTCCAGCTCGGCAATCGCCGCGTCGACGTCGGCCAGGTTGATCATCGGCACCGAGAACAGGCGGTTCTCACGGGCGAAGCCCCATTCCTCGGCGGTCCACATGTTGAGCGAGTGGAACAACGCGGCCATGGCCCTGGGCTTGTCGCTGAGTCGCTCCTCGATCACCGAGGCGAGCGTCGGGAACACCAGCGCGGCGTGGACGCCCTGCTGGTCCATCACGGCGAGGCGGCCATCGCCCGAGCGCCATTCCTGCGGCGGGCGCAGGGCCGGGCCGGACAGCTCGCGCATGGTCAGGCCTTCGGTGTTGGTGCCGCGATACCACTTTTCGTGCGAGCCGGGCGCGGCGACCACTTCGAACGTCGGGTTCGGGATATAGTCCGAGAGCATCCCGTTGATGACCAGCTTGGTCCGGTTGCCCTTCTTCACGAAGTAGAATTCGTGGGCAAATTCCTTCGGCAGGTGGCGGGTGAAGGCTTCTTCGGGCTCGTACAGGTGATGGTCCGCGTCATACACGGTGTAAGGAAGGGGATTCATCTCAGGCTCTCCTCGGCGACGCCCGGATCCATGTGACTCGATCGCGCTCCCCGCGAGAGTCCCGGCCCGGATTTAATTGACATAGCGTCAGAAACGATAACTGTCGAGTGCCCGGACGGGCAGTACAGTCGATTCCGACTTGCAATAGCAACACTTGAGCCGGGGAGTTTGTTCCCCTGGACCGTTGCCGGCGTTGCGCAATTCGCGCCATATCGCGACCGTGATCATTGCTTGCCCGCCTGTGCGGCCGGGATCGGGGCGGATAGGGACGCGGTCAAGTTGCCGGGCAGGGGGATGCGGCCGAAGATGATTGAAGACAACATGGAGCCGCCGCTGCTCGGCCTGGAAGGCGCTTCCCCGCCCGCGCCGGAATGGTTCACCCGCGCGCTGGCCGTCCCGTTCGAGAGTTATAGCGTCACGGTCGACGGTGCGGCGATCGATTGCCGCGCGTGGGGCGAACGCGGCAAGCCGGGGTTGGTATTCTTCCATGGCAATGCCGCCCATCTGGGATGGTGGAGCTTCCTCGCCCCGCTGTTCGCCGCCGACTACCGGGTCGTGGCGTTTTCGCTCAGCGGGATGGGCGCTTCGGACCGGCGCGCCGCCTATTCCACCGAGCTTTACATTCGCGAAGGCCTGGCCGCCGCCGAGGCGGGCGGCGCGCTGCTGGCGGGGCCGCCGGTGATGATCGGGCACTCGGCCGGCGGGATGCCGGTATTCGGGCTCGCGGCGCGTTTCCCTGACCGGCTGCGCGCGGCGATCGTCGTCGATACCGGCTTGCCCGGCCCGGAAATGACCGCGAAACCGCCGCGTCACACCGGGCGCACCTATCCCTCCCTGTCCGCCGCGCTCGACCGGTTCCGCCTGTCGCCGCCGCAGCCTTGCGAAAACATCTATGTCGCCGATTACATCGCCCGGCTCGGCGTGGTCCGGCAGGATGACGGCAACTTTGCCTGGCGGTTCGATCCGCGCCTGATGGAGGCCCGCGACCTTGGCGATTCCTGGGCGGACCTCGCCGGGGCCAAAGTGCCGCTGGCGCTGATCCGCGGCGAACGGTCGTGGCTGAGCGGCGGCGCGATGGAGCAACGGATGCGGCACACGGCCCCGGCCGGCACGCCCTTCATTGCCATTCCGGAAGCCTACCACCATGTGATGGTCGATCAGCCGCTGGCCCTCGTCGCCGCGCTGCGCACTTTGCTGGAGGCCTGGGCATGACAGAAACTGGCACCGACAATTCGTCCGACGCCTTGCGCCCGCTGCTGATCCGGCCCGGCGAAGGCGGCCTGCGCCGCAACCAGTTGATCGATCCCCGCCCCGGCCTGGTCCGCGCCGATGTGGAGGACGACATGCATCGGTTCACTGTCGAAATCGAGCACGACGGCACATTCGTGACCGATTTCAGGGCGGAGGCGCTGCGCTGGCCGTGGTCGACCTGCCCGCTGGCGGCGACCCACCTCAGTCAGCGCATGAAGGGCGCCCGGCTCGCCGCCCTTGCCGAAGTCGACAGCCCCTATTCGCACTGCACTCACATGCACGATCTGACGCTGCTCGCCGCCGCCCACGCGCTCGACGATGCGCCGACGCTTTATTCGTGCTTTGCCAGCGACGAGACCGAACCGACCCAGCACGCCGAACTCTATTGCAACGGCCAGCGCGAGATCGTCTGGGAACTGCGCGATTCGGTAATTGTTTCGCCCGGTCCCCGCCAGGGCCTGTCGCTGCGCAAGCTCAAGGTCTGGGAGGCCGACCTGTCCCCGGTCGAACGCGAACGGGCGCGGGTGCTGCGCCGCGCCGTCTTCATCTCGGGCGGGCGCGGATTTTCCTACGATGTGGTGCCGACTGCCGATCTGATCCCGCAATCGGTCGGCGCCTGTTTCACCTTCCAGCCCGAACGCTCGCCGCAGGCCGCCTGCACGATGGATGTCCGCGATTATCGCGACGGTCCGGCGCCGCTGGCGGAACGGATCGCGCAAGTCGCGCAGGAGCGCGGCCTCGCCGGCTGAACGGCGCCGGCCGCAACCGGCGTTCAGCGCCACTCCGCGAAGAACGATCGGACCTCGCCGGCAAACAGCTCCGGCTCCTCCCAGGCGGCAAAATGCCCTCCGGCCGGCAATTCGTTCCAGCGCACGATATTGAGCGCGGCCTGCACGGCGCGGCGCGGCGGCGGGGTGAACGGTTCGGCGGGAAAGGCGGCAAAGCCGGTCGGCACTTCGACCCGCCGCTGCGGCGGGGTTTCGGCGCGGGAACCATGATACATCCAGATCGCGGAGCCGACCGCGTCGTTGACCAGATACGTCATGATATTGGTCAGCAGCCGGTCCTTGCCGAAGCGGCGGTCCAGATCGCCGTGGCAATCGGACCAGGCTCGGCACTTTTCCAGCACCCAGCCGGCAAAGCCGAGCGGACTGTCGGCCAGCGCCAGCGCGATCGTTTGCGGCCTGGTCGCATGGATGTCGGCATAGGCCGATTCGCGCGACCTGAACTGCGCCCGCTCGGCCTGCCACGCCTGGGTCTCCGCGTCGCCGCCGGGCAGCGGCAGGCCGATGATCAGGTTGAGGTGGATCGCCGCGACGACATCGGCATGATCGCGGCCAAGCGCGAGCGAAACCCCTGCGCCCCAGTCTCCGCCTTGTGCGCCGAAGCGCGAATAGCCCAGCACCTCGGTCATCAGCTTGCGCCACAGCGCGGCGGTGCGCATCGGCCCGATCGGCCGCGCCGGGCGGGACGAAAAGCCATAGCCGGGCAGCGAGGGGACCACCACCGTCAGGCCCTGTTCCGGCTCGCCGCCATGATTGCCGGGGTTGGCCAGCCGGTCGATCACGTCGAGGAATTCGACCACCGAGCCCGGCCAGCCATGGGTCAGGATCACCGGGAACGGGTTCGTGCCGGAACCTTTGACGTGGTAGAAATGCACGTCGCAATCGTCCACGCGGGCGAGGAATTGCGGGAACCGGTTCAGCTCCGCCTCGGCCTGGCGCCAGTCATGGCTATCCAGCCAATAGCGCCGGAATTCTTCCAGATAGGCGGCGTCCGTGCCGTATTTCCAGTCGGCGTCGTCGTCCGGCGCATAGCCGATCCAGCCATGTTCCACCCGGGCGCGGATCGCGTCGAGCCGGGCTTGCGGCACGGCCACTTCGAACGGTCGGACGGTCATGTTCTCTCCCTCCACGGTGCCGCGCTAGACGTCGAGCGCGTTTTCCTTCCAGCGGACCGAGCCGAACGGCCGCTCCAGCAGGCGCCGCACTTCCACGTCGGTGCCGGGCTTGAGCAAGGCGCGGGCGCGGGCATGGGCGCGGATTTCCTCCGGCGTGCTGCGCGATCGCTGGCGCAGGTAATCGATCCAGGTCGGGCACTGATAGCGCTCGACCCATATTTCCGGATCGCGGATATTGCGCGAGATCGACCACGCGAATCCGCCGTTGCGGTGCCGGATCGCGCGCATTTTCTGCATGGCGTCATAGAACTCGCGCGCGTCGTCGGCGCAGACGTGATAGACCAGTTCGATCACGATCGGGCCGCTGCGGTTGGTGATCGCAAGGTTCACTTCGGGGTCTTGCGGCAGCACCGGTTCCAGATCCGCCTCGGCCATCGCCGGCATCCGCAGGATGAACGCGAACAGCACGGTGCCGGCCAGCGCCGCGGCCGAGATCAGCATCGTATTGGCGACGCCGTGGTTCTGCGCCACCTGGCCCCACATCCAGCTTCCTATGGCCACGCCGCCGGCGATCGCGGTCCCGAACGCGGCCAGCAGCCGTCCCGAAACCCAGCGCGGCGCGGAAGTCTGCACCAGCACGTTGAACAGCGTCAGCGCGACCATCCAGCCCATGCCGGTGCACATCAGCGCGAACGAGGTCAGCACGACCGAGCCGCTCGTGGCGATCACCACGAAGGTCGCGCCCATCAGCACGGCGGCGGAGGAAATGATCGCCTCTTCGGACAGGTGGCGCCGGATGCGGCTGATCGCCAGCGCGCCGATGATCGCGCCGATGCCGAGGCTGCCGAGCAGCAGGCCGAAGGTCTTGGCGTTGCCGTGCAGAATGTCGCGCGCGATCAGCGGCATCAGCGCATGGACCGAGCTGCCGGCCATCCCCATCACGAAAGTGCGCAGCAACACGGTCCGGATCTGGGGGGAATGGATCACATAGCGCACCCCGGCATTGATCGCGCGGTCGATTCGTTCGGGCGGGAGGCGCGAGGGAACCGGGATGCGCCGCCACAGCACCATCACGGCGATCAGCGGCAGGTAGCACGCCGCCGTGGTGGCGAACGCGGAGCTGCCGCCGCCGACCGAAACGATGATCCCGCCCAGCGCCGGGCCGAAGCTGCGGGCAATGTTGAAGCTGATCGAATTGAGCGCAACCGCCTGGGCGAGCACCTCGCGCGGAACCTGCTCGCCCACGGAAGCCTGCCAGGCGGGGCTGAACAGTGCCATGGCCGAGCCGACCAGGAAGCAGAAGCCAAGCAGCAGCCAGGGCGTGATGAGGCCGGAAAACCCGCACAGGGCCAGCCCCGCGCTGGCGGCAAGCGACATGCACAGCGCCGCGATGGTAACCTTGCGGCGGTCATACATGTCGGCAACCGCACCGGCGACCAGCGACAGCAGCATCATCGGCAGCATCATGGCGGTCTGGACCAGCGCCACCATCGTGGCATCGGGGGTGAGTACCGTCATGGCCCAGGCCGCGCCGACCGAGAGCACCATGAACCCGAGGTTGGACAGCAGGCTGGCCAGCCAGATCCGGCGGAACAGCGGCGTGCGCAGCGGCGCCGCGATGCTCACGCCCGGCCTCGTTGCCGTATCGGCGGTTGTAGTCACTCGGCCAGTCTCCCCTGCACGCGCATGGCATCTCTCCCCTGCGGGTGCTGCGTTGCGTTCATCACAGTCCCGGCGCGGGTGCAACACCTGCTTGCGGATGGACGATGCACTGCAGCAAATTACATCATGTCGGCGATTTCGCGAAAAAAGCCCATGGCCGCCTCGCGTGGAAGCGGTTATCGGCAGTATTCAGGCCGCGCGCGGCCGGGGCCGGTCGCCCCGGCGTCAAGGTGCGGCTGCTGAGGATCGATCCAAGGAAGGGTATATCGTGGTCAAGGTCATGCAGGGCGTGCGCATTCTCGAGGTCGCGCAGTTTACATTTGTTCCGGTCGCGGGCGCAATTCTCTCGGATTGGGGCGCGGACGTGATCAAGATCGAACATCCGGTGCGCGGCGATGCGCAGCGCGGTTTCATCAATCTCGAAGGTGCGCCGGTCGACCCCGCCCGCAACGTGATGATGGCCCACCCCAATCGCGGCAAGCGCAGCGTCGGGATCGATGTGTCGAAGCCCGAAGGCCAGGCGCTGATCTATGAAATGGCCAAGGAATGCGACGTTTTCCTGACCAACTACCTGCCCGATCAGCGCCAGAAGCTGAAGATCGATCTCGAGCACATCCGGGCGGTCAATCCCAACATCATCTATGCCCGCGGCAGCGCGCTGGGCGACAAGGGGGCCGAGCGCACCAAGGGCGGCTTCGATTCGACCGGGTTCTGGGCGCGGGCCGGCTCGTCCCTGGCAGTCACCCCGCCTGAACTGGGGGCTCCGCTCACCCAGCCCGGGCCAGCTTATGGTGACACGATCGGCGGCACCAACATCGCCGGGGGCATCTGCGCCGCGCTCTACCACCGCGAACGCACCGGCGAAGCGGTCGAACTCGACGTTTCGCTGCTCTCGTCGGGCGCCTGGGCGCTTGGCATGAGCCTCGCCATGGCGATGGAATCGGGCAAGATTCCGTTCGTGCCCAAGATGCCGGGTTCCGGCGGCGTGCGCGGCAATCCCTTCGTCGGCGTTTACCAGACCGCCGATGGCCGCCACCTCAATCTCACCATCCTGACCCCGGGGCCGTATCTCGAGGACACCTGGACGCACCTCGGCAAACCCGAGCTCATGCAGGACGAACGGTTCAATACCGCTGAAGGACTGATGGCGAACTGGGTTGATGGCAGCGTCGAGGTTTCGCGGGCGATCGCCGCGCAGCCGCTGGCCTACTGGACCGAGCGTTTCAAGACCCTGCGCGGGCAATGGGCGCCCTACCAGAACCTGCTCGAAGTTACGCAGGACGAGCAGATCATCGCCAACGACATCTTCTTCGAGGTCGATCTGGGCGAAGGCCAGAAGCCGATGAAGCTGGTTTCGGCGCCGGTGCTGTTCAATCACGAGCCGACCGACACGACCCGCTCACCCGAGCCGTCCGAACACACCGAACTGGTGCTGATGGAAATGGGCATCGAGTGGGACCGGATCGAGGAGCTCAAGAACAAGGGCGTCGTCGCCTGAGCGTCACGCGGCCCCGCGTCTGTGGCGCGGGGCCGCTGCGGTGACCGGCAGTGGCCGGTGCCGCGCGCCAGAGAACATAACACACTCCTTGGGAAGGGCGTTTGATGAAGCTTGATTTCACCGGAAAGGTCGTGCTGGTCACCGGCGCCGCTTCGGGTCTGGGCAAGGCCACGGCCACGGCCTTCAGCGCGGCCGGGGCCTCGGTTTTCCTCGTCGACGTGCAGGAAGGCGTGCAGGCCGTGGCCAGCGAACTGGGGCCGAAGGCCGCCGGCCACGTCGCCGATCTTTCGCAGCTCGACAAGTGCGCCGATATCGTCGCGGCGGCCGTCGCGCGGTTCGGCCAGCTCGATGTGCTGTGCAACGTCGCCGGCGTCGCCTGGATGGATCACGTCGCGAACGTCACGCCGCAGCGCTGGCACAAGCTGATCGACATCAACCTCGGCGCGCTGTTCTTTCTGTCGCAGGCGGCGCTGCCGCACCTGCTCGAACGCAACGGCGCGATCGTCAACGTCGCGTCGAGCGCGGGCACCCAGGGGCAGGCCTACATGGTGCCCTATTCGGCCAGCAAGGCCGGGGTGATCGGGATGACCAAGGCGATGGCGATGGAATTCATGCACAAGCCGGTCCGGATCAACGCGGTCGCGCCGGCGGGCATGAAAACGCCCATGACGGCGGGCGGCGTGGTGGTTCCGCCCGAAGGAGCGGAGATGGACCTGATCGTGCGCTATCACGGCTTCCGGGAAATGGCCGAGCCGGAATCGATCGCCAACATGATCCTGTTCGCCGCTTCGGATGCGGCGCCCAACCTTCACGGCAGTTGCCTCGGGGTCGATCAGGGCCAGCTCGCGGGCTGATGTCTTTGCCGCTGCCGAACCGGCGCGACAGGCAAAAACCCTAGTCGCGCGCTTCATAGCCGTGGAGGAAGGCTTCCACGGCATCCGCCACGAAGGCGTCGATCTCGGCGTCGTCGGGGCAGGGCCGCTGGTTCATCACCACTTCGCGGCGCATGCTGCCGGTGCACCATTCGGCAAAGCGCAGCAGCGCGACGTGCGAATCGGTCTGGCGCAGGATGCCCGCCGCAATGGCCGCTTCGAACCGCGGCTGGAACAGCTTGAGCGCCGGTGCGACCGCAGACCGGGTATAGAGCGCCCCCAGCTCCGGGAAGCGCAGCGCTTCGCCCACCACCAGCCGTTCGAGCGCAACCACGTCCGGCAGCAGCGCGTTGCGCGTCATGTGCTGGCCAAGCTTGAGCAGCCACTCGTGGAAATCCTCGATCCGGCTGATCGCGCTTTCGTATTGCGTGCTGATCGGGGCGACGACTTCATCGACCACCGCGCGCAGCACTTCCTCCTTCGAACGGAAGTTGGCATAGATCGTCGCCTTGGAAACTCCGGCCCGCGCGGTGATCCGGTCCATCGAGGCGCCGGCATAGCCGTCTTCGAAGAACACCGCCTTGGCCGCCGCGATGATGGCGCCGTGCTTGCGGCTCCGGCGCCTGGGTGCGGCCGTGGCGCGCTCCGCCGGAGCGGGCGGGGAAGCAATTTTTCGAAGCGCCTCTGGCGGCATGGCTGAACCGAACTGTTTGGAAAATTACCGCGCCATAGTGTGATGGCCGGGCCGGTTTGGCAATGCCGGGCACCGGTTGCGACAGCGCGGTTTCTGCGCGGTTCCTGCCCGCTACCGGTCGAACCCGGGGCTCAGCCGCGCGGCCCGGCGCACCGCCGCCGGCCAGCCGCTTGCCGCATAGCTCGCGACATCGCGGCCCAGTTCGCCGGTGTGCGCGATCACGCCCGGATCGGCCGCGCGCAGCGGGCGGCCCATCGCCAGCGTGCGGACCTGAATCGTGCAGGCGCGCTCCAGCGTGTACATCCGCATATAGGCCTCGCCCACCGAAGCGCCGACGGTCAGCGTGCCGTGGTTGCGCAGCATCATCAGCCCGGCCCCGCCCAGGTCGCGCTGCAGCCGTTCGCGCTCCGCCAGGTTGAACGCGACCCCTTCGTAATCGTGGTAGGCGATGTTGCCGCAGGCAAGCATCGCGATCTGGTTGAGCGGCAGCAGCCCTTCCTCCATCGCCGAAACCGCGACGCCGTCGCTGGTGTGGCAGTGGATCACGCAGCCGACATCGCCGCGCCCCGCATGGATCGCGCTGTGGATGGTGAACCCGGCCGGATTGATCCGCGCGTCCGATCCTTCGGTCACGGTGCCGTCCAGATCGACCCGCACCAGGTTCGACGCGGTGATTTCCTCGAAGGTCAGGCCGATGCGGTTGATCAGGAAATCGTGCGTGCCGGGCACCCGCGCCGAAATATGCGTGGCGATCAGGTCGTCCCAGCCGTGCAGCGCGATCAGCCGGTAGCACGCGGCCAGGTCCACCCGCGTTTCCCATTCCGCCTCGCCGATTCCGGGGCGGCGTTCCAGCAACACGGCGCCGGCGGTGTCGGAAGCCGTGTCGGCAACGGTCAGGTCGGTCATTGCACGCGCTCCTCAAGCAGGGCGACCCGGAAAGGCGCGGGCGCGAACAGCGGGGCATCGCGCGGGCGCAAACAGGGGTCGCGGCCAAGTCTGCCGCCGAGCTTCCCTTATGTGCACACAGATGTAAATGTATAAACCGGACGCGGCAGACCGCCTTGCGCGGTCCGGTGCCATAACTGCGGGAGAACAGGCCATGATCGGAGTAGGATTGATTGGAGCGCGGTGGGGTGCCTCCGCCCATGTCCCGGCTATCCAGGCCTCGCCGGATTTCCGGCTGGCGGCGGTCGCCACGTCGCGGATGGAAACCGCCACGGTTGCGGCCAGGGAGTTCGGCGCGCCGGCCGCCTATGACGATCCGTTCGCGCTCGCCAGCGATCCGGCGGTCGATGTCGTGGTGGTCTGCGTGCGCGTGCCCGAACACCAGCGCCTGGTCGATGCCGCGCTGAAGGCCGGCAAGCATGTCTATTGCGAATGGCCGCTGGCGCGCGACGTGGCCGAGGCCGAGGCGATGGTCGCCGCCGCCAAGGCCGCCGGAGTGGTCAATCTGGTCGGCCTGCAGTCCCGCGTCGTGCCGGCGCTGATGCAGCTCAAGGCGCTCGTCGGCGGCGGCGCGATCGGCAAGGTGATTTCCGCCTCGCTGGAGATCAGCGGCGTGTGGCCGATCGCGGTCCCGGCCGATATCGAATATCTCCAGAAGGCCGAAAGCGGCGGCAACTGGTTCACCATCGCCGGCGGGCACGCGATCGACGTGTTCTGCGATATCCTCGGGCCGTTCGCTTCACTCAGCGCCAGCGCGGCGACGCGCTATCCCGAAGTGACGATCGTCGATGAAGGCCGCACCACCGCGCGCACCGCGCCCGATGCCTTTGCGGTAAGCGGCGTGCTGGAAGGCGGCGCGTTCGCCAGTTTCGTGGTGCGGGGCAGCCCGGCCAGCGGCTTCGGTCTGCGGTTCGAGGTCAGCGGGGAGACCGGCGGCCTGCTGATTACCGCGCCGGGTCCGAACCCGATGATCCAGATGTCCGATCTCACGCTCAGCCAGGTGGGCACCGATGGCACGCTGACCCCGCTCGCGATCCCGCCGGAGTGCACTCTGGCCGATCCGGCGGTCGGCTGGCATGCGATCGGCGTCGCCCAGACGTACGCCCGGCTCGCGGCGGCGATCAACAACGGCGCCCCGGTCCCGGCGGATTTCGCCGCGGGTCTGGCCAATCATCGCCTGCTCGAGCGGGTGATGCGCTCCGCCCGCGAAGGCCTGCGAGTCTAGCATGGCCGTGCGGCGGAACCTTCCAAAGCCGGTGGCAAGCCCGGCCCGAAACTTGCCTGCTTCAACCGGTGCTGGCATGAACGGGCGATGGTGGCGGTAAAGAAGGTCGAGACACGGCGGCGGACGCGCGCAAATGGGGAACGCACACGGCAGCGGTTACTGTCGAGCGCGGTGTCGTTATGGTCCGAACACGGCCAGCTCGGGCTGACGGTCAGCGCCGTCGCCGAACATGCTGGAACCACCCGGCGTACGGTCTATCACCATTTCGCCACGCAAGAGATCCTGCAGGAAGAAGCCCAGCGCTTCGTGTTCGAACAACTGGCCGAACTGGCAAGCGGCAATACCAGCGAAATCCCCGATCCCTATGGCTTCGTGGCCGGTCTGGCGGTCGACAATCCCGAACTGGTCCGGTCGATCCTGCTCGGCCTGATGCGCGATGATCCGAACGAAAACCCGATATTCGCCCGGTCCTGCGCGTTTTATCGCGATGCGGCGGAGAAGGGCATGCTGTGCGAGGGCATTCCGACCACCCATGCGGCATCGATCACCTTGGCGATGTGGTTCGCGGCGATCCTGTGCGTCTCGCTCGAGCAGGATCCGGCCAAGCGCCGTGCCCAGGCAGACAGTTTCGCCGTCACCTTCGAAACGATGCTGCACAAGGGCATCTTGACAACTCCGTTCAATGTCGGAGATTGATTATCCACTAATGTATAAAGATGGCGGTGCACGAGCAGACGCCTGATCGCGGGAGCGGAAACAATCATGGGCAATCAGCCGTTCAATGCTGCGGCCATCCACGCCGAAGCCGAACGCCGCGCCGGCTTTGCCGACAGTGAACGCGAACTGTTCGCGGGCAATCTCGATGCGCTGGTCGATGGGATCAACCGCGATGCGCGGCTGAACGAAACGGGTGTGGCGATCACCCGCGAACTGTTGATCACCAATATCACCCACCGCCTGCAGGGGCTCAAATGGGTGGCCGAACATCCCGAAATCCTGGCCGAACCAATCGAACGCCCGGTATTCCTGACCGGCCTGCCGCGGTCGGGCACCACCTACTTCCAGTACCTGTTCGATCGCGACACCCGCTTCCGGCTGATTCGCACGTGGGAAGCCAACGATCCCTCGCCGCCGCCGGGCGCCGATCCCGAATCGGTCCGCCGCCGCATCGCCGAGGAAGTGGGGCGCACCCAGGCCCACCGCGATCTCGTGCCAGATTTCGATGCGATGCACCTCACCGATCCCACCGGGTCGGAAGAATGCCACATGTTCCTCAGCCAGACCTTCTCGGCGGTCGGCTTTCACAATTTCCTCAACGTGCCGACGTTCTTCGATACGGTGATGGACCACGCCGATTTTGCTGCAGCCTATCGCGTGCACAAACGCCAGCTCCAGTTGCTGCAATGGCGCGGGCCGAAAAAGCCGTGGGCGCTCAAATATCCGAACCACGTGGTCGCGCTGGACAAGATCGTGGAGGCCCATCCCGACGCGCGCTTCGTGATGACGCACCGCGATCCGGTGCAGGTGCTCGCCTCGATCTGCCGGCTCACCCACACCTTCCGCGCGCCGCGCAGCGAGGGCAGCGATCCCAGGGTGGTCGGCGCGCAAATGCTGCACTTCATTTCGCGCCACATTGATGGGATCATGCGCTTCGATGCGTCGCCAGATGGCGCGAAAGTGGCCCACATCGATTACTATCGGCTGGTCGAAGAGCCGATGGCCGAAATGGAGCGCGCCCATGCCGGGCTCGGGATCGATACGCCTGATGCGGTGCGCGATGCGGTTACCCGCTGGCGGCAGGAAAACCCCAAGGGCAAGCGCGGCAGCAACCCCTATGCGCTGGCGGACTATGGGCTCGATGGCGATGAAGTGGCCGAGCGTTTCGGGGACTATATGCGCCGCTTCGATATCCCGCGCGAGGCGCAAGGGCTGGCCAGGTCCGCCCATGACGCTTGATTGGGGCGCGCTCGCCGGCGGGCTCGCCGATGTCGAAGCCGAACTGCGCGCCGCCGCGCCCGATCCGCTCGCGGCGGAAGAGGCCGGCCCCTATGTGGCCCGGCTGCTCGTCTCCGCGCTGCACGACGGATTTCTGGCCTATGAGGACATGGGCAGCGGTCTCAAGCGGGCCTGGCCGCGCCTCGGCGGGCCATTCCTCGATTACCGGATGTGGCTCGCCTCGCTCGAACCGGGGCGCGGCTACCGGCTCACCGGCAGCCTCAACGATGTCGAGCGGCTGGGCGTCGGCACCTATTCGGTCACCCCGGAAGGCGTGCTGCTGCTGGAAGATTACACCGTGTTCCGGACGGGCGATTTTTCGCTCGATATCGGCCCGGACGGCCAGTTGAAGACGACCGGCAACACCCGCCTGCTGATGGTGCGAGAATTGCTGCGCCCGCCCGGACGGCGGCCCGCCGATATGCACCTGACTTTTGCGGACGGCACGGCGCTCCCGCTTCCGGCCGGGAACAGGAATTTGGCCATGGCCGGCGGGTGGGTTGCCGCGATGGCGCGCCAGTTCGCCCGCTGGAGCGCGCGCATGGCCGAAACGCCCAACGCCTTCACCACGCCTCCGCCGGAACTCGCCGCCGCCTACCTCGGCGACCTCGGCACGCACTACTATCCGGGCTACTACGATCTCGGCGAGGACGAGGTGCTGGTGATCGAACGCCCGGCGGTGGCCTGCGCGACGTGGTCGGTTTCCGCTTATACCCACTGGCTCGAACCGCTCCCGCCTCCCTATGCCGCGCTGGGCCGGATCGACGATCGCGGTGCCGGAACCGGCCCGGATCGGGCGGTGACGATCCGGCTCGCGCCGGATGCCGCCGGCCTCGCCGGTCCGGCCATCGCCACCGGGCGGCGGCGCGGCGCCTTGCTCTATCGCACGATCGACGCGCAGGATCTGGCCATTCCGCAGACCCGGATCGAGCGCCGCTGAACGCGAAAGGCCCAAGTCATGCTGACGCTGCAGGAACTGTCCGACCGCCGCGAGATCGAAGACCTGATGGTTGCCTATTGCCATGCGATCGACCAGCACCGCTGGGACGATCTCGATGCGGTGTTCACGCCCGATGCGGTGATCGACTACCGCGTGTTCGGCGGACCCAAAGGGCGCTATCCCGAGATCAAGCGCTTCCTCGCCGAAGCCCTGCCCGCGTTCGCCTATCAGCAGCACATCATCTCGACCAGCCAGGTCCGGCTCGACGGCGACCGCGCGACCGGCCGGACGACCTGCACCAATCCGATGGGGTTGCGGCTCGAAGACGGATCGGTTCGCCAGATGTCCTATCACTTGTGGTACATTGATGTGTTCGTCCGCACGCCTGCCGGCTGGCGCATCGCCGAGCGCGGCGAGGAGGTGTCGCATACGGTGAACGTGCCGGAGTAATCGGGCTGGCGCCGCAAGCCTTTGGCGGATGCCGAACCCCGCTCAACACAACTTTCCAGCCCAACGCATTCGCGATGATTCCCCGCCGGGGTTGTGCGGGCAGGGCATCCTGATCCTAGTTCACACCGCAACCGGGAGAGCCATGATGCAGATCGATATCGACAGCCTGTTCAACGTGCGCGGCAAAGTGGCGCTGGTCACGGGTGGCAGCAGCGGTGTCGGGCAATTGATCGCCACTGCCTTTGCCGCCAACGGGGTCAAGGTCTATATCGCCGGCCGCAAGCCGGACCGGCTGGCCGCGGCCGTCGCGGAAATCGGCGCGCATGGCGAATGCATCGCGCTGACCGCGGATCTGTCGAAAATGTCGGAAATCGAGCGGATCGCCGCCGACCTTGCCGCGCGTGAGCCGAAGCTCGATATTCTCGTCAACAACGCCGGCGCCAGTTGGTCACAGGATTTCGAGGACTATACCGAGGCCGGATGGGATCGCGTGGCCGATCTCAACCTCAAGACGCCGTTTTTCCTGACCCAGAAATTGCTGCCCCTGCTCAGCGCCGCAGGTTCTGCGGACAATTTTGCGCGGGTCATCAACCTCAGTTCGGTCGCGGCGACGGTCACCGGCGGCAATGGCTTCGCCTATGGCCCGTCCAAGGCGGGCGTGGAACAGTTGACCCGTGTGCTGGCGCGCGATCTGGGGCGGCACCACATCACCGTCAACGGCATCTCGCCGGGCTGGTTTCCCTCGCGCATGAACGCGCCGCTGGGCGAAGAGGCGGCGCAGGCCTGGGCCGAAAACACCCCGCTTGGCCGGCTCGGCACGATCGAGGACATGGGCGGCCTCGCCATCTTCCTGTGCTCGCGCGCCGGGACGTACATCAACGGCCGCACGATCATCACCGACGGCGGGGAGACTCTTTGATTGGTGCGGTCAAGCCCTCCGGCTTGACCTTGCGGCACCGGGCCCGGGGCGCCCCCCCCGCCCGCCCCGCGGGCGGCAGCCGGGGGGGGGGGGGGGGGGGGGGGGGGGGGCGCCGCGGCGCCGCAAGCCCTTGGCGGATGCCAAGGGCGCACCCAGCCAAGACTCCACCGGTCCCATCAAAACCCATCACGCCTGCGCCATCAGCTCCGCGACGATCTTGCGCACTTCGGCGACGTGGACCTTGGTCGAGGCGGTGTAGGGCAGCTTGTCGACCAGGAAGAACCGCACCGGAATTTGCGGTGCGGCCAGGTGGCCGCGCAAGTGCTTTTCCAGTTCGGCCGGGGTGGGCTGCTTGCCCGGCTGCGGTTCGATCACCGCGACCGGAACCTGCCCCAGCCGCGCCTCGTCGATGCCGACCACCGATGCTTCGGCCACATCGGGGTGGAGCCGCAGCGTCTCGCAGACCTTCTCCGGCACGATCTTGAATCCGCCGCGAATGATCGCGCCGTCGGACCGGCCGGTGTGGAACAGGAAGCCGTCCTCGTCGATCCGGGCGAGGTCGGTGGTGCGGATCCAGTCCGGTCCGCCCGAATCGGCCTGGACCATCATCCGCCCCACTTCGCCGGTCGGCAGTTCCTCGTCGGTCTCGGGATCGACGATCTTCACCTGGCAGCCGGGCAGCACCTTGCCCATCGAGCCCCGCTTGGTCTTGCTGTATTGCTTGTGCAGGTCGAACGACCACGAAATGATCGTGCCGCAGAACTCGGTCGCGCCCATCGCCCAGATCACCGGGAAGCCGAACCGCTCCTCCACCTTGTCCTGCAGATCGGGATCGAGCGGACCGGAGCCGCCGCCGATCGCCTTGAGCGAAGGCACGTCCTCGGGCATCACGCCCGCGTCATACAGCATCCGCACCATCGTCGGGGTAAGCCCGACCGACGACAGCTTGTGCCGCCGGATCGCATCGACCAGCGCTTCCACGGTAAACTTTTCCAGCAGGATGAACGGCACCCCGCGTGACATCGCGACCGCCAGGTTCAGGTTTCCGCCGATCCCGCCCATCGGCCAGAATACCAGATCGGGCTCTTCAGCGGGCTTGGCGAGGTTGCCGCGCAGCGAGCGAAACAGCACCGAGGCCGGGTGGAACAGGCGCTTGGGCAACCCGGTCGTGCCGCTGCTGAGGATCTCGATCCCGCAACTGGGCTGGCGCAGCACTTGCGACAGGTCGCCGCGCACTTTGGGTTCGATCGTGCGGAAGCCGTCTTCGGGCAGCGCGCCGAGCAGGATCACCGGCGTGCCGGTGTCCTCGGCGGCCTGGGCCATCGTCTCCGACCAGTCCTGCTCGTCAAGCAGCAGCACCGCGAAGCGGGTGTTGGTGATGTCGCGCGCCAGCGATTCGGCGGCCTGATAGGCATAGAGCATCGAGATCGGTCGTTCCCCGGCGAGCAGGGTGAGGACCGAGTAGCAATGGTTCGGCCGGTTGCGCGCGGCCAGCGCCACGGCCATGTCCTTGGTCACGCCCAGCCGGTCCAGTTCCTTGTCCAGCGCGCCGGCGAAGGTGGCGAGCGAGCCGCGCTGCCACCATTTGCCCTGCCATTCCATCACATTGCGCTCGGGCTCGGTCGTGAGAATTCCGCGGATGGTTTCGGAAACGTCCATTGTCACCAATCTCCAGTCGGGCTGTTCTTGTGGCCGCTTGCGGCCCCCGCGCCCTGTGCATCGGGAATGAAAAGGGCCGGCGCCTCGCGCCGGCCCGGGCGGGCTGCAGCCCGTTCCGGCGGGGGTGTTGGCCTCCGGGCATTTGGCGCGCCCCGCGGGGGGGCCCCGC
>VMTF01000267.1 GCA_013791705.1 Sphingomonadales bacterium | reverse complement strand
GTTTGGGTTACCTGACAAGCCCCCGCGCCAATAACCTATTGATTGGGGTGCAAACGCCGGCCCGCGCCGGCGGGGGGGTTCACACCCCCCCGTCATAGGCGGCCCCCCGGGCGGGGGGTTCGGCGCGGGGCGCCGGGGAATGCGCTCTCAGTCTTCGATCAGCGCCTGGATTTTGGTCTTCAATGCGGCGATCCGTTCGGCCGCCTCGGTGAACGTCTGTACGTCGGCGCGATTGTTGTTGCCGCGCGCTTCCTTGGCGGATTCGAGGTAGCCTTCCAGATCGACTTCCAGCGCATCCACCAGCATTTCCGCTTCGTCTTCGGTCAGGGTGAGCTTGATCGCCATTATCGTGTGCCTGTGAAGTGTTGAACTGGCTGAGTCCCTAGGGCGATAGGCAGATTTTGCCCACCCTGTTTATCGGCTATTTGGCCGGAAACCGGGGAAAGTCTGTGCCGGCAGGCCCCACGCTTGGCTGTCTCAGCCCAGCCGCTTCAGCCAGGCGGCGGCCTGTTTCGGCTCGCCCGGCGCATCGGCCGCGACCGGCCCGCGCGCCGCTTCGAACTCCTGATGCAGCGCGAACGGCTCCAGCCCCAGGGTTTCGCGCAGCTCATCGATGTCGCGCCCCAGATCGCACAATCCGGTAACGTCGGGCGCCCATTTCGCGCGCGCCGCGCGGTCCGGCGTGTGGCCGAACAGGCCCCACGATCCCGCTGCCGCCCGTTCGAGGGCCGCGACCAGTGTGGTGAGATATTCGGCCTCAAGCTCCGCCCGGCGGACATCGAGCCGTTCCAGGCGGTCGGCCTTTGCCACCTTCAGGTATGGATCGGCTTGCCGGTCACCGCCATTGCCGCTTCCTTGATCGCCTCGGAATGAGTCGGGTGGGCGTGGCAGGTATAGGCGATATCCTCGCTGGTCGCGCCGAACTCCATCGCCTGCGCGGCCTGTGCGATCATCGTCCCCGCGACCGAGGCGATGCACCACACGCCCAGCACCCGGTCGGTCTCGGCATCGGCAATCACCTTCACGAACCCGTCGGGTTCATGGTTGGTCTTGGCGCGGCTGTTGGCAAGCATCGGGAACTTGCCGACCTTGATCTTGCCCCGCTCCCTGGCGGCTTCCTCGGTCAGCCCGACGCCGGCGATTTCCGGCATGGTATAGACCACGCCCGGGATCACATCGTGGTTCACGATGCCGGTCAGCCCGGCGATGTTCTCGGCCACGGCGATGCCTTCGTCCTCGGCCTTGTGCGCCAGCATCGGCCCCGGAATCACGTCGCCGATCGCCCACACGCCCGGCACCTTGGTGGCGAATTCGTGGTCGGTTTCGATCTGGCCGCGCGCGTTCAGCTCCAGCCCGATCTGGTCGAGCCCCAGCCCGGCCGTGTTCGGCCGCCGCCCGATCGCCACCAGCACGCAGTCCGCTTCGAGCACTTCAGAACGCGCTTCTCCCGAGCTTGTCGAAGGGCCTGCGGCGGGTTCGAGGGTGAGGGTGGCCTTGCCGCCCTTGACTTTCGCCGCGGTCACCTTGGTCGAAAGCTTGAGTTCCATCCCCTGCTTCTTGAAGATTTTGGCGGCTTCCTTGCGCACGTCGCCGTCCATTCCGGGCAGCAACTGGTCGAGGAATTCCACCACCGTCACTTTCGCGCCAAGCCGCCGCCAGACCGAGCCCAGCTCCAGCCCGATCACCCCGCCGCCGATCACCACCATGTGCTGCGGCACCTTGGCGAGCGCCAGCGCCCCGGTCGAATCGACGATCACGCCCTTGTCGTTATCGACTTCAACGCCCGGCAGCGGCGTCACGCTCGACCCGGTGGCGATCACCACATTCTTCGCGCTCACCGTCTCGCCGGCCACTTCGACCGAGTGGGCATCCTTGAACACGGCCATGCCCTTGAGCCAGGTCACCTTGTTCTTCCTGAACAGGAATTCGATGCCGCCGGTCAGGCCCTTCACGGACTCGTCCTTCTGGGCGAGCATCGCGGCAAGATCGAGTTCGACCGGCCCTGTCTTGATGCCATATGTGGCCATCGTCCCGCCGGCCGCGTCCTCGAACAGTTCCGAGCCGTGCAGCAGCGCCTTCGACGGAATGCAGCCGACGTTGAGGCAGGTTCCGCCCAGCGTCGCGCGCCCTTCCGCGCAGGCGACCTTCAGCCCGAGCTGGGCCGCGCGGATCGCCGCGACATAGCCGCCAGGGCCGGCACCGATAACCAGAACGTCGTAGTCATAATCAGCCATCATGGCCTCCGTTCCGCGTGGCCTTCGACAAGCTCAGGCTGAGCGGATGTTGTTGACAGCCCGATATCCCAGACCCGCTCATCCTGAGCCTGCCGAAGGATGTCGCGCAACCTGGACTTACAGATCGATCAGCAGGCGCGTCGGGTCTTCGATCGCTTCCTTGATGGTCTTGAGCGCGGTCACCGCCTCGCGTCCGTCGATGATCCGGTGATCGTAGGAGAGCGCGATGTACATCATCGGCCGGATCACGATCTGCCCGTCACGGACAACCGCCCGGTCCTCGATCCGGTGCAGGCCGAGCACTGCCGACTGCGGGGGATTGATGATCGGGGTGGACATCAGCCCGCCGAACACACCGCCGTTGGAGATGGTGAAAGTGCCGCCCTTCATGTCTTCCATCGTCAACGTGCCTTCGCGGGCCTTCTTGCCATAGCCGGCGATAGCCTTTTCGATGTCGGCGAACGACAGCTTGTCGACGTTGCGCACCACCGGCACGACCAGCCCGTTGGGCGCGGACACCGCGACCGAGAGGTCGACGTAATCGAAGTAGACGATCTCGTCGCCCTGCATCTGGGCATTGACCGAGGGGAGATCCTTCAGCGCCAGGCAGACGGCCTTGGTGAAAAAGCTCATGAAGCCGAGCTTCACGCCGTGCTTCTTCTCGAAGCTGTCCTTGAAGGTTTCGCGCGCGGCCATCACCGCTGTCATGTCGACATCGTTGAACGTGGTGAGCAGCGCGGCGGTGTTCTGCGCGTCCTTCAGGCGCTTGGCGATGGTCTGGCGCAGGCGCGTCATCTTCACGCGTTCCTCGCGGCGTTCGCCGGTCGCGGCCGCAGCGGGCACCGCGACGGACACTGCCGGGCCGGGGCTCGCGGCCTTGGCCTGCGCGGCGGCGATCACGTCTTCCTTGGTCAGCCGGCCGTCCTTGCCCGAACCCTTCACGGTGCTGGGGTCGATCCCGTATTCCAGGATGGCGCGCCGCACTGCGGGCGAAAGCGCGATCGGGTCGGTACTGTCGGCCGGCGCGGGAGCCGGCGCCGGGGCGGAAGCGGCAGGTGCAGGGGCCGCT
>VMTF01000121.1 GCA_013791705.1 Sphingomonadales bacterium | reverse complement strand
CCGGCCGGCGTGCTGTATGGTTCGCTTTACCTGCTGTTCCTCTCGCTTACGCCCGGCACCTATCGCGCGAGCCATTATCCCAAGTGGCCGGGCGTGCTCTTCGTGACCTGCTGGTGGGCGGTGGTGACGACCGCGCTGCCGGGATCAGCCGGGTCATCGCGATTTCGGCCACCAGGGGGTTCAACTGTGGCAGCCAGGCATAGATCGCCTGCTCGACCGCGCCGATGACCACTTGCGCCAGCAGCGAAAGCAGCAGCAATACCACTGCGGCGATGATTAGCCCGGTCGAAATCAGGCGGTTATGCCAGAAGGCATGTACGCGCGGCGTGCCATAGGCACGGTGCAGGATGTCGCGGATCGTCTCGATCAGGCTGCCGACGGTCCACAGCCCCACCACGCCGCCGATCCACAGCAGCCAGCCGGTCCGCGCCTCGATCACGTCGCGGGCGACCGGGGCGATCGCCTTGGCGACGCTGGGCGGCACGGCCAGCAGGAAGGCGTTGATCGATGCGGCGCGCTCGTCGGCTTCCCCGATCGCGGAAAAGATCGCGGCCGCCAGGATGAAAAACGGAAACAGCGCGACTATCGCGGTATAGGCCAGGTTTCCGGCGTGAATGAAGCCGTCGTTCCACACGCCGACCAGCGTCCGGGCCAGCACCTTGCGGACCCGCACCCGCCTGCGCGGTCCCACCTCGGCCAGGATCGCCCCGGCTTCGTCCGATGTGCCGCCGTCAGTCAGGTATTGTTCCGAAATCAGCGCCTGAGGGGCAGTCGCTACTTCCGATCGTGCCTGCGCTTGCAGGGCGCGGCGCCGCCGGGCTTCGGGGGAACGATCGCGCCAGGTGAACGCCCGGTGGGCGGCCGAAGCGCCCGGCGCACGGATCGGGCGCTCATCCATGGCCGGCTAAACCCCCAGCTTCGCTCTGGGGTTTCGCGTGTCGCGCCAGCCTTCCAGCCGTTTCTGCAGGTCGGGGTCATCGGGCGGGAGATCGATTTCAAGCGAAACGAGCTGGTCGCCGCGCGTGCCGTCCTTGCGGGTCATGCCCCGCTCCTTGAGCCGCAGCGTCCGGCCCGAGGAACTGCCGGGGGCGACGGTCAGCATCACCACGCCATCGGCGGTCGGCACTTTCACTTTGGCTCCGTTCAGCGCTTCGTCCAGCGTGATCGGCAAATCGAGCCGCAGGTTGTCGCCCTCGCGCCGGAAAAACGGGTGCGGCATCAGCTCGATCGTCACGGGCGCGTCGCCCTTGCCGCCCGGGCCGGATTCGCCTTTGCCGGCGAGCCGCATCTGCGTGCCGTCTTCCACGCCGGCCGGCAGCTTGAGGTCGATCGTCGTGCCGTCCGCCAGCGAGATGCGCTGCGGGCTGAGCGTCGCCGCGTCGGTCAGCGGGACGCGCAGGCGATACTGGACGTTGGCGCCCCTGGGCGCTGGCCGCCGCGCCCCGCCGTTCGCGCCGCCCTTGGCGCGGCCGCCGAACAGGCCTTCGAACAGGTCGGAGATATCGACGCCTTCCTGCTGGCCGCCGAAGCCCTCGAACCCTTCCGGGCGATAGCCTCCGCGCGGGCCGCCCGCGCCGCCGAACGGTCCCCCGGCGCCGAACCCGCCGCCATGCCCGCCGGCCCCGAACGGGTTGGCGGGATTGCCGTCGCTGTCGATCTCGCCCCGGTCGAACCGGGCGCGCTTGTCCTTGTCGGACAGCAGGTCGTAAGCCCGGGTAACCTCGCTGAAACGCTCGGATGCCTTGGGATTGTCTTTATTCCGGTCGGGGTGAAGCTCCTTGGCGAGCTTGCGATATGCGGACTTGATGTCCTTCTCGCTCGCGCCGCGAGCCACCCCCAGGATCGCGTATGGGTCTGCCATGCCCCCTAGCTAGTTCCGCCGGTGCAACATCACAAGGGAATGCGGTGGGTTGCGAGAGAGTTGCAGGAAAGTTGCAGCCCGCGTGCAGGGCGCGTGCAGGGCGATGCCCGGCGTTGCCGGGGCTGGCCCTGCCCTTTCCTACCGCGCCTGCGAAGGCTATGGTGCCCACCGGCCGGCGGCCGTCCGGAGCGGAAACGGCCCGGAACGGCGCGGCGCGGATGTATTTCATCAACTAACGCAGGATTCATCGGTGCCAGCTCAACCGGCCGCCCCCACCATTCCCCACGGCGATCCGTTCGCCCTGTTCGATGCGTGGTATCGCGAAGCGCGCGAAACCGAGCCCAACGATTCGAACGCGATGGCCCTCGCCACGGCCACGCCCGCTGGCGTTCCCTCGGTGCGGATGGTCCTGCTCAAGGGCCACGGGCCGGATGGCTTCGTGTTCTACACCAATTCGCACAGCCGCAAGGGCGCGGAACTGCTCGCCAATCCGAACGCGGCGCTGCTGTTCCACTGGAAGTCGCTGCGCCGCCAGATCCGGATCGAGGGGCCGGTTGAGCGCGTCTCCGAGGAACAGGCCGACGCCTATTTCGCCAGCCGCTCGCGCGATAGCCAGTTGGGCGCGGTCGCGTCTGACCAGTCCGCTCCGCTTGATTGCCGCGAAACCTTCCTCGCGCGGTATGCGGCCGCCCAGGCGCGCTTCGGCGATGGCCCGATCGCCCGTCCGCCGCACTGGTTCGGGTTCCGGCTGGTACCCTGCGCCCTCGAATTCTGGCAGGATCAGCCTCACCGGCTGCACGATCGCCGCCGCTTTGCCCGCGATGCAGCCGACGCCGCCGGCTGGTCCAGCACGCTGCTGTTCCCATGAACGGCGCCTCGTTCTCCGCCGCCGAAACCGGCGCGCTCAATCGCAGTGCGGCCTATGCGAGCATCGCGGTCGCCACGCTGCTGCTGGTGATGAAAGGCTGGGCCGCGTGGTCGACCGGCTCCACCGCGATGCTTGGCAGTCTGGCCGATACCGCGCTCGATCTGATTGCCAGCGTCGCCACACTGGCCGGCGTGTGGGTCGCGGCCCAGCCGGACGATCTCCATCACCGTTTCGGCCACGGCAAGGCCGAGGCGCTGGCGGCGATGTTCCAGGTCGTGCTGATCTCGCTTTCGGCGCTGTCCCTCGCCTTTCACGGTGTTCAGCAGCTCATCGCGGGCGCCCGCCCCGAAGCCGCGGGGGACGGCATTCTCGTCTCGGCGATTGCGATGGCGGCCACGCTCCTGCTGCTGGTCTGGCAGCGCCACGTCATCGCCCGGACCCGCAGCCTCGCCATCTCGACCGACCATATCCACTATCAGTCGGACCTGCTGCTCAACCTGGCGGTGATCGCCGCGCTCGCGCTCGATCAATATGGCGGTTTCGCCGGGGCCGACCCGTTGTTCGGCATCGCCATCGCGGCATGGCTGGCCTGGGGCGCCTGGGGCGCCTCGCAGACCGCGATCGAGCAATTGATGGATCGCGAGTGGCCGCAGGACAAGAAGGACCGTTTCCTCGAAGTGCTCGGCCGCCATCCCGAACTGCGCGGGTTGCACGATTTGCGCACCCGCACGTCCGGCAATCGCGATTTTGTCCAGTTTCACGTCTGGGTCGATGGCGCGATGAGCGTCGCGGATGCCCACGATGTGATGGATGATATCGAAGCCAAGGTTCAGGCCGAGTTTCCGGGTGTCGAGATTCTGATCCACCCGGACCCGGAAGGCCACGTCGATTCGGGCCTGGCCGCCGCGGCGGTGCCCACCGGCGAAGACGTGCGGGCCGGCGCCGAACCGGGGTAATGCTAGCCGGCGGACTTGCGCGCCGGAAACAGCCCGATGATCCGGGCCAGGTGATCGAGCGCAACTTTGCGCTGGGTATTGTCGCTCTTGCCCAGCCGGACCACGGTCAGGCCCTGCGTGGGCGAGACGAGCACATATTGCCCGAGGTGTCCGACGCAGCCGAACAGGCTCTGCGGTGCGCGGCCGGGAAGCAGGACCTGCTCGCCCTCCGGCTGCGGCCGGTTGAGCCAGATCTGCGCGCCATAGCCGGGATTGCGCGGGGAAGGCCGGGTCATGAAGGCGATCCAGCCACGCGGGACGATCTGCGCGCCCTTCACCGCGCCGCCGTGCCGCAGGAACTCGCCGAACCGGCCCCAATCGCGCGCGGTGGCATGGATCATCCCTGAAGCCGACAACGTTCCGGCCGCGTCGAATTCGGGCACCATGGAGCGCAGCCCGACCGGCTCGAACAGCCGGGCGCGCAAATAGGTGGCGACGGCCTGCCGCCGCAAGCCCGGGTCGTGGCTGTCAGTCAGCATGCGGGCGGCGAGGTCGGCAAGGATCACCGTCGATGCGCTGGAATATTCCCACTTCGCGCCCGGCTCGGCCTCCAGCGGCTGGGCCTCGGCATAGGCAGCCATGTTGTCGCGTCCGTCGAGGAACAGCATCCGCACGTTGTCCGCTGTATAAGGCGGCGAGCCGCCCTCGGTATGGCGCAGGCCAGAGCGCATCTGCAGCAACTGGCGCAGGGTTATTTCGCCGCGCGGATCGCCGCTGCGTTGCCAGATCGGGATCGGCACGCTTTCATCCAGCCGCAGCCGCCCGTCCGCAACCAGCATCCCGGTCATGACGGCGGCGATCGACTTGGACATCGACCAGCCGATGAAGCGCGTGTCCGCGCCGAAGCCGGCCCCATAGCGTTCGGCGACGATCCGTCCGCCCGAATAGACCACCAGCGCCCGCGTTTCTCCCGTTGCCTCATCGCCGAACAGGTCATCGACCGCGCGCGCCAGTTGCTCGCGCGGAACCCCCGGCTGCGGCACGATCGCCGCCAGCGCGGCTTCGCTGAGCGGCGGCGGAGCGTCCGCGTCGCTGGCGCCGCACGCGCTCAGGGCTGGCAGTGCGGCCAGCGCGAGGATAAGGAACAGGAAGCGCGTCATCATGACGCGTGAGGTCATGCGAAGAACCAGCCCCGATGGCAACTGCAAACCGGCTCAACCGAAACGATCCGCATGGCCGGCCCCGCGCCCGGCGGTGGCGCCGCCGGGTGATGTGGGTGGCCGCGTTCGCCTTGCTGGCCGCACTGGCATACTACTGGCGCCCGCTGCGCGCCCATGCGCTGACCGGCGCGTCGGTCGGCGCCCGGCTGGCCTGTTCGTGCCGCTTCGTCGCGGGGCGTTCGCTGAGCGATTGCCGCCAGGATTTCGAGCCCGGCATGGAACTGGTCATGCTGAGCGAGGATGAAGCGCAACGCAGCGTCACCGCGCGGGTGCCGCTGCTGGCCAGCCAGACCGCGACGTTTCACGATGGCTTCGGCTGTGTGCTGGAGCCGTGGACCGACTGACCGGACGGGAGCGGTTTACGGCGCTGCGGGTGTCGTCGCTGCGATCCAGCCGCCGCCGATCACCCGTTCCCCGGCATAGAGTACGGCGGCCTGTCCCGGCGCGACGCCGAATTCCGGCGCGGTGAAGCGGATCGCGGTCGCGGCGCCTTCGCCCAATGGCCCTTCCAGCGTGATCGGCACAGGCCTGGCGAGCGAGCGAACCTTGGCGGTCAGCGGTGTATCCGGCAGCGGCCCGATGCGGTTCGTTTCGGACAGGCGCGCGCCGCTCACGGCCAGCAGGCGCCTCGGCCCGACCAGCACACGGCGTGCGGGCGCGTCGATTCCAATCACGTAAAGCGGTTCCGGCTGGCCGCCGATCTCCAGCCCGCGGCGCTGGCCGACGGTGTAGTGGATCACGCCGTGATGTGCGCCCAGCACGGCGCCGCTTTCGGCATGGACGATCTCGCCGCCCGCGTCCGCGTGGGGCCGCACCGCCCTGACCACCTTGGCATAGTCGCCGTCAGGCACGAAGCAGATGTCCTGGCTATCGGGCTTGGCGGCCACGCGCAGGCCGGCCGCTTCGGCGATGCGGCGCACTTCCGGCTTGGGCATTCCGCCCAGCGGGAAGCGCAGGAAAGCGAGCTGTTCCTCGGTCGTCGCATAGAGGAAATAGCTCTGGTCGCGCGCCGGATCGAGCGCGCGGTGCAGTTCCGGCCCGGCGGAGCCGATGGCCCGCCGCACGTAATGGCCGGTCGCCAGGCAGTCCGCTCCCAGTTCGCGCGCCATCGCGAACAGGTCGGTGAACTTGGGCCCCATATTGCAGCGGATGCAGGGGATCGGCGTGCGCCCCGCCAGGTAGTCATCGGCGAACCGCTCAACCACGTCCTCGCGAAAGCTGCTTTCGTGGTCGAACACATAGTGAGCGATCCCCAGCCGGTCGGCCACGGCCCGTGCGTCGCGGATATCGTCGCCCGCACAGCATGCGCCTTTGCGGCCGGTGGCGGCGCCGTGATCATAGAGCTGGAGTGTGATGCCGATCACCTCGGCGCCGCTCGCCGCCGCCAGCGCCGCGACGACGGAACTGTCCACCCCGCCCGACATCGCCACCACGATGCGCTTGCCGGCGAGGCTGTCTCCCGCCCCGGCGGGCAGTTGGAACAGCTCCGGCAGGGCGGGCGTTAACAGGTCGGGAAGCGGGTAAACCATCAGCCGCCCCATACACGCGACGGGCGGAATCGCCAAAATTCAGGCCGCCGCAAGGCGTTAACCAACCTCACCGGGAAGTAAAAGGCGTCTTTACCGTCCCTTGACTATCGGGGGCGTATGACCGGTCCATGCAGATGGGTTATGACTTCGAAGATGGCCAAAAAACCGCCGGTTCGGCTGTCCGACTCGGCGGGTCCGCCGAGCCGTGGCTCCCGCACGGCGAATATGCCGGAGGCCCGCTTGCGGGGGAGCCCGACTGGACGGGACTCCGGGCGCGGTTCCTCGCGATCCATGCACTGCGCCGGACGCTTGCCGCCACGGCCGTTGCCGCCTTGCCGGCCGGCAGCTTCGCCCTGGCGGGCGAAGCCGTGCTGGCCGAGTGCCGCTCGGGCGGGGGCAGCGTTAACCCTGTTTATTCGGCTGTTGGCAAACGCCTTTCGCCCATCATGGCCCTCGTCGCCGCTTCTCCCACACTCGGCGACCGAGGACCACAATGATCGAGAACCAGAAAATCCGACCGGCGATGGTGATCGGGCCGCTTGGCGAGCCGCTCACCCTCGAATCGCTCCCCCCTCCAACCACCACCCGCTGGGTCGTGCGGCGCAAGGCGGAAGTCGTTGCCGCCGTTAACGGCGGCCTGCTGACGATCGAGGAAGTCTGCGAGCGCTATAACCTGACCCTGGAAGAGTTCGCCTCGTGGCAGCGCGCGGTCGATCGTTCCGGCATGCAGGGCCTGCGCGTCACGCGGATTCAGCACTACCGCGACCTCTACGAGCGCCAGCTCAAATACTGACCGAATACAGACTATGTCCGGCTGACGGGCAACGGCACCGTTGCGCCTGACGGCCGGCCGGTCCCCCGGGTCCGGCCGGCGCCGTCCTGTCTCGGCCACTGGTTGCCGGCTCCGGGTGCCGAGCCCGGCGCAAGCATCGCCGTAACTGCGCGCGCGACCGGTTGAGCCGTCGCGCGAATTGCTCCCCAAACTGCCGCCCGAATTGTCGCAAAGTGTAAGTAATGTGCCCGTTCGGGCAGTGCCGGATTGCCACGGTTCTCCGCCGGGTTTATGGCGCGTTCCCTAAAGGCGCTACGGTGCCTTCAGGGTTGCCCAACGTGTTCTACTTATGCAATACAGTCGGGCGCCTCGCATGGCGCGCTGCCGCCGCGCGAGTCAGTTGTAGCGATGAATTACGAAACCACGATCGAAACCGCGGACAGCGAACCCGGTGATGAGCTGGAGGAACTGGCGGGCGCAGATCGCTACGGCCGCCGGCGGATCTGGCTGATCGTCGGCGCGGTGGCGCTGTTCGTCGTGGCGCTCTGGTTCTTCCTGCATCGCAACGACACTGCGGAATCCGGCGTCGACAAAAGCCAGCAGGCCGCCACGGTTTCGGTGATCTCGCCCGGCCGCACCACCATCGCCGGCGTTATCAACGCGACCGGCATCATTGCCGCGCGGCGCGAAATGCCGGTCGGCGCGGTGGGCGAGGGCGGCGAAGTCGCGGATGTGCTCGTGGATGCGGGCGATTGGGTGCGCCAGGGGCAGACCCTCGCGGTGATCGATCGCTCGGTGCAGAGCCAGCAGCAGGCGAGCCAGGCCGCGCAGGTTCAGGTGGCCCGGGCCGATGCCCGGCTGGCGCAGTCCAATCTGGACCGGGCGCTCAAGCTGGTCGATCGCGGGTTCATCTCCAAGGCCGATGTCGACCGGCTCACGGCGACACGCGATGCCGCCAACGCGCGCGTGGAAGTGGCGCAGGCCACGCTCTCGCAATTGCGTGCGCAGGCGGCGCGGCTCAACATCGTCGCGCCCGCCGATGGCCTCGTGCTCGAACGCCGGGTCGAACGGGGCCAGGTCGTCGGCGGGGGCAGCGGCGTGCTGTTCCGGATTGCCCGGGGCGGTGAAATCGAACTTCAGGCGCGGCTCTCGGAAATCGATCTCGCCGCTGTCCGGCCCGGCATCATGGCCGAGGTCACTCCGGTCGGGTCCGATCGCACCTTTACCGGGCAGGTCTGGCAGGTTTCCCCGGTGATCGATCCGCAGACCCGGCAGGGCACGGCCCGGATCGCGCTGTCCTATTCGCCCGAATTGCGGCCTGGCGGCTTTGCCAGCGTGGTCATCCGCGCGGGTACGCTGGTGGCGCCCAAGCTGCCGGAATCGGCGCTGCTGTCCGACGCCAAGGGCAGCTACGTCTATATCGTCGGCGAGGGTAACCGCGTCGTGCGGCGCCCGGTCACGACCGGGATGGTGACCGGCGACGGGATCGCGGTGACGGCGGGGCTCAGCGGCGACGAGCGCGTGGTGCTGCGCGCCGGCGGCTTCCTCCAGCCGGGTGAAACCGTCAACCCGAAGCGGGTCCAGCCGAAACCGGCCCACTCCGCCCCGGCCCAATCCGCCCCGGCCCAGCCCGGTCCGGCCCAGCCCGGTCCGATCCAGCCCGGTCCGATCCAGTCCGGTCTGGCGAAACCCGCGCCGGCTCGGCCCTGAGCGGGTCGGAATGAAGCGACCGCGATGAACTTCCGCAACATCTCCGCCTGGTCGATCCGCAATCCGGTGGTGCCGCTGGTGCTGTTCGCCGGGCTGATGCTGATGGGCATCGTCAGCTTCATGCGGATGGAAGTCCAGCAGCAGCCGGACATCGAGTTTCCGATGGTGATCATCACCATCGCCCAGCCCGGCGCGGCCCCGACCGAGATCGAAAAGCAGGTCACGCAGCGGGTCGAATCGGCCGTGCGCTCGATCGCCGGGGTGCAGGCGATCAGCTCGACCGCGTCGGAAGGCCGCAGCCAGACGATGATCGAATTCCAGATCGGCGAGGACGTCAACGAGGCGGTCAACGAGGTCAAGAACGCGGTCGATCAGGTGCGCGGCGAACTGCCGGACGGCATTCTCGAACCGTCGGTGATCAAGGCCAACACGTCGTCCGATCCGATCGCGTACTTCGCCGTTTCGGCCGAGGACATGACCCTCGAACAGCTTTCGTGGTTCACTGACGATACGGTGGCGAAGCGGCTTTTGGCGATCGAAGGGATGGCATCGGTCGTGCGCGGCGGCGGGGTGGACCGCGAAATCCTCGTCACGCTCGATCCGGCGCGCGTCCAGGCGGCGGGCGTCACGGCCGCCCAGATCAACACGGTCTTGCGCCAGCTCAACACCAATGCTGCGGGCGGCCGCGCCGAGATTGCCGGTTCGCGCCAGTCTGTCCGGGTGCTGGGCAATGCCCGCGATGCCTTCGCCCTGTCGCAGACCGAAATTGCGATCGCCGGCGGGCGCACGGTCAAACTGGCCGATATCGCCACCGTGCGCGACAGCTTTGGCGAAATCACCTCGATCGCCAAGATGAATGGCCGGCAGGTCGTCACCTTCGGGATCACCCGCGCTCGCGGCGCTTCGGACGTCAGCGTCTACGACAACACGTTCGCGGCCCTCAAGGAACTCGAAAAGACCAACCCGGGCCTCCACTTCACCAAGCTGGTCACCACGGTCGATTACACCAAGCGGCAATACGACAGTTCGATGGCCGCCATGGTCGAGGGCGCGATCCTTGCGGTCGTGGTCGTGTTTTTCTTCCTGCGCGATTGGCGGGCGACGCTCATTTCAGCGATCGCGATCCCGCTGTCCGCAATCCCGACTTTCTGGTTCATGAGCCTGCTGGGCTTCACGCTGAACCAGATGTCGCTGCTGGCGCTGGGGCTGGTCGCGGGCGTTCTGGTCGATGACGCGATCGTTGAGATCGAGAACATCGTGCGGCACATGCGCATGGGCAAGACCGCCTATCAGGCCGCGATCGATGCGGCGGACGAGATCGGCCTGGCGGTCGTCGCGACGACCTTCTCGATCGTCGCGGTGTTCCTGCCCGTTGGGCTGATGCCCGGCATCTCGGGCCAGTTCTTCAAGAATTTCGGCCTGACGGTCGTGGCCTCGGTACTGATGAGCCTGGCCGTCGCCCGGATGATCACGCCGATGGTGGCGGCCTATTTTCTCAAGGCCCATGGCGAGACCGAGCACGTCGGCGGCCGGATGATGACCCTCTATCTCGATATTCTGCACTGGTCGCTCGATACCGCCAAGGCGATGCGCTACCGGGCACGCCACCGCGACGGGCAGGGGCGGCTGGCACTGCGCCATCGTCTCGCGGCGCGCCTGCGGGATCACCGCGTCGCGATGATCGGGATCGCGGGCGGGGCGCTCGGTCTCACCGTGGTGCTGTTCATGGCGCTGCCGACCCAGTTCTTTCCGGACGCCAACGGCGACATTACCCAGCTCAAGATCGAGATGGTTCCGGGCACGACCATCCGGCAGACCGAGGCGGTTGCGGACGATGTCGGCCGCATCATGCGCGATCGGCCGGAGGTGGATGCCGTGCTGGAACGGGTGGAAGAAGGCAACGCCCGCGTGTTCGTCGTCCTGCGCAAGGATCGCGACAAGACGCTGCTGGCCTTCCAGCGCGAGCTGACGCCGGTGCTGCAGCAATTGCCCGACGCGCGGATCACCTTCCAGTCGATGAATGGCCCGGGGGCGGGCAGCGGCAGCGGCCGCCCGATCTCGATCATGCTGGCCGGATCCGATCCGGTGCTGCTCGAAGCCACCGCGACCCGGCTGGTCGAGCAGATGAAGGGCCTGAAGGAGGTCGTCGCGCCGCGCATCAGCGCCGATTTGCGCCGCCCCGAAGTGGTGATCCGGCCGCGTCTCGATCTGGCCGCCAGCCTGGGCGTGACCACCCAGGCGCTGAGCCAGGCGATCCGCATCGCGACGATCGGCGAGATCGACCAGAACGCCGCCAAGTTCTCGCTGGCCGACCGGCAGGTTCCGATCCGCGTGCGGATGCCCGAGGAGGCGCGGCGAAACTTGTCCAATCTTGCCAACCTGCCGGTGCCGACCGCGAGCGGCGGCACCGTACCGCTCTCGCGCGTGGCCGATATCTCGCTCGGGTCGGGGCCGACCAGCATCCAGCGCTATAACCAGCAGCGCCGCGTGTTCATCGGCGCCGATCTGGCGCAAGGGGTGATCAAGAGCGACGCGACCAAGGCGATCAATGCCCTGCCGGTCATGAAGAACCTGCCCGCCGGGGTCTCGAACACCCCGTTCGGCGAAGATCGCTGGCAGCAGGAAATGATCACCAACGTCCTGTTCGCGGTGATTTCCGGCATTCTGCTGGTCTTCGCGGTGCTGGTGCTGCTGTACCACCGGTTCGTTTCGCCGCTGGTCAACATGGGTTCGCTGTTCCTGGCTCCGCTGGGCGGCTTGCTGGCGCTGGGCTTTGTCGGTCAGCCGATCTCGATGCCGGTGCTGATCGGGATGCTGATGCTGTTCGGCATCGTGGCGAAGAACTCGATCCTGCTGATCGATTTCGCGATCGAGGAAATGGCGGCGGGCCGCAACAAGTTCGACGCCATTGTCGAGGCCGGGCAAAAGCGCGCGGTGCCGATCGTGATGACGACCGTCGCGATGACCGCGGGCATGGTGCCGACGGCCGTTTCGTTGTCCGGTGATGCGGCGTGGCGCGCGCCGATGGGCATTGTCGTGATCGGCGGGCTGGTCATGTCCACCGCGCTGACCCTGCTGATCGTGCCGGCCGCGTTCAGCCTGGCCGACGGCCTCGAAAAGCGCCTGGGGCCGGCCCTGCGTCGCCGGCTCCTCACGTTCGAGCCGCACCATGCGCACCCCGCGACATCGCACGCACCGGACGATGCCGCCGCGCAGCCGGCCGAGTGAGTCCGGGCCAGCCTGCGCCGCCTGTTCCGGCAGGGGCCGCGCCCGGTTCCGTTGCCGGGGCGGACCTCACCGCCGATCGCGCCCGGACCATGCGGCGGGTCGCGACGGGCATGCTGGTCGCGATGGCGAGTGTGTTCGTGGTCGCGCGGTATTTTCAGGGCGCGCATCCCGCATGGGAATGGGTACTGGCCTTCAGCGAGGCGGCGATGGGCGGTGGGCTGGCCGACTGGTTCGCGGTCACCGCGCTGTTCCGGCGCCCGCTCGGCCTGCCGATCCCGCACACCGCGATCATTCCCGAAAACAAGGACCGGATCGCCGATACGATGGCGACGTTCCTGCGGCAGAACTTTCTGACCCCGCAAGTCGTCGCACGGCGGATGATGGGGATGAACCTTGCCGCGGCGGCGGGCGAATTCCTGGCCAATCCCCGGACCGGCGAATCCCGCCTGCGCGACGGGGCGCTGGGGATGATGGGCGATGTGCTCGAATCGCTCGATCCCGAGCAGCTTGGCGGCATGGTAAAGCAGGGCTTGCGCGGCCAGCTCGAAAAGCTCGATGTCGCGCCGCTGCTCGGGCAGATGCTGTCCGCTGCGATCGCCGACCGGCGCCACCTGCCGGTGATGGAAAGCATCCTGCGCTGGGCCGCGCTGACGCTGGAAGACAACGAGGAACTGGTCCGCTCGCTCATTCACGAACGGGCCAACGCGATCCTGCGCTGGACCGGACTGGACGAAAAGCTGGCAAATGCGGTGCTTGACGGCCTTTACAAGCTGCTCGCCGAAACGATCGTCGATCCCGATCACCGCTTGCGCCGCAAGGTCGAGGAAGGGCTGGAAACGCTCGCCCGCGATCTGGTCCACGATCCGGCGATGCATGGCAAGGTCGCCGCGCTGAAGCATGAACTGCTGGCGGACCCGGCGGTCGGCGCCTGGCTCGATGCAATGTGGGAGCGGATGCGGGCATCGCTATTGCAGGCGGTGCGCAATCCCGATGCGGCGCTGGCCACCGGGCTTGGCGCCACGTTTGGCCAGGCGGCGGCGGAACTTGGCGGTGCCTTGCGCGATGATCGCCGGCTCCAGCGCCTGATCAATCGCTTCGCCCGCCGCACGCTGGTGGGGATTGTGAACCGTTATGGCGCTCAAATTGTTCGGCTTGTATCCGAAACGGTCAAGCGGTGGGACGCATCGACCGTCACCCTGCGGATCGAAGGGGCGGTGGGGCGCGATCTGCAGTTCATCCGGATCAACGGCACGCTGGTCGGCGGCCTGTTCGGCCTCGTCATCCATGCTGCCGGGCTGCTGCTCTGAGCCGGGCGTTCGTTGAGCCGGGCGATTGCTGAGCAGGAAACGCGCCTCGTCAGACCGCGTCGAACAGCGCGGCGACGGCCGGCAGGCTGACCTTGAGCGACACGGTAAGCGGCAGCGCATCGACGATCTTGAAGCGCGCCGGGACATGCGTGGTGTAAAGCTGCGCGCGGGCGTGGGCCTTCAGTTCTTCCTCGCTCACGGAAGCGCCTGCCTTCAGCACCACGGCGGCCACCGGGATTTGCCCGAGCCGGGGATCGGGCAACCCGACCACCGCCGCCTGTCCGACGGCGGGGTGCAGCAGCAGCGCATCGACCACGACATCCGGCACGATCTTGAACCCGCCCCGGCTGATCGCGCCATCGGCACGACCGAGAATATAGATGAACCCGTCCTCGTCGATCAACCCGAGATCGGTGGTGCGGATCCAGTGCGTGCCGATGCGCGGCGCCATCACTTCGAGCAGGCCGGCTTTGCCCGCCGGCAGCGGCGTGAAATCATCCTCGTCAACCACCCGCAGCTCGGCGCCCGCCCACGGCCGGCCGACGCTGAAGCGTTTCGCCGAGCCGAATTGCTGGTGCATCTCGTAAGTCATGTTGGTGACCGGACCGCCGAATTCCGTGGCGCCATAGCTCGACAGGATCGGAAGGCCATAGCGCTCCAGGATCTGGTCGATCTGGGCCGGGTCGATCCGGGTGGCGCCTGAGGCCAGGAAGGCCAGGCTCGCCAGGTCTTCTTTCGGCAAGTTGCGTTCCAGCAACTGGTGCATGCCCGCCGGCGGCAGGCTCATCGACTTCGGCCGGTATTTCTTCACGCAATCGATCCACACATCGATGTCGAACTTCTCGAGCATGAGGATCGGGATCGCGGCGACCGCCATCGGCAGGAAGGTATAGAGCCCGGAAATGTTGCCGAACGGAAAGGGCAGGATCATCGGGTGGGGGAGTTCGGTGCCCCGCGAATCGGCGTTTCGATAGATCGTGCTTTCGAGGATCATCGCCCGCGCGATCAAGGTCGCGCTGATTAACTGCCGCTTCGGCTTGCCGGGCGTCCCGCTGGTGAGCAGTTCGATTCCCGGCACGGCGAAGGGCTCATGGTGCGAAGCGGCCCTGGCCGGATCGCGCGGCGTGACGATGGTGACGACTGCTGCGGCCTGATCCTCAAGCTTCAGCCCAAGACAGCCGACCTCGCGGGCGGCGGCGAGCAGCTCGTCGTTCCAGTCCTGCACGTCGGCGATCAGCGCGGCCGGACGAATCGCGCGCAGATCGGCTGCCATGCCCCCGGCGGACTGCAGCGCATAGATCATGCTGATCGAGCGTCCCGCGGCCAGCAGCGCCAGCAGGTTGGCGCCCGACGACGGCCGGTTGCGCGCGATCACGGCGACCGGCCGGTCGGTGGGAATTCCCGCCTCGTTCAGCGCCTCGGTCACGCCGCGCATCACCGCTTGCACCCAGCCCCAGTCGTACCAGATATCGTTGTGGCGGATCGCCGGACGGTCGGGCGCATTGCCGAACATCGGTTGCAGCAATTTGGCCAGGTCGGGTTGAGGATTGTTCATGCTTCTCCGCCATTCGCCGGTCTTGTTGCCGACGCATCGGTTGCAGACAATACAGCAATCCGCGCGGATGCAATGCGCTTTGCGGGATTTTGGCAGTAACCAGCACGGAGAGGATGCAGCCCTCGGCCAGGCTCAGAACGTTGCGCGCAGGGCTCGCCACGATTCTGCCAGGTCGTCGCGGAAGGCCGGATCGGCGATCGCGATCAGCGCTTCGGCCCGCGCGTCGATCCCCTTGTCGCGCAGTTCAGCCACGCCATGCTCGGTGACGACGGTGTCGCTGTCCGAGCGGGCGATGCCGGTGCTCGGGGAACTCAGCCGCGCGACGATGCGGGACAGCGAGCGTTTGCGCGCGGTCGAGGGCAGGGCGATGATCGAGCGTCCGCCCGGCGAGGCGGCGGCACCGCGCATGAAGTCCGGCCCGCCGCCGACCCCGCTCGCCAGCTTGCCGCCTTGCCATTCGACGTTGACCTGTCCGAACAGATCCACTTCCAGCGCGCCGTTGATCGCGTGAAGCCGGGGCCGGGCGCTGAGCTGGGGAAATCCGTGCGTGTCGATCACGGTCCGGAAATCGATCAGATCGGTCCGGGCGAGGCTGTCGTAAAATGCCCGCGATCCATAAGCGATGCCCGCGACATGGCCGGAAGGCGCCAGAGCGCCGGCTTCGGCAAGCGTCAGCAACCCGTCGTTGGCCATGCCCGAATAGAGCGTCAGCTCCTTGTGATCCGTCAGGAAGTTCCAGATCGCGCCGGGTGCGCCGCCGATCCCGGTCTGGAGATGGGCGCCGTCCGGAATGAGCGCGGCCACGCGCCGGGCGATCCGTTCGGCTTCTTCCCCGGCCGGGCTGTCCGCCATGGTGACGAGCGGACCGGCGCACTCGACCACGATGTCCGCCTCGGCCAGCGGAAGCTTGAGCGCGCGGGGCGGGACCGGCATGTCCGGGTTGATGATCAGCGCGCGGCGCCTTGCCCGGGGCCAGACGAGCGGCGCGAAATCGCTGGCGATGCCAAGCGAGCAAAGCCCGTCCGGGCCGGGCGGGGCAACGTGGGCAATGGCCAGATCGTATTCGGCCGCCGCCAGCGTGTCGGCCGCGCCGCGATAGGTGCGCCCGATCAGGTTGATCCGCCCGGCCCTGAACGATTCGCGCATCTGCGCCGGCAGCATGAACGTGGTGAGCCGCGCTTCGGGGTGCAGCCTGGCATAGTCGAACGCGTTCATGCCGGGCACGAAGCAGCCGCGCACGTGAACGCCGCGCAACCGCTCCGGTTCGGCCGAAAGCGCGTCGGCCAGCTCAGCCACTTCGGCGGTGGTGCCGGGCAGGTAGATATCCATGCCGGGCGCGAACGCGTCCAGCAGCGGGGCGAGCGCTGCGCTCAAGGCCAGATTTCCCGACCCCATGCGCGCACATCGTCAAGGAACAGGCGCGGCTGCTCCATCGCCGCGAAGTGGCCGCCGCGCGGCATCGGCGTCCAGCGGGTGATGTTGTACATCCGTTCGGCGAAATTGCGCGGCGGCGGCGCCATCAGCGCGTCTCCGGGGAAAGCGGCATAGGCGGTCGGCGTGTCGCACCGCGTGGTGGCGAGCGCGGCGAGGCCTTCGCGCGCAAAACCGTAGTAGTAATAAAGCGACGACGCGAAGCTTTCGGGCATGACGTAGAGCATCGCGTTGGTGATGAGGTGGTCCATGCCGAACACCTCATCGACCTCGCGCCCGCCCAGATCGGCCCAGTCGTGGAAGCGCTCGAGAATCCACGCGGCCTGCCCCAGCGGATTGCCCGCCGCCATGAAGGCCAGCGGGTTGGGCTTGGTCATCTGCAGGTGCGAATAGCCGCTGTAGAGGATCCCGGTTTGCGCCCCGGCGGCCAGCCACTGCTTGCCGGCTTCGTCCTCGGGCGGCAGCGGCGAACGGAACGGCAGCATGTTGAGGTGGATGCCGCGCACCGGCCCGGCATGATCGGCGCCGAGAAACGAGGTGACGATCGAGCCCCAGTCACCGCCCTGCGCCAGATAATGCGGATAGCCGAGCACTTCGGTCATCAGCGTGTTCCACAGCTTCGCGGTCCCGCGCGGGCCGATCGGCGCGGCGGGCTTGCCGCTGTAGGCGTAGCCCGGAAGGCTCGGGATCACGAGGTCGAAGGCGTCATCCGGCTTGCCGCCGAAGCGTGACGGGAAGGCCAGTTCCTCGATCACAGCGAAGAATTCGTAATGCGAGCCGGGCCAGCCGTGAGTCAGCAGCAGCGGGCGCCGGCCTTCGCTTTCACCGCGCACGTGAAGGAAATGGATGTCGAGCCCATCGACCTCGGCAATGAACTGCGGATAGCGGTTCAGGTCGGCCAGCGCGGCGCGCCAGTCATATGCGCCCAGCCAGTGCGCGCGGAAACGTTCGAGGAAGGCGGGATCGCACCCGGCGTCCCAGCCCGAAACCGGCACTTGCGGCAGGCGGGTCGCGGCGACCCGGTCCAGCACGGCGCGAACGTCGTCGTCGCGCCATTCGATCGCGAATTCACGCATGGAACTGTTTCCTGTCATGGCGCCGGTCAGAGCGCGGCGATCACATCGCTGCTGGCGGTAATCGTCGCGAGCATCTTGAACTGGTGCTCGATCATCTGCTCCTCGGCGTCCGGCGTGGCGCCGGCCATGCAATCGCGCGGGAGGATCACCTGATAGCCCCGGTCGGTGCCGCCCAGCGTCAGCCCCGAAAGCGCGACATTGGCCGAAACGCCCACGCAGACCAGCGTATCGACCTTGAGCCGGCGCAGCAGCGAATCGAGCCCGGTGCCGTAGAACGAGCCAAGGCCGAACGGACGCTCCAGCACGAAGTCCGATTCGATTGGGGCGAGCGCATCGATCGGCTCGACCTCCCGCGTGCCGCGCACCATGCTGCACGAGCGGTGCGCCAGCGACATGATCATCGTATTGGGCAGGACATCGGCATAATCAGGCCGATGGACGACATGGCTATGGACGACCGGCAGGCCCTTGGCGCGGAACGAGGCGACCAGCAGCGCGATTTTCGGGATGATGCCCTTGCGGTTCACTTCATCGATCAATCCGCGATAGAGGCTGTCCTCGACCACCCCGCGCTGCATCTCGTTGACGATCAGGGCGGCCTTCTGGCCCTTGTCCAATCCGCGAACCATGCTGCACTCCCCAACCTGCAAAAACCCGTGCCAGCGATCTACTCCCGCCGGCGGATGGCCGCAAAGCCTGCGACCGGCCCGGCGAAATCATAACACAAGGAGGATCACCTGCGGTGCGGCGGCGCCGAATTGCAAGGAGGCGCTTGCCAAGTCGCGCCGCATTGTTGATCATCGCTGTATAACTAAATTCAACCGGGAGTCCTGATCATGGCTGTTGCGCAACTGCTCGTCTATTCCAATCCGGCTGCGGGCAAGGAAGCCGAATATAACCGCTGGTATGATGAGCAGCACATTCCCGACCTGTTGAAGATTCCGGGCGTGGTCGCCGCGCAGCGCTTCACCACCGACGGCGGCGAATGGAGCTACGTCACGGTCTATGAGCTCGATACCGCCGACCAGGCGATGGTCATGGAGGGCATCCAGTCGCGCGTGGACACGCCGGCGATGGTGATGAGCGACGCGATCGATCTCGAAACGGTCAAGATGGTGTTCTGCGCGGCCGCTTCGCCGCGCCAGTCGCGCTAAGGCGGCGCGCGATGGACCCGAAGGAGCTGCTGAGGTTCAAGGCCTCGGCGGGAACGCCCGTCAATCGGCCGCTGATCATCGATGACGCGGAAACCGCGCCGTGGGACGATGCGTGCGATGTGCTGGTGGTGGGCTTCGGTCTTGCCGGTGCGTCGGCGGCGATGAAGGCGGCCGAACGTCCGGATATCTCGGTGCTGGTCGCGGATCGCTTCACCGGCGGCGGGGCGAGCGAGCTTTCCGGCGGGATCATCTATGCGGGCGGCACGCACGTCCAGCGCGAGGCGGGGGTCGAGGATTCGACCGACAACCTTTACAACTACCTGGGCCACGAGACCGAGGACTTCATCAAGCCCGAAACCCTGCGCCGGTTCTGCGACGACAGCCCGCAGGTGATCCGCTGGATGGAAAAGCAGGGGGTGGTGTTCGGCGGCCCGGCCACGCACAAGAAAACGTCCTATCCGACCGACGAGTTCTACATCTACTATTCGGGCAACGAGACGGTGCCCGAGGCGGCGCAGCGGGCCACGCCCGCGCCGCGCGGACATCGCGCCAAGCCGACCTTCAAGTCCAAGGCCGTGTTCGGCGGCGTCTTCATCATGCACGCGATGAAGCAGGCGGCGGCGCGCGCGCCCAACGTGCGGACGAGCTGGCACACGGCGGCCCGGCGGCTGGTGCTCGACAAGACCGGCGCGGTGGTCGGCGCGGAGCTCTGGTCGATCCCGCAGGGCACCTTTGCAGCATGGCGGCACCGCAAGCTTTATGCTGCGGGCACCAACATGATCCTTTCGCTGATCGGCGCGTCGAAGCACGTATGGCAGGCCACCGCAGCGCTGGAGGCAAAGTATGCGAAGCCGCGCCTGGTGCGCGTGCGGCGCGGGATCACGCTGGCGGCCGGCGGCTTCATCAACAACCGCCCGATGGTGGAGACGATCGCGTCGAAATATGTCGATGTCGCGCCGCTCGGCACGGTGGGCGATGATGGTTCGGGCATCCAGCTCGGCGTTTCCGCCGGGGGCGATGTGCTCAAGATCGATAACGTTTCGGCGTGGCGGTTCATCAATCCGCCCTACGACTGGATGAAGGCGGTCATGGTGGGAAGCGATGGCCGGCGCCTCACCAACGAGGAGCAATATGGCGCGCGGCTGGGCGAGGCACTGTTCGCCAAAAGCGGCGGCAAGGGCTGGATCGTGGTCGATCATGCCGTCCAGGAAAAGGCCGTGGCGGAGATCAATTCCGACCAGATCCAGCGCTACCAGCAGATGCAGTTGCGCGGCATGCTGCGAAAGCAGATCAAGGCCGATTCGCTGGCGGAGCTGGAGCGCAAGCTGGGCATTCCCGCGGGCAATCTGGTCGCGACGATCAGCGGCTACAATGCCGACATCGTCAGCGGCACGCCGGACGCCGAAGGCAAGAACGCCGCGAACTGCGTGCCGCTGCAGAGCGGACCATTCTATGCGTTCGACGTTTCGGGCGGCATCCGGTTGAACCCGGTGCCGGGGATCACGCTGGGCGGGCTGCGGGTCGATGATGACACCGGAGCCGTGTTGCGGCCCGATGGCGTGCCGATTCCGGGGCTCCATGCCGCAGGTCGCAACGCGGCCGGAATCTGCGCGAACTGGTACATCAGCGGCTTGTCGCTGGCGGATTGCATCTGGACCGGCTGGCGCGCCGCCGACGGGGCCGTGGCGCGCAACTGAGCGGAGCCGGCGCGACGGCGGCTCCGCTCGGATTGGCGGTCTGCGGGCGGTTCAGCCGGCCAGTTGATCCTCGAACATCTTGCGCACCGCGCCCAGATCGGCCTTGAGCGAGGTGGTGCGGGGGATCCTGTCGACGATCCGGATCGCCACCGGCACCTGCGGCGTAGTGAGCGCGGCGCGGACATGCTCCTTCAGCGCGGCCTCGTCGACCGCTGCGACATCGGCCTTCAGTTCTACCACGGCAACCGGCACCGCGCCCAGGCGCCGGTCCGGCAGGCCGACCACGGCCGCATCGAGCACGGCCGGGTGGTCGCGCAGGCAATCGCCGACCTTCTCGGGGATCACCTTGTGTCCGCCCCGCACGATCGCCCCGTCGCCGCGGCCGCGATGGAACACGAAGCCGTCCTCGTCGATCTCGACCAGATCGGTGGTGCTGATCCATTCATCGCGGACCTGCGGCACGAGCGCCTCCAGGTAACCCTGCCGGCCGGGGGGCAGAATCTCGCCGGTCTCGACGTCGATCACGCGCAGGTCGATGCCCGGCAGGGCCTTGCCCATCGCGCCCGCCTTGGTCTTGCGGAACTGTTCGTGCAGGTCGGGTGTCCAACTGATGATGGTCCCGCAAAACTCGGTTGCGCCATAGGCCCAGATCACCTTGATGCCATAGGTTTCCTCGAACTCGTCCTGCAGCTCGGGCGGCATCGGCGCGCTGCCGCCGACGAAGTATTTCACCCCGGCCAGCCGCTCCCTGGGGACTTTGGCGTCGAGCACCATGCGGGCGATGGGCGGCACGCCGACCACGGTTTCGGGCTTCAGCCGCTCCACCGCTTCCACCCAGTCGTCAACGTTGAAGCGTTCCAGCAGCGAAACGTGGCGGCCCAGCATCGGCGAGGCGACCAGATCGCACATCCCGCCGATCCCGCTATAGGGCCATGACAGGATGCTGGGCGGCGCCTTGCCCATGTTGGCGACCTTAACGCTGTCGATCATCCGCACCAGGATGCGGGTCGGGAAGACGATCCGCTTGGGCTTGCCGGTGGTTCCGCTCGAAAGGATTTCGAGCCCCGGCTCGCCGTCCATGGTCCGGAATGGCCCGGCGCCCGGCTGGGTCAGCTCGGGATGCACGCTGATCGGCTCGGCCGCTTCAAGATCGAGCACGAGGCCGAAAGTGCCGCATTCGCGGGCGGCGGCCACCACTTCCGGGGTCCAGTCGATCCGGTCGGCGATCACTGCGGCAAACCGGCTGTCGCGCAGTTCCTGCGCGATGCTGCCGGGGGCCTGCATCGCATAGACTGTGGTCAGCCAGCGATCGCCGGTGAGCAGTCCGAGCATGGCGCCGGCGTGAAGCGGCTTGTTGCGCACGACGACGCCGATCGACGCGCGCTGTTCGATGCCTGCCGCATCGAGCAGGGCCAGCGTGCGGTCGGCAAGCCCGGCGATCTCGCCTCCGGTGAACACCCGCCCCTTGAAATCCATCGCGGGCTTTTCTGGGTTTGCGTGGATCGCGGCACGCAGTTGCTGGCTGAAATTCATATTGCGATGTCCCTCTCGGCCTGAGCCTATCAATCCGGAATGTGAAACCGAACCATTATTCGGCAACACATTCTTGCTCTTTCGTTATAGATGCGTGCATGATCGTCTCACCCTTCCGGGATTGTTCGCAATGTGGCAAGGGTGGATAACTAAGCAAGTGCGAGAGGGAGCCCATGTCTACGCACCAAAATTTCCCGGCAGAGCCCGGTACCGCCGAACTGCGCGACGTTTACGGCCGCGTCATGCTGATCAAGCTGACCGACGAACGCATCCGCAGGGTGATTCGCTCCGGCCGGATCGTCACTCCGCACTATTCGCCGCGCGGGCAGGAGGTGATTCCCTCCGCGATCTGCGCCCAGCTCAATCCCGATGACTATGTCGTCACGATCTATCGCGGGCTGCACGATCACCTCGCCAAGGGTGTGCCGCTGAAGCAGCTCTGGGCCGAGTATGCCGGCCGTGCGACCGGCAGTTGCAAGGGCAAGGGCGGGCCGATGCACATCACGCACCCGGCCGCCGGCGTGGTGGTGACCACGGGGATCGTCGGTTCGGGCATTCCGATTGCCAATGGGCTCGCCTGGGCCTCGCAGCTCAAGGGCGATGGGCGCGTAACGGTTACCAATTTCGGCGATGGCGCCAGCAACATCGGCGCCTTCCACGAAGGCCTGAACCTTGCGTCGCTGTGGAAGCTGCCGGTGATCTTCGTGTGCAGCAACAACCGCTATGGCGAACACACCGCGTTTGAAAAGGGAACAGCGGTCAAGCAGGTGTCCGATCGCGGCGCGTCCTATTCGATGCCGGCGATGACCGTTGACGGCAACGATCCGGTAGCGATGTGGAAGGCGGCGAACGAAGCCATCACCCGCGCGCGTTCCGGCGGCGGGCCGACTCTGATCGAAGCGATGACCTTCCGTTTCGAAGGCCACACCAACGGTGATGACAGCCACTATATCCCGGCCGACGTCATGGCTGCGGCCAAGGAAAAGGATCCGGTTCCGCGGTTCCGCAAGCTGCTGCTCGAAGGCGGCCACGCGACCGAGGCTGAACTGGATGCGATCGAGGTGAAGATCAACGCAGACCTCGACGAAGCAGTCGATTTCGCGCTGAACTCGCCCTGGCCCGATGCGGCTGAACTCAATCGCGACATCTATCTTGAGGAGATCGAGGCATGAGCGCGGGTGCAGACACCAAGGTCGCGCAGATCACAGGCGCCCAGGCCGTCAACATGGCTTTGACCGAAGCCATGGAGAACGACCCGACCGTGCTGGTCTTCGGCGAAGACGTCGCTGATCCGGAAGGCGGCGGCGTCATCAAGGTCACGCAGGGGCTGTCGACCCGGTTCGGCGATCACCGGGTGAAGTCGACCCCGATTGCCGAGCAGGCGATCGTCGGTGCGGCGGTCGGCGCGGCTATCGCGGGGATGCGCCCGGTGGCCGAGATCATGCTGATGAACTTCTTCACCGTCGCGATGGACCAGATCGTCAATCACGCCGCGAAGATCCGCTACATGTCGGGCGGCGCGACCGCTGTCCCGCTGACCATTCGCACGCTCACCGGCGCGGGCAACAGCCTGGGCGGCCAGCACAGCGACATGCTGGAAGCCTGGATGGCACATACCGCCGGGCTCAAGGTCGTCATTCCGTCAAACCCGGCCGACTACAAGGGCTTGCTGCTTTCGTGCATCGAGGATGACAATCCGTGCATCTTCGTCGAAAACGGCATCCTGATGTTCACGCCGGGCGACGCGCCGCCGCCGGGACACCGCGTGCCGCTGGGCAAGGCGGCGATCCCGCGCGAAGGTTCCGACGTGACGCTGGTCAGCTATGGCCGCCCGGTGCTCGATTGCATCGCGGTTGCCGACCAGTTGGCCGAAGAGGGCATCTCGGTCGAAGTGATCGACTTGCGCACAATCGTGCCGATGGACGAGGCGGCGATCTTCGCTTCGGTCGGCAAGACCGGGCGGGTGGTCATCGTGCACGAGGCCGTCAAGCGGTTCGGCGTGGGCGCTGAAATCGCCGCCCGGATCAGCGAAACGTGTTTCGGGAAGCTCAAGGCGCCGATCGAACGGATTGGCGCGAAATATTCGCCGGTGCCGTTCTCTTCGGCGCTGGAGAAGGACTTCATCTGGAGCCGCGAACGCGTGGAAGCCGCGGTTCGCAAGGTAATGGGGTAACAATGGCGACCGAAATTCTCTTGCCCAAACTCGGGTTCTCGATGACGGAAGGGCAGATTGCCGAATGGCTGGTGGCCGATGGCGCCGCAGTCAAGGAAGGCGATCCGCTCTTCTCGCTGGAATCCGACAAGTCGACCAACGAGGTCGAATCTCCGGCCTCGGGGACGCTGCGGATCGTTATCCAGCCGGGCGAAACCCATCCGGTAAGCACCGTGCTCGGCTACATCGACTAACCCACACGGGTTTGATTTTGGGCAATGGCCGGGCGTGAAAACGTCCGGCCATTGTCGTTTGGGGCCATCGGTTTTTCGGGGCCGATGCCGTTCGCGCGCCGGCATTCCAGCGTTCAGTCGATCAGCCCTTCCTTGCGGAACGCGGCAACGGCGGCGCGGCGGGCGACGTTCGCCGCCGGGAAGCCGGCATAGCCGCTGGCGTGATAGACCACTTCCTCCAGTTCCTGCATCGTCACGCCGTTGGCGAGCGCGACCATCATGTGGATCTGGAGTTCGTCCTCGGCGCGCAGGCCGATCAGGATGCCGAGCGTCAGCAGGCTGCGGGCCCGCTGGTCGAGGCCGGGACGAACCCACAGACGGGCGAAGATATTCTCGAACGCGATCGCCCCGGTTTCCGGCGCGAAGGCGGCGCCGGCGCTGTCTTGCGCCATGTCGCGCAAGGCCTGGCAGTCCCAGCTCTGCAGCAGGGCAAGCGCGGCATCGCGCTGCTCCTGGGTGATTTCGGTGCCTGGTGTGATCATCTGCGCATCCTCTCCATGCCTGCACGGTCGGCCGCAACGCCCCTCGCGCGGGGGCAATCGGCGCCGCTTGTCCCGATTCTGGCCGCGTCCGGGCAAATTGCAAACGATCCGCAACACGAATGTGCTGGACGACTCGGCGCGATATCCGATAGCTGATAGTAAATAACGCATATAAATTTGCGAAGTGGAGAGATGCCGTGAGCCGTCGCAGGATTGTGGAACAACGTCAGCGCATTGTCGCGCGACCCGACACGGATGGCCGTGCCGTCAAGTCAGCCGCTCGGGTGCTGCAGATCCTCGAATATTTTGACGATGTGAAACGTCCGTCGACCGTGATGGAAGTCGCCGAAACGCTCGGATATCCGCAGTCGAGCACGTCCGCTCTGCTGCGCAGCCTCGTCGCGCTGGGCTATCTGCTGTATGATCCCTACACGCGGCTCTATGTGCCATCGAGCCGCGTCGCCCTGCTGGGAAGCTGGGTCAATTCGCACTGTCTGGCCGAAGGCAAGATCCTGCGCATGTTGAAGGAACTCAACGAGCGCACCGGCGACACCGTGGTGCTGGCCGCCCGCAACGGGCTGCAGGTCCAGTATATCCATGTGATCCAGGCGACCAGCCACGCCCGTCTGCACCTGACGCTCGGCACTGTGCGCTCGCTGGCCCACTCGGGCGCCGGTTATGCGATTCTCAGCACGCTTTCCAACTCGGAGGTTTCGCGGCTCGTGATGCGGATCAACGCGGAGCGCGGCGAGGACGAGCCGGCGACCAATATCCGCGAACTGCAGGACACGCTGACCGAAGTGCGCAAGGCCGGCTATGCCTTCACCACCGATCTCGTGACGCGTGGCGGCGGGATCTTGGCGCGGGCCTTGCCGCCCACGCCGGACCAGCCGCTGCTGGTGGTCGGGATCGGCGGCATCAGCGAAGTGATGCGCGAACGCCGGGACGAACTGGTCGCGACATTCAACGAGGTCTACGAGCGCTACTTCGGCGCCAACGCGCGGGACGATGAACTGTTCATCGACAGTTCCGATGTCGAAGCCAGCCAGCCGCTCCGCGCGCTGGTCTGATCCTAGACCCGGTCGACTTCCATTTTCACCCGGCGATAGGACATCTTCCATTCGCCGTTCACGAGTGCGTAGCGGTCGAAGTAGACACCGGTCTGGACGATTTCCCCATCCCGGATCAGCAGGAACAACGAGATTCCGGTGGCTTCCTCGGGACTGATGAATTCAACTTGCCGCGTGGTGAGGTTGTGCCGGGCCGGTGATGACTTGCCCGGCGCAAGCGTCGCATTCGCCAGCACGCCGCGCATGTATGCCTCGATTGCGGCTACGCCTTCATGCCGCTCGCCCGGAACTTCGAAGACCGCATCGGGTGCGAACACCGTCATCATCTCGTCGAATTTTCCGTGATCGCCCTTGGCGTTGTAGGTCGTCTGGAGGTGGGCGATGGCCGCCCGTGCGATGGCTTCGTCATTGGTCATATCAAGTATCCTGTTAAGCTTTGTAGAGCGCCCATTCGCCGGAGGTTTCGCCGATATGCCAGCCGGCGGCGGCCGTGCAGCCCCCATCGACCGGCAGGGTGGCCCCCGTGACCCATGAGGCCATGTCGGAAGCAAGGAACGCGATCACGTCGCCGGCTTCCTCCATTTTCGCACTGCGGCCAAGCGGGGTGTAGCGCGCCTGGTCGGACATATTTTCGCCGGAGCCGTCGATCAGTTCCGCCAGGCCCGGCGTGATGATGAGATCGGGCGCGATGCAGTTCACGCGGATGCCGTCAGGCCCGAGTTCCAGCGCCATGGTCTTGGTGAAGCTGATCATCGCGGCCTTGCACGCGGCATAGACGCTGAACCCCGGCGCGGCGCGCAGGCCTTCGGTGCTCGAGACGTTGACGATTGCGCCGCCGCGTCCCCCGGCCTTCATCACCTCGGCGGCGGACTGCGTGGCGGCCAGCATCGAGATGAGGTTGAGGTTGAGGATGTTCTGCCAATTGCGTTCGGTCTGGCTGGCGAAGTTGCGGTGCTTCACGCCGCCGGCATTGTTGACCAGAATGTCGATCCGGCCGAACTCCTGCGCCGCCGCAGCGACCAGCGCCCGCTGCTGGTCGGCGTCCATCGCGTTGGCGGGCCTGAACAGCGCTTTGCGGCCGAGCGCCTGCACCGCCGCGACCACGCGGGCGCCGTTCGCTTCGTCGATGTCGCCGATCGCGATGTCGGCGCCGAGCGCGGCCAGCGCCATCGCGGCCCCTTCGCCGATGCCGCCCGCTCCGGCGGTTACGACCGCGACGCGGCCGGTCATGTCCAAACGACTCATATCCTGTCCTGCTCCCATTGCCCGCTGCGGGCTTCGCGCGGCAGCATAGGCACGGGCGGCCTCGTGCTGCCATGGCCGCACGCCGCGCAGCCGCAATAGATCACAACCTTGACCGCCTTGACGCCGGCTACTTGCCCTGCCCGGCAACCCGCGCCAGCACGCCCATGCCTTCGAGCATCAGTCCGTGACCCAGATCATCCATCATCCGCCGGCGGATATGCTGCACGCAGGCCGCGCGAGTATAGCGCAGCGCATAGTCGTTGGTCTTGCTGAGCTGGCGCGCGACTTCCCACGCCCGGGCGTTCACCTCGGCGTGCGGCACCACTTCAGCGACCACGCCGAGTTCGAGTGCCTGCAGCGCCGGAATTTCGGTGCCGGTCAGCAGGAAATGGCGGCCGCGATTGGGGCCGAGCAGCATCTGCCACCACACGTGCACCCCGTCGCCCGCCGCGGTCCCGCTCGGCACATGGGCCTTGTCGGCAAACGCCGCGCGATCCGAACAGATCACGATGTCCGACATTGTCGGAATTTCGGAATGAATGAAGGCATCGCCGTTGACCGCGCCGATCACCGGGCATTCGATGTTGAGCAGGTTCTCGAGCAAGTCCTTGCCTTCCTTCCAGATGCGATACCAGAAGGCCGGGGTGCCCATCAGCGGATCGGGCACCGACAGGTCGGACTCGGTGAGGAACACGTCGCCGGTGCCGGTGATGATGACGATCCGGTTCTGCGGATCGCGGCCGGCCTGGTAGAAGCAGTCGCCCAGTTCATCGTGGAGGCCGCCGGGGTGATAGTTCCACTTCGCCGGGCCGCTCCGCTGGTGAATCCGGATCTCGAGAATGCCGTCCTCGCGGCGCAGCTTGATGAACTCGTATTTGTCCTGGTAGTCGGCGAGCGCGGTCATGCGGGTGTCCCTGGAAAATTGCCGCATGGTTCTCCGTGGGATGGCCGTGGATGCCAAGACCGCAGCGATGCACGAATGTGATGCTTGGGCAATTCCGCTTGCCGCCACCGGGGCGCAGCCACATCGTCCGGGCTGATCGATCGTGCGCCCCGTGCGTGCGGCTTCACAATAATCGAGAGGAGGGCAGCATGACTGCAACCGGCGATCTGCGCACCACTGACGATGCGGAATTCTGGGACAAGCTGCACCAGGCAATGGGCGAGGACGGGTTGCTGACCTATCGCTACCTTGGCCGGGTGAGCGAAGAGATGCACGGCGTCCAGAGCAGCTACATGAAGATCCGGCGCGACATGCGCGATGCCCATGGCGGCATCCGCGCCGGGGCGCTGGCCATCGCGACGGCGGAAACCGGATTCACCGATTTCAATTCGGTGCCCGCGCCGGTTTCGGCGGGCCTTACCATTGTCGATCCCGGCAAGGATGTGGCCCGCGTGGCGATGCGCAAGGATGTGCTCAAGGTCGGCCGGACGCTGGGTTTCAGCCGCACCACCGTCACCGATTGGGACAACCCCGACCGCGTGATCGCGCTGACCCGCGGGATCGGCATCAAGCTGGGCGATGCCCCGGCCGAGGGCGGCAAGCCGTTCCCGCTGCCCGAGGATATTGCCGATCGTGACGATCTGCCGCCGCTGATCGAGGTGTTCGGCGGCTGGAAGGGCGACGATGGCCACTGGCGCCTGCCCGCGCTTGCCGCGCACAGCCGCTCGACCAGCGGAACCCTGCATCTGGGGCCGATGCACCTCGTCTTCGATGCGGCGGCGGACGAACTGGCGGCGGCCTCGGGCCTGCGGGTGGCGGACTGGGAAGTGCTGTTCGTCGCGGCCGGAACGAACGGCCCGTTCCGGGTCGATGTCACGCCGATCCCGGCAAGCGGGCCGGCGCGCGCGGCCGAATTCAGATTGATGGACGAAGGGCGCGGCGACCGGCTGGTTGCTTCGGCTTCGGCAAGCTTTGGAGCATGACGATGAGCGATGTGGACGCAATCAATGCGCTGGCGGCGCGCTACAGCGATGCGGCGGCGCGGCTCGATGGCGTGGCCGCGGCGGCGGTCTATGCCGAAGACGGGGTGCTGATGGCATTCAGCGGGCCGGAAATCGTCGGCCGTCCGGCGATCGAGCAGGCGCTCAAGCTTACGCTCGAACCGCTCGATTTCCTGTCGCAGCAATGCACCGGCGGAATGATCACCGTCGATGGCGATCGGGCGCTGGCGCGCTGGAACGTGCAGGAGTGGACCCGCAAGACCGGCGAGGAGCTGTTGAGCTGCTGCTTCGGCATGTACGAGGACGAGGTGGTTCGCACGGCGGCCGGCTGGCGGTTTTCCCGGCGCCGGTTTCACCCGTTCTATCGCGGGCGGGTCGAAGGCCAGAGCCGGCTCTATGAGCGGCCGGTCTACGAACATCCGGAACTTTGAGGGCGAGAGGAACAGGCATGAGCGACGACACCACCGGCATTCCAGAGGGCTACACTTACGAGCCTTCGACCAGCCGCTTCGTCAACGAAGTGGGCCGCAACTTTCACAAGACCATCGTGAACGAGGATGGCACCAAGGTTCACTGCACGGCGATCCGGGTCGAAGAGCGCCACGTCAACACCTGGGGCCTCGCACATGGCGGGTTCATGGCGGCGGTCTCCGAATTCATGTCGGCCGGAGGCTACGAGCCGGGCGGCCCACCGGTGGTGGCGATGGAAATGTCGATGCAGTTCATCCGTGCGCCCAAGCTCGGCGATCTGATCGAGACGCGCAGCTACGTTAAGCGGCGCACGCGCTCGGTGGTGTTCATCTATGCCGAGGCATTCGTCGGCGATGATATCGTGTTCAGCGCCAGTTCGCTGCACAAGGTGGTCGGCTCCTGACGACCGGCCAAAGGTAAAGCTAACGTGAGCTTCAGTCATATCGTGGTCGGCGGCGGCTCGGCCGGTTCCGTGCTGGCCGGCCGCCTGTCGGAACGCAGCGCCAACCGGGTGCTGCTGCTTGAAGCCGGGCCGGATACCCCGCCCGGCCGCGAGCCGGCGACCATCCTCGATTCCTATCCGGGCTCGGCGTACCTCGATGCCCGGTTCCTCTGGAACGAGCGGCGGGTAACCACCGGCCCGCTCGGCAATGACGAGCCGGGGCGCCCGCTACCGCTCAAGCGCTACGAGCAGGCGCGGGTGCTGGGCGGCGGCTCGGCGATCAATGGCCAGATGGCCAACCGGGGCCTGCCGTGGGACTATGCCGAGTGGGAACGGCGCGGCGCGGCCGGGTGGGGCTGGGACGATGTCCTGCCCTGGTTCCGCAAGCTCGAAACCGATCTCGATTTCGGCGGGCCACTGCACGGCGCGGACGGGCCGATCGCGATCCGCCGCGTGCCGGAAGCACAATGGTCGCGCCAGGCGCTCGCCTTCGCGCGGGTGTTCGAGGCTGCGGGCCTGCCCTACATCGCCGACCAGAACGGCGAGTTCGGCGACGGCCATTTTCCGGTCACCATCTCCAACCGGGATGACCACCGGGTCAGCGCCGCAATGGGCTACCTGACCCCCGAAGTGCGCGCGCGCGACAACCTCGTGATCCGCACCGGCGTGGCAGTCCGGGGGCTGGTGTTCGATGGCCGCACGGTGATCGGCGTGCGGGTCGGCGAGGAAACGATCCGGGGCGGCACCGTCGTGCTGAGCACCGGCGCGCTGTTCACGCCCGAACTGCTGCTGCGCGCGGGGATCGGGCCGGCCGATCAACTGGCGGGCCTCGGCATTCCGGTGCTGGTCGATTCGCCCGGCGTCGGCCAGGGGCTGACCGATCATCCCTCGGTGGCGATCGCCTCGTGGCTCGCCCCGGCGGCGCGGCTGAAGAACATGCGGCGGCACATCCTGCTCGGCGCGCGTTTTTCGAGCGATCCGGAGCGGTTCCCGCCGGGCGACATGATGGCGGTCGTCTCGACCAAGGCGGCGTGGCACGCGGTGGGCGAGCGCCTCGGGACGGTGGCGTTCTGGGTCAATCGCCCGCTGTCCGAAAGCGGCCGCATCCGGCTGGCATCAGCCGACCCCAAGGTGGCGGCGCAAATCGATTTCGACCTGCTCTCCGATCGGCGCGATGTCGAACGGCTGATGGATGCGTTCCGCCGCATTGCCGCGTTGCAGCTATCGCCGTTCCTCGATGGGCTGGTCGGCCACGCTTTCCCGGCAAGCTACAGCGAGAAGGTCCGGCAGATCGGCAGCATCACACTCAGGAACAGGATTCTTACCCGGATCGCCGCGCTCGCGCTCGATGGCCCGGCTCCGCTGCGGCGCCTGTTCATCGAGAAGCTGGTGATGGAAGGCCACTCGATCGCCGACCTGCTCGCCGACGATGACCGGCTCGAAAGCTTCGTCCGGCAGGCCGCCGCCGGGGTGTGGCACGCGAGCTGCTCGTGCCGGATGGGCGCGCCCGACGACCGCCTGACGCCGCTCGATCCGCAGGGCCGGGTGAAGGGCGTGGATGGGCTGCGCGTGGCCGATGCCTCGGCCTTCCCGGCGATCCCGAGCGCGAACACGAACCTCCCGACGATCATGCTGGCGGAGAAGATCGCGGCGGAACTGGTCGGGGATTCCTGAGAGTCTTTGGTGGGGGGGGGGGGGGGGGGGGGGGGGGCGGGGGCGCGCCGCCCCCACCCCCCCGCCCGCCCCCCACCCCCCCGGGCGCCGCGGGGCGCCGGAGGGGGCTCGGGGGGGCTGGGGGGGGGGGGGGGGGG
>VMTF01000070.1 GCA_013791705.1 Sphingomonadales bacterium | reverse complement strand
GTTCTTGTCGGCGTTGATGATGCGGCCGTGTTTAGTTCCCGTGTCTTAATATAGGGGGGGAAGATAGGCGAGGCTGTCCTCCGGGGGGTTGCGCCCGCCAAACCGCCCCCCGCGCCAACCCCCCGTTGGCGGGTCCTACCCAAATCGATGGTCCGGCCCGACTCCCCCTCCACCCGCTGGTCCAGCGCTGCGAACAGCGGTCCCTGCGGCGCGGTCTCGAAGCAGGCGGCCAGATCGGTCGCCAACGCCTGCTCATAAACGAACGGGCTTTCCTCGGCGTAGTCCTCGACGAAGAAATCGAACGGATTGATCACCGCCAGTTCGGCGAGCAGATCGACCTCGACTGAAAAATGATCGATCGGATCGGGAAACACGATCCGCGCCTGCCAGTTGCCGTAAGGATCCTGCTGCCAATTTAGGAAGTGGTTCGGCGGACTGATCTTTAGCGAATAGTTCGGTACCGCAGTTCGGCTGTGCGGTGCCGGCCGAAGCCGGATCACTTGCGGGCCGACACGAACCGGCTGGCTGTAGGAATAACAGGTGAGGTGGTGGAGCCCGGCTTTGATCATCGATGCGGACTGTGCGGCAATTCATGTTGCACTGCAATGCGATTCGCGAACTTGCGGATCAGGCTGCCCGGTTTCCGGTAAAAGTCGCAGTCACCCGCAATTGCTCAGCCGGGTCATGGCCCCCGCCCACGCTGATGGAACACACTTGCGTTATACTGCAACAAGCCGCCGATCGCCCCGATTTCGTTTGACCCAGGCTCGTGCCGCCACAGATACACACCCCGCAGACGCGACCAGAAGACGCGCGACCGCAACGCTGTACCGTTCCTGCCACCGAACTGACGGCGCGAGGCGCGGCAACAGGAAGGGGATGCCGGATGGAAGATGCCGATACGCCTTCGGCCAAAAGCGGACAGACGCTTGCCGGAATAACGATCCTGCTGATGGTCATTATCGGCGCAACGACGGCAGTCGGTCTTTCGCCCATCCTGCCGCAAATCCGCGCGGAATTCGCCGCCACGCCGGGAGCCGACTTCCTGACCAAGGCGCTCATCACCGTGTTCGGCATTTCGGCGCTGGTCGGCTCGCCGCTGACCGGCTGGCTGCTGAAGCACTGGGGCGCACGCAACCTGTTCCTGGGCACGGCCATCACGTTCATTGCCGCCGGACTGGGCGGCATGGTCGCCCCTAACCTCATCATGCTTGTGTTCACGCGCTTTGTCAGCGGCGTTGCGGCCGCGATCTGCGGCGCGGCCTATTACACCTTTGTCATGACCCAGTATCCGCCGGGCAAGCGCGAACGGTGGCTGGGCTACCTCGGCACCATCGGTGCGATCTGGGCGGTTGTGGTGTCGATCCTGGCTGGTGAACTGAGCCAGTTCGGCTGGCGCTTTGCCTTGCTCACCCACCTCCTGGCGCTGCCGCTGCTTGTCTTGATTCCCGTGGCCTTTCGCAAATCAACCTGGACGCAGGCGACCCCCGACTCCTCCGTGGCGCGGTCCGATACGGGCTTGCGGCGCATGACACCGGCCATCGTCGTCGGGCTGTTTTCAGGCGCCATCGTGATGAGCACCCCGCTCTATCTACCGCTTCAGCTCAGCGCCATCGGTGTGACCGACGCGCGCGCGATCGGGCTGTTGATGGCCTGGTACATGGTCGTCAGCGCGACGTCCGCGTTCCTGTATGGCAACCTGCGACGGTTTCTTTCGGTGGCCGGCGTCAACCTGCTCGCCTTTTCGGCTGCGGGAGCGGGGTATCTGTCGCTTGCCCTGTGGCCGGAGGCGCAATGGCGGCTGGCCGAACTCGTCGTGCTCGGCTGCGGCACCGGCCTGCTGACGCCGAACCTGGCCGCATTTGCCGGGCGGCGCGGCGATGCGATCGAAAAGGCGAAGTCGATCGGCATTTCCAAGGCCGCCTATTTTGTCGGCGCGTTTCTCTTCCAGGCGCTGCTGGCCGCACTGGCGATCACCGCCGCGAACCTGTCGCTGGTGGCGCTGGCCATGATCTGCATTCCGGGCGCGGCGCTGCTGCTGGCTGCGCGGCCCGGATCAGGCCGGGCGCGCGCCTCCGAACCGGCCGAGTAACCGGCGGAAGCACGGGGCCGTGTTGCGCACTCGGCTGACTGTGGGCTGGTGTGCAGCCGCTCCGGCGTGGCCGGCCATCATGAACCGCGCACCGCATCAACGATGTCCCGGATCAGACTGAGCAGGCCATTACCGCCGCGATAATCGCCGCCGGACAGCCCGCGCAGGATCAGTCCCGGCCGTGCCGTTGGCGCAGCGCGGTGAATTGCCAGCCGCCGCTTATCGCGCAACCGCGCCTGCCGGCGTACCGCGATCCCGGCGGCGAGACGCTGCGCCGGAACCACTTCAGCCAGCACGGCCTGATGCGCGGTGATGGCGGCCAGGGCAGAATCCTGCGCCGCGACCGAGAGTGAGAGCGCCGCTCCTGCGCGAACGGCCGATGCCCGCCGAAGCCGCTCGCAAATACGCCGCCACCGCGAGGCGCGGCGCTCGTCCGACATGTAGGACTGCGATACGTTCGCGCCATGGCGGCGGTAAGCGATCAACGGCTGGGGCAGATAGCATCGCAAGCCGAACGTATCCGCGATCGAGGTCAGCCAGCCATCGTGCGTGTCGGTCGCGGGGATCGGATCATAGAACCGGGCAAGCCGCCGGTCGATTGCCATGCAGCAGCCCGCCACCAGGCCTTCGGCGGCAATGCCGCCTGCCGCTTCGATCTGTTCGCCCATCGTCATGCCAAGCGGGCGGGCGCTACCATCAACCAGCGCCGCGTCGTGCACGGCAACAAGGCACTGCGGCCGGTCAGCGAGAAAGGCGAGCATCGTCGCCAGCTTGTCCGGTCGCCAGATATCATCCTGATCGCTCAGGAAAATCACGTCGCCAGTGCATCGCACGATCGTGGTCGCGAAGTTGGCGGCGGGGCCAAGGCCCGGCCGGTTCACCTGCACCCGCACCGGGAAGGGCGCGCGCGCGGCGAATTCTTCCAGCAAGGCAATCGTGCCGTCTTGCGAATTGTCGTCGCCGACCACCAGTTCGTCGGGCAATCGGGTTTGCGCTAGAAAGCTGTCGAGTTGCTCGCGCAGGAACTTCTCGCCATTATAGGTGGCGAGCGCGATCGAAACCGCGCGGCGCGGCGCGGCGGCCGTCATGCCGCCTCCCGCCCGCACAGGGTGCGCAACTGTCTGGCGAGACGCGCGATCACCGCACTTTGCGACCAGCGCGCGATCCCCCGCGCCCGCGCCGCAGCGCCGAGCCGGGCGGCCTCGCCGGGGTCGTCCAGCAGATCGGCAAGCGCTGCAGCAAAAGCGGCTGCGTCTCCGGGCGGCGTGCAGACCCCGCACCCCTCGACTTCGGCATGGAGCCCGGTACCCGGCAGCGCGGTGGCGACGACGGGACGCCCTGAAAACAGCATGTTTGCGAGTTTCGAGGGCAGGACCAGGTCTGCCGCCCCCGCGATCTGGGGGAGGAGATGGACGCTGGCCAGGGTCAGCAACTCGCCCACCCGCGCGGCCGGCTGGAGATCATGGAACGAGATATTGTCGAGCCCGGCGGCAAGCGCCTGCAGCCGCGCGCGATTGGGGCCTTCACCGCAAATCACGAAGTGCAGGTCTTCGCGACCCGCCAGCAGCCGGGCTGCGTCGACGATGATCTCGATGCCCTGCTTGTTGGCGATATTGCCCGAATAGAGCGCGATCCTGCGGTTTCCGAGGCCCCATTCCGTGCGGTAGGCCGCCCCGCCCGCCGGGTCCGGCTCAGGCGCGTTGGCCCAGTTGCGCAGTTCGGTCACCCGCTCGGCCGGAACGCCCTTTTCCAGCAACTTGGCGCACATCTGCGGGCTGATGGTCGAGACCCGGTCAGCGAGGCGCAACAACCGGCTTTCGAGCGTGCGGGCAAGCCGGGCCGCGATCCCGCCCCCACCGACGAGTCCGGTGGCAAACGCGGCTTCCACCTCGAAGTCCTGGACATGGATCCACAGCCGCGCCCCGGCCAGACGGGCGAGCAACCACGCCACCGGCACACTGAGCAGTGCCGGGGCGATACACATCACGACTTCGGGCTTGCTCGCCCGTTTGCCCAGGGCCAGCGCGAACGCAGGCGGCAATGCCGAAAATGCAAAACTGGCGAGATGGACGATCCGCTTTAGCCCGCTCGGCGTGGCAGGAACGTAGTGCGGGCAGCGGATCACCGCGACACCATCTTCCCGCGCGCTTTGCCAGCCGAATTTGCGATAGCCGTCCCAGGTGCGCCACTGTGGGTAGTATGGCTTGCCGACAATCGCCCGGATCGGCAGTCCCGCGTGGGCCAGACCGCGCGCCATGCCGCCGGTGAAGGCGCCAATCCCGATTTCCTCGGGCGCGTAGTTCAGTCCGAGGATCGCGACCCGCGGTTCAGCCTGCGCAACCATCATCCGCCTGCAAGGAAATGCCGATAAGCATCGGCAATACCTGCTTCCAGCCCGATCTTCGGCGCCCAGCCGAGCGCGGTAAGCCGGCCTGAATCCATGAGTTTGCGCGGGGTGCCATCGGGCTTTGCGGCATCGCGCGTGACCGTGCCGGCAAAGCCGACCACCCGCGCGACCAGCTCCGCCACTTCGCCGATCGCGATATCGCTGCCGAAACCGACGTTGATCGGCGGCGCATCCGAATAGTGCTTGAGCAGGAACACGCAGGCATCGGCCAGATCATCGACGTGCATGAATTCGCGGCGCGGCGTGCCGCTGCCCCAGATCTCGAAACTCGGCTGCCCGGCCAGCTTGGCCTCGTGCGCCTTGCGGATCAGCGCGGGGAGAACGTGCGAGGAAGCGAGGTCGAAATTGTCGCCGGGGCCATAAAGGTTGGTCGGCATGACGCTGATGAAATCGGCCCCGTGCTGGCGGCGATAGGCCTGACACAGCTTGATCCCGGCGATCTTGGCGATCGCATACCATTCGTTGGTCGGCTCCAGCGGCCCGGTCAGCAGCGAATCCTCGCGGATCGGCTGCTCGGCGAACTTCGGATAGATGCACGAGGAACCCAGGAACAGCAGCTTCGCAGCACCGGTGCGGAACGCGGCCTCGATCAGGTTCGCCTCGATCATCAGGTTGTCATAGAGAAAATCGGCCGGAAAGCTGTCGTTGGCGAGGATGCCACCCACTTTCGCGGCGGCGATGATGACCACTTCGGGGCGATTTTGCGCGAACCAGGCCCGAACGGCGGCCTGGTCGATAAGGTCCAGTTCACTGCGCCCGGCGGTCAGCACCGTGCAGCCCTCATTCGCAAGGCGGCGGACAATCGCGGACCCGACCATGCCGTTGTGCCCGGCGACAAAGACCGAGCGGCCTTCCAGCGCAAAGTTCGCCTGCCCCGTCATTTGTAGAGCCCCGCCTTGGCGGCGCCCTGCCGCAAACCATCGTGGAGCACCTTGCCCAGCCCCTTGTTCGGCACGCCACAACACGTCATCGCCAATGTACGCAAGGCCGCCCCATCCATGTTCCGCGGAAAGCACTGTCGCCTTAGCGCACGGTAGAAGTCGCGCAGCCCGTAACGTTTTTCGGCGGGCAGGTGCCACATCAACAGGTATTCATCACCCGGAACGGCCGTGTTGTAGCGCGGACTCGTCCATATCCGCTTGATAAGGTGATTGGCGCTGGCAACCTTGCCACGCAAAACTGCGAAAGCGATCGTGAAGATGTGTTCCTCAGTGATGATCCCGCTCGCCGGGCCGGCACCCGCCATCGCATCACGCAGCATGCCATCGAACAGCGCGCGGTGCGCCTTCCATGCACTAACGCTTGTCAGAAACAGTTCACCGCCGAAGTGCTCGGCAACGTCATCACCCTTGGCGCCCAGCGCTCGTGCAATGTTGTCCATCTCGCCGATCGAAAGGCCGTTCACGACATCGCCCGGACCGGTTTGGCCAACAACGTAGCCGGCAAATTCGCAGGTATCGAGCAACGCGAAGAGTGGCTGAAGCGAGCCGGTGACGAGCACGTCGGAATCGAGCACCGCGATCCGCAGTTCAGAGTCTTCCCGCTGGGCCAGATCGGTCATAATATCATGAAAATATAGCACATTTCCCCACGCAGATGTAGCGCCGGGCGCAAGCCGTGCAGTGAGCGGCACGCGGCGGAGTTCAACGCCGTAGCGGGTCAGCACCGCGCCGATGTCATGCCCGTCCACAACCGGGGGAGAAACGTTTGAAAACAGCGCCAGGCGCTGCTCCGGGTTAGTGAACCGCGCGCTGGCAAACAACGCGACAATGCATCGCCAGTAGACCGCCTGAACCCGTGGATCACCCGAGTTTCCGCCGGCGGAGGGAAAGGTCGTCCCTTCCTCCGGAAGGTCGGCAACAAAGCCTGTCGCCAACAGGGTGTTGCCTGGTCGAGGCATGGATTGGGACATGGCCGTGCTCCGCGCCGCTGCCCGTTCAGCCCGACTTCGCAATGGGATCGGCATGCATCACGGCAAGGTCTGCCTCGACCATTTCCCGCACAAGTTCGCGCACCGAGGTCTTGTGACGCCAGCCGAGTTTCTGGTTCGCCTTGGCCGGATCGCCGATCAGGAGATCGACTTCGGTCGGCCGGAAATAGCGCGGATCGATCTCGACCAGGCAGCGCCCGGTCTTGCGGCAATAGCCCTGCTCGTCGGCGCCCGCGCCCCGAAATTCCAGCTCGATGCCCGCGTCGGCAAAGGCCCACAGGACGAACTGGCGGACTGCGGTGGTCTCGCCGGTTGCCAGCACATAGTCGTCTGGTTCGTCCTGCTGCAGCATCAGCCACATCCCTTCGACATATTCGCAGGCATGGCCCCAGTCGCGCCGGGCGTCGAGATTGCCGAGATAGAGCTTGTCCTCCCGCCCGAGCGCGATGGCGGCGGCGGCGCGGGTAATCTTCCGGGTAACGAACGTTTCGCCCCGCAGCGGACTTTCGTGGTTGAACAGGATCCCGTTCGAGGCGTGGATGCCATAGGCCTCCCGATAGTTGACCGTGATCCAGTAGCCATACAACTTCGCCACGCCATAGGGCGAACGCGGGTAGAACGGTGTCGTTTCGCGCTGCGGGACTTCCTGGACGAGGCCATAGAGCTCGCTGGTCGAGGCCTGGTAGAACCGCGTCTTGCCCTCCAGCTTGAGGATGCGGATCGCCTCAAGCAGGCGCAGCGTGCCGATGGCGTCGGCATTGGCGGTATATTCCGGAGTTTCGAAGCTGACCTGCACATGGCTTTGCGCGGCAAGGTTATAGACTTCGTCGGGCTGGACTTCCTGCATGATGCGGATGAGGGTGGGCGAATCCGTCAGGTCGCCATAGTGCAGACGGAACCGTTGGTGCTCGACATGCGGATCCTGGTAGATGTCTTCGATCCGGGCCGTGTTGAACGAGGACGAGCGCCGCTTGACGCCGTGAACGACATAGCCCTTTTCCAGCAACAAGCGCGACAGATAGGCGCCGTCCTGTCCGGTTACGCCGGTGATCAAGGCCACTTTCGCACGCGCGGATTCTGCTACCATAACTCGCCAGATCACCCCGATTTGTGCAGATGCGAATATCTACCTCGCCTCGATTGATAAGCAAGGTCAAATCCCGAAAAGGTGCGACCATGCAGCATTCGGGCGCGCTCCTGATCGCCCTGGCGCCGGTCAGTCGCGCTTGGGGACAGTGAAGCTGCCGCTGACCCGTCCGCCGCCGGTCGTGCTGCCGACCGGCTGCCCGACTGCGGAGGAGGAACCGGCGCCGCGCCCGTCGACACTCGAAACGCCACTGGCAAGGTCGATCACCAGCCTGCCGCCTTTCAGATTATCCGAACCGCGCAGCAGGGCGACGTTGCCGACCATCGTGATCACCCGCCGGTTGAAGTCGTAGATGGCGACGTCGCCCCGCGCCGCCTCGCTTCCGCGCGTGACGATCACACCGCCGGTGGCGTCGATCCGCTGGATCTTGACGCCGCCGTTGTCGATGTAGGCAACCGTGGTACGCGCGGCGCGGATCCTGAGATCGCGCTGGTTGATATCGACGTTGCCGGAGAGGATAACGCGCTTCTGCTTGTCCTGAAGTTCGATCCGGTTTGCCGCATAATTCACGGGCGCATCGCTGTTGAACCCGGCGATCGACTGTGCGCTGGCCAGCATCCCGCCACCGGCGATTGCCGCCAGCGTGCCTGCGGCAAGGCCCGCAAGGGCGGAACGGGCGGCGAGCGAGCGGATCGGGCGAACGGTCATGGGCGAGCGTTCTAGGCGATAGTCCGGGCCGGGTGAAGCAGGCATTTTTCTTTCGCTGGCGCGGGAGCCAATTCGCTTTGCCGGGCCTTGCCCCATGCGATATGGCTGCCATGCCAGACGGGAACAGCCATGAAATTTCACACGTTCGATCTTGCCGGACCGGTGGAGATCGTGCCGCACCGGATCGGTGACGCGCGCGGCTACTTCTCCGAAATCTTCCGACGCGGCCCGTTTACGGAGCAGGCCGGGCAGGTCGAATTCGTCCAGGAGAATGAATCGCTGAGCGCCCAGATTGGAACGATCCGCGGCCTCCACTTTCAAACTGCCCCGTTCGTTCAGGGCAAACTCGTCCGCTGCACAGCGGGCGCGATTTTCGACGTTGCGGTCGATTTGCGCCACGATTCGCCGGGGTTCGGCCGCTGGATCGCGGTCACACTCAGCGCGGCGCAAGGCAACCAGTTGTGGATTCCGCCCGGCTTCGCCCACGGCTTCTGCACAATGCTTCCCGGCACCGTGGTAAACTACAAGGTTACCGCCTATTACGCGCCGGAGCATGACCGGGGCGTGGCATGGAACGATCCGGACATCGGGGTGAAATGGCCGCGCGAGGCCGACGCCGCAACACTTTCCGGCAAGGATCGCCAGCAACCGGCGCTGACCGACCTGCCGCGCCATTTCGCGATGGAAGGCTGAGCCGATGCGCGTGATCGTCACCGGCGGGGCCGGGTTCATCGGCTCGGCGCTCGTGCGCCATCTCGTGCTGGATAAAGGCGCCGAGGTGCTGAACATCGACGCGCTGACTTATGCCGGGAACCTCGCTTCACTGCGGGCTGTCGAAGGGCACGGCGGCTATGCGTTCCTGCACGCCAACATCTGCGACCGTGCGGCGATGGAGGCGGCGGTGGCAGGCTTCCGGCCCGACCGGATCATGCACCTTGCCGCCGAAAGCCACGTTGACCGCTCAATCACCGGCGCGGCCGACTTCATCGAGACCAACGTGGTCGGCACGTTTACCTTGCTTGAGGTGGCGCGCGCCTACTGGGCGACGCTGGATGGCCCGGCCAGGGACGGGTTCCGTTTCCTGCATGTCTCGACCGACGAGGTCTATGGCTCACTGGGCGGCGAGGGGCTGTTTGCGGAAACCACCCCTTACGATCCGAGTTCGCCCTATTCGGCGTCCAAGGCATCGTCCGATCATCTCGCCAAGGCATGGCAGCGCACTTATGGTCTTCCGGTCGTCGTTTCGAACTGCTCCAACAACTACGGCCCTTACCATTTCCCGGAAAAACTGATCCCGCTCACGATCCTCAATGCGCTCGCGGACAAGCCGCTGCCGGTTTATGGTCAGGGCGAAAACGTGCGCGACTGGCTCTATGTCGAGGACCATGCGCGGGCGCTCGACCTGATCGCCGAACGGGGCCGGCCGGGCGAGACCTACAACGTCGGCGGCCGCAACGAACGCCGCAACATCGACGTGGTGCGGCGCATCTGCGCGGTGCTCGACGAGCTGGTACCGGCCGCCACCCCGCGCGAGCGCCTGATCACCTTTGTCACCGACCGGCCGGGGCACGATGCCCGCTATGCGATCGATGCGACCCGGCTCGAAACCGAGCTGGGATGGCGCGCGCAGGAAAACTTCGAGAGCGGCATTGGCAAGACGGTGCGGTGGTATCTCGACAATGAGTGGTGGTGGGGACCGCTGCAGGAACGCTACGCCGGTGAACGGCTCGGACTGGTCGGCAAGGTGCGGCCATGAGAATTGCGGTGACCGGGCGCGCCGGGCCGGTCGCGCCCGGGCTGGGGGGCCGGCGGCGGGGCGGCGG
>VMTF01000095.1 GCA_013791705.1 Sphingomonadales bacterium | reverse complement strand
TCGCTTGTGCAGGGCAACGCCCGCGGGGTCTTGAAACCGCCCGGAGCTATCATATCTCCCCTGATGTGTCATGCGCCGCACCGGGCATGGCACGCTGCCGGGACGCCCGTTTGCGGGTTCCGACGGGTATCAAATTGCTCAACAGAGGATTTTTGCCATGAACCGTTTCGATTTTACCCCCTACCGCCGCAGCACCGTCGGTTTTGACCGGCTGTTCGACCTGCTCGAGAATGCCTCGCGGGCCGGCGGTGGCGATAACTATCCGCCCTTCAACATCGAGCGCCGGGGCGACGATGCCTTTCGCATCACCCTTGCCGTCGCGGGCTTCAAGCCGGCCGACCTCGACATTACCGCGCAGCAGAACCTGCTGGTGATCCAGGGCCGCAAGGGCGAAGAACCGCAAGAGGGCCAGTTCCTCCATGTCGGCATTGCCCAGCGCGGGTTCGAACGCCGCTTCGAACTGGCCGATTTCGTGCGGGTCGAAAACGCCAACCTCGAAGATGGCTTGCTGGTTATCGATCTGGTGCGCGAAGTGCCCGATGCGATGAAGCCGAAGAAAGTGTCGATCGGCACGCAGAAGTCGCTCAGCGTGGTCGACGCCGCGCCGCACAGCGAAGCTGCCTGATCAACACGCCGGGAGGCGGGTCCGAATGGGCCGCCCCCCCAAAGTCGGATGAATGCGGGGCGGGTCTCCGGAAGGGCTCGCCCCGCTGCGTTACACCAGCCGCGCCTGCTGCAGCGCAGCGCCGATGAAGCCCTTGAACAACGGGTGCGGATCGAACGGGCGGCTTTTCAGTTCGGGGTGGAACTGCACACCCACGAACCACGGGTGATCGGGCCGCTCGACGATCTCGGGCAACAGTCCGTCAGGCGACATCCCGGCAAAGACCAATCCGCCCTGCTCCAGCCGGTCGCGATAGGCGCCGTTCACCTCGTAGCGATGGCGGTGTCGCTCGCTGATTTCAGTCGCGCCATAGATCGCCGAAACATGGCTGTTTCCGGCCAGCACCGCCGGATAGGCGCCCAGCCGCATCGTCCCGCCCAAATCGCCGCCCTCGGCGCGCGTTTCCAAACCTTCCTGCGTCATCCACTCGGTGATGATGCCGACCACCGGTTCATCGGTCGGGCCGAACTCGGTCGATGAAGCGTTCGGGATCCCGGCCGTGTCGCGGGCGCCCTCGATGCAGGCCATCTGCATACCCAGGCAAATCCCGAAGAACGGCACCTTGCGCTCCCGCGCGAACCGGACACTGGCGATCTTGCCTTCGGTCCCGCGTTCGCCGAACCCGCCGGGCACGAGAATTCCGTGCATCGGCTCCAGCCGCGCCGCGATCTCGTCGTCGTCCTGCTCGAACAGTTCCGCGTCGATCCAGCGGACGTTGACCTTGACCCGGTGCGCCATGCCGCCATGGACCAGTGCTTCGTTCAGCGACTTGTAGGCGTCCTGCAGGCCGACATACTTGCCGACCACGCCGATCGTCACTTCACCTTCCGGGTGCTGGAAACGATCGACGATATCGATCCACCGCGCGAGGTCCGGCGCGGGCGAGCTCAGGCCGAAATGCCGCAGCACTTCGGCATCGAGCCCCTCGGCGTGATACTGTAGCGGCACCGAGTAGATGCTCGAGGCATCGAGCGCCGGGATCACCGCTTCCTTGCGGACGTTGCAGAACAGCGCGATCTTCGCGCTGTCGCTGTCGGGCAGCGGCTTTTCGCAGCGGCACAGCAGCAGATCGGGCTGCACGCCCAGGCTGGTCAGTTCGCGCACCGAATGCTGGGTCGGCTTGGTCTTCAGTTCGCCGGCCGCCGCGATATAGGGCACCAGCGTCACATGGACCGAGCAGGACATCTCGCGGCCCATCTCGTTGCGCATCTGGCGAATCGCCTCGATAAACGGCAGACTCTCGATATCGCCGACCGTTCCGCCGATCTCGCACAGCACGAAATCCAGATCATCGGTCTCTTCCTGCGCAAAGTCCTTGATCGCGTCGGTCACGGGCGGGATCACCTGCACGGTCGCGCCCAGGTAATCCCCGCGCCGCTCCTTGGCGATGATCTGCTGATAGATCCGCCCGGACGTGATGTTGTCGGACTGGCGCGCGGAAACGCCGGTGAAGCGCTCGTAGTGGCCAAGATCGAGGTCCGTCTCGGCCCCGTCGTCGGTCACATAGACTTCGCCGTGCTGGTAGGGGCTCATCGTCCCGGGATCGACGTTCAGGTAGGGATCGAACTTGCGGATTCGCACCCGGAACCCGCGTGCCTGCAGCAATGCCGTGAGGCTCGCTGCCATGAGACCCTTGCCGAGCGAGGAGACCACGCCGCCGGTGATGAAAATGTACCGCGCCATGGGAGTTGAGCCTTAGTCGTTGTCGGGGGAGCCGGGCAAGTCCGGTGCGACATGCTGTGGAGCTAATCCACAGTCTCGCTCGGCCTTCGCACGACCGAAGGCGCTGCCGCCGCATTGGCCCGCACCTCTCGATCCCGGTTCCGGCCCGGTTCGGTGGGTTTTGCTCATGCCCCTGGCGGGGCACAGATTGGATCAGGGCTGGGCGGGCGCTGCCGGCGCAGGCTGTCCTGGCGCCGGCTGCCCGGCTGCCGGAGCGAGCGGATCGGCCGGAGCCTGCTGCACCGGTGTGACCTGACGGTCGAGCGAAGTATCGATCGTGCGGCCGCCGGACGTGTTCACCGCCAGCGCCGCCAAGGCGATCGACAGCCCCACGAACATAATCGCGAGCACCGTCGTCGTGCGGGTCAGGAAGTCGGCCGCGCCGCGCGCCGACATGAAACCGGTCGGGCTGCCGCCGGTGCCAAGGCCGCCGCCTTCCGACTTCTGCATCAGCACGACGCCGACCAGCATTGCGGCGACGATGGCCTGAACGACCGTGAGAAAGATGAAAAGAGACATCGCTATGAATTCCAACAGGAGTGCCCGCCATCTAGGCGCGACGTCCTTTCAGTGCAACCCGGCTTTCGGCGTAACCCGGCTTTCGCCGCAACCCGGCCGGATCGGCCGGAGCGCATCACTCTTCGCGGGCCGACGAAGCCGCAGCCACGATCGCCAGGAAGCTTTCCGCGGTCAGGCTCGCGCCGCCGACCAGCGCCCCGCCGACGCCTTCGGCCGCCAGCAGGTCGCCGGCGTTTTCGGCATTGACCGAGCCGCCATAGAGAATGCGCACTTTAGCGCCCTCTGCGCCCCAGGCCTGCGTCAGCGTCGCGCGGATGGCCCGGTGCATCGCAATAACGTCCGAAACCGCCGCGACGCGCCCGGTCCCGATCGCCCAGACCGGTTCATAGGCCACCGCCACCCGCTGCGGTTCTTCCGGAAGGTCCGGGAGCGAGGCCGCGACCTGGCCCTTCACCACCGCCTCGGCATTGCCGGCATCGCGTTCAGCGAGCGTTTCGCCGACGCAGACGATCACGCCCAGCCCTTGCGCGAGTGCGACTTCGGCCTTGGCCTTGACCACCGCGTCGGTCTCGCCATGGTCACCGCGCCGCTCGGAATGGCCGACAATCGCAAGCTTGGCGCCCGCATCGGCCAGCATCGCCGCCGAAATGTCGCCGGTGTGGGCGCCCTTCACCGCAGTGTGGCAATCCTGCCCGCCAATGCCGATCGCCTGCGCTTCCGCCGCCATCGCCGCAATCAGCGTGAATGGCGGTGCCAGCGCCACCTGCACTCCGGGATAACGGGCCGCCGCCCGGTCGATCGCGCGCGCTTCGGAAAGCATCGCGCGGGTTCCGTTCATCTTCCAGTTGCCGACAATGTAAGGTCGATTGGGCATGACAATTCCCTGATAGGTCCAGCGGCGCGCCGGGCGGATCCGGGCAAGACCCAAGCAAGGTCTGCGAATCCCGCGCCCGGGAGCCGTCTTGAGCGCGCTGCTAGGCAGCGCAGGCGGACTTGTCAAAAACGCTGCCCGGCTTGTCCCGAATCAGGCCGATTCCCGCCGGCGCGGCAGGCAGCCGCGCAACCGTTCACCATCGCGATGGCGACGGCCGTTGCGATTAGGCGGCTTGGGTCCTAAAGACCCGCGCGACATGCGGACGAACCGACAGCCAGCGTGCCCCTGCCGGCATGGCTGCCGCACCGCGCCGACCGAGCTCCAAGGCGAACCGATCCATGCTGACTTTCTTCCGCTCATTCATGACATCCAAGGTCGGATTGTTCGTCGCCCTCGCCTTTCTCGGCCTGATCGCGCTCGCTTTCGCCGCGGGCGACATCTCCAGCAGCGGTCAGTTCGGCGGCGTTGCCGGCGGGGACCGGGTGGCCACCGTTGGAAGCCGCAAGATCAGCACCGCCGAACTCAGCCAGGGCGCCACCAACGCGCTGGACCAGGTCAAGCAGGAGAACCCGGGCCTGACGATGAAACAGTTCGTCGCGGCAGGCGGGCTTACCGATGCGCTCGAGCAGTTGATCGACCGCGCGGCGATCTCGGTGTTCGGCGCCGAGCATGGCATCACCGCCAGCAACCGCCTGATCGATAGCGAAATAGCCCAGATTTCGGCGTTCAACGGCCCCGATGGCAAATTCAGCCAGACGGCCTACCAGGCACTGCTGCAACAGCGCGGACTGAGCGAAGCTGCGGTCCGGCAGGATATCGCCGATAGCCTGGTCGCGCGCCAGGTGCTCGTTCCGGCCGCGTTCGGCGCACGGATGCCCAAGGGTCTCGTTTCGCGCTATGCCGCGCTGCTTACCGAGCGGCGGGCCGGTTCGATCGCGCTGCTCCCGTCCGCCGCCTTTGTGCCCAAGGACGAGCCGGACGCTGCGGCGCTGGCCGCGTTCTACACCGCCCACCGCGCCGACTACACCCGGCCCGAACGCCGCGTGGTCCGCTATGCGCTGTTCGACGATACCGCGATTCGCAACGTCCCGGCGCCGACCGAGGCCGAAATCGCCGCGCGCTACTCTGCCGACAAGGCGCGTTACGCGCCGAGCGAAAACCGCACGATCACCCAGCTCATCCTGCCTACGGAAGCGGCCGCCAAGGCCGTTCTGGCCGAAGTCACCGCCGGCAAGAGCCTGGCCGCCGCCGCCGGAGCCAAGGGCCTGACCACCGCGACGCTGGGGCCGATCGCCCGCCCCGCGCTCGCCGCGCAGACCAACGAGGCTGTCGCCGCCGCCGCATTCTCCGCTACGCCGCAGAAAATGGCCGGTCCGGTGCGCGCCGCGGTCGGCTGGGCGCTGCTGCGGGTTGACGCAATCGAGCAAAAGCCGGGCAAGACACTGGGCCAGGCCCGGGGCGAAATCACCGCCGCGATCGCCGCCGACAAGCAGCACGCCGCGCTGGTCGAATTCTCGGCCAAGGTCGAGGACGAGTTCGACAACGGCAGTTCGCTGGGCGATGTCGCGAAAGAACTGGGCCTCACCCTCCAGCAGACCGATCCGCTGACCGCCGATGGCAAGGTCTATGGGAAGGATGCCCCCGCACCGGCCGAACTGGCCCGCGTTCTCGCCACCGCATTCTCGATGGAACGCGAAGGCCAGCCCCAGCTTGCAGAAATCGAAGCTGGCAAACAGTTCATCGTGTTCGATGTCTCGCAGATCACCCCGTCCGCTGCTGCGCCGATTACGGAGATCCGGCCGCAGGTAATGGCCGATCTGATGCTCCAGAAGGGTTCCGCCGCCGCCAAGGCCGCCGCTGAAAAAGTTCAGGCGCAGGCGAAGAAGAATAGCGACCTCGCCGCCGCGATGACCGCACTGCGCGTCGCCGGGCTCCCCCCGGTCGACCGGCTCGAGATCAGCCGCCAGCAGTTTGCCTAGCAGAACCGGAACGTCCCCCCGCCGCTGGCACTGATGTTTTCAATGGCGCAGGGCACCACGAAAATTCTCGCCGCGCCCGGCAATCGCGGCTGGTTTGTCGTCTCGCTCGCGAAGATCATCCCCGGTGACGAAGCGGCAATCGCGCCCCTGCTCGCGCAGGCGACCACGGAACTCTCCACCGTCACGGGCCGTGAATATTCCGATCAGCTCCGCAAGGCGATCCGCGACGAAGCCGGCGTGACAAGGAACCAGGCCGCGATCGACGGCGTCGTCCGCCAGCTCGCCGGCAGCAACTGAGCCGCGCCCGCATGACGATCGAGCTGGAAAATCACGCCGCCGCCGCCGCACAACTCGCCCGGGGCGAGCCCGCGCTGGTCTGGCGCAAGCTGGTCGCCGATACCGAGACCCCGGTCGGCGCGGCACTCAAGCTGTTCGAGGACGGACGCGGCGATTTCCTGCTCGAATCGGTCCAGGGTGGCGAAGTTCGCGGGCGCTACAGCCTGCTCGGTCTCGATCCGGATCTGGTGTTCCGCGCGACCGGACACGGCGCCGAGATCAACCGGCACTGGCGCACCGACCGCGCCGGGTTCACCGCGCTGCCCGGCGATAGCCTCGCGGAACTGCGCGCGCTGGTGAATGCCTGCCACATCGAGGTTCCGGCCGAATTGCCCCCGGCGCTCGCCTGCCTGGTCGGCTATTTCGGCTACGAGACGATCGGGCTGGTCGAAAAGCTCCCGCGCGCGCCGCAAAGCCCGCTCGAACTGCCCGACATGCTGTTCGTCCGCCCCGCGCTGATCCTGGTGTTCGACCGGCTGTCGGACGCGCTGTGGTGCGTCGCGCCGATCTGGCCCACGGATGCCGCACCGGCCGAACTGCTCGCCGCCGCAACCGACCGGATCGACGCCGCGCTGGCCCGGCTCGCCCGGCCGATCCCGCTGCCCCCCGCCGAGATGGACCTGCCCGAGCCGGTCCGCACCCCCGTGCTCGCCCCCGGACGCTATCAGGAAATGGTGCTCAAGGCGCAGGACTACATCACGGCGGGCGACATCTTCCAGGTCGTGCTGGCGCAGCGCTTCACCACGCCGTTCACCCTGCCGCCGATCGCGCTTTATCGCGCGCTGCGGCGGATCAACCCTTCGCCGTTCCTCTATTTCCTCGATCTCCCCGGCTTCGCGCTGATCGGTTCAAGCCCGGAAATCCTCGTCCGCGTCCGTGATGGCGAAGTCACCATCCGCCCGATCGCGGGAACGCTCCCACGCGGCCAGACGCCCGAGGAAGACGCCGCCAACGAGGCCCGGCTGCTGGCCGATCCGAAGGAGCGCGCCGAACACCTGATGCTGCTCGACCTTGGCCGCAACGATGTCGGCCGGGTCGCCGCCAAGGGCACGGTCAAGGTGACGGACAGCTACACGGTCGAGCGCTACAGCCACGTCATGCACATTGTCTCGAACGTGGTCGGCCAGCTCGATACTGCCCGCCACGACGCGATCGACGCACTGTTTGCGGGCTTCCCGGCCGGCACCGTCTCGGGCGCGCCCAAGGTCCACGCATGCGAGATCATTGCCGAACTCGAACCCGAAACGCGCGGCGCCTATGCCGGCGGGGTCGGCTATTTCGCGCCCGATGGCTCGGTCGATTCATGCATCGTCCTGCGCACCGCCGTGCTCAAGGACGGGGTGATGCACGTTCAGGCCGGGGCCGGCATCGTGGCCGACTCGGTCCCCGCATCCGAACAGGCCGAATGCGAAAACAAGGCCGGCGCCCTCTTCGCCGCCGCCCGTGAAGCTGTGCGGGTGGCGAGCGAGCCGGGTTTCGGGCAATGAGCGAAGGCTTCGAGATCCGCCTGTCCGAGGCCGATCTCGTCGCCGCCTTCCGGCTCAACGCGAATTTCCGCAAAGTCCGTCCGCTGATCCTCGCCGCGGTGCTGGTCGCCTCGCTGCTCGGGCTGATCCTGCTGATTTCCCCCGCCGCGCGCCTGTCGGCGACCTCGCGCCCCCTTACCCTTCTGCTCGAAGGGGCGCTGGCGATGCTGCTGCTGCTCGTCCTCGGACTCGCGGTCGCAATCCGGCCGCTGTGGCGCGCGATGGCCCGGCGCGGCCTGGCGCAGCGCCCCGATCTGGCCGGGCCGATCCGCTACGCGATCACGCCCCAGGCGCTGCATCACGTCACCGTCCATTCCGCCAGCGCGCTGCCCTGGGCCTCGCTCCACGGCTGGCGTGAGGATGACCGGACGCTGCTGGTGTTTCTCTCGGCCGGGCTGTTCTATCCGATCCCCAAAGCGCAAGTCGATGCGGACCAACTTGCCGCGCTGCGCGATACGCTCACCGCGCATCGCGTGCGATACCGGTAGGAATTGCTTGATCGGGCCGCAGAAGGCTGGAAAAGGCAAACGCGCCATGATCCTCGTTATCGACAACTACGACAGCTTCACCTGGAACCTCGTCCATTATCTGATGGAGCTGGGTGCCGAAGTCGAAGTCGTGCGCAACGATGCGCTCACGGCCGGGCAGGCCCTGACGTCCGGCGCACAGGGTTTCCTGATCTCGCCCGGTCCCTGCACGCCCAACGAAGCGGGCATCAGCCTCGATCTGGTCGGCGCGGCGGCTGACGCAAAGTTACCCCTGCTCGGCGTGTGCCTCGGCCACCAGTCGATCGGGCAGTATTTCGGCGGCAAGGTCGTGCGCGGCGGGCTGATGCACGGCAAGACCTCGCCGGTCAGCCATGACGGCACCGGCGTCTTCGCCGGGCTCCCCTCGCCCTTCATCGCGACCCGCTATCACTCGCTGATCGTGGAGGACATCCCCGATTGCCTGGTCGTCAACGCCCACAGCGACGATGGCCACGTAATGGGCTTCCGCCACGCTTCGCTGCCGATCCACGGCGTGCAGTTCCACCCCGAATCGATCGCGACCGAACATGGCCACGCGATGCTGGCGAACTTCCTCCAGCTCTGCGGCATGACGACCAGAGCGGTCGCATGAAGCTCCCCGAAATCTCCGCCACGCCGCTCGCCCGCTATGAAGCCGAAGCCGCCTTCGCCGCGATGCTCGATGGCACCGTCCCCGATGACGAGATCGCCCGCTTTCTCGTTGCCCTGTCCGACCGGGGCGAGACAGCGGCGGAAATCGCCGGCGCGGCGCTGGCGATGCGCGCCCGGATGATCCCGATCAATGCTCCTGCCGGCGCGATCGACGTCTGCGGCACCGGCGGTGACGGGATGCACACGCTCAACGTCTCGACCGCCGTCAGCCTGGTCGTCGCGGCTTGCGGCGTTCCGGTCGCCAAGCACGGCAACCGCGCGGCCAGTGCCAAGGCCGGCGCCGCCGATACGCTCGAGGCGCTCGGCCTGAACCTCGCCCGCGCCGCCGGAACCGCCGAGGCGACTCTGGCCGATCTCGGGATCTGCTTCCTGTTCGCCGGCGCCCACCACCCGGCGATGGGCCGGATCATGCCGATCCGCAAGGCACTGGGGCGCCGCACGATCTTCAACCTGATGGGGCCGCTCGCCAATCCGGCGCGCGTCACCCGCCAGCTCGTCGGGATCGCCCGGCCGGCATATGTGCCGATCTATGCCACCGCGATTGCCAATCTCGGCACCGACAAGACCTTCGTCGTCTCGGGCGACGAGGGCCTGGACGAACTGAGCCTGGCGGGCGGCAACGAACTGGCCGTGATCGAACACGGTGCAGTCAAGATGCAGCGCGTTTGCAGTGCCGATGCAGATCTGCCTTCCGCCCCGATCGAGGCGATCCGGGGCGGCGATCCGGCCCACAACGCCGCCGCCCTGCGCGCCCTGCTGCAAGGCGCGCCCGGCGCTTATCGTAACGCCGTGCTGTTCAACGCCGCCGCCGCCCTCATCGTCGCGGGGCAGGCGCAAGACTGGCCGACCGCCGCCGAGGAAGCGGCCGAAGCCATCGACAAGGGCCTCGCCAACACCCTGCTCGACTGCTGGATCGCGGCCCTCAAATGACCGACAAACTGACCGAAATCTGCGCGACCACCCGCGCCGAAGTCACCCGCCGCAAATCCCTGCGCTCGCTGGCCGAGCTTGACGCCGCCGCGCGCGAACAATCACCCCCGCGCGGGTTCGAAGCAGCGCTTCGCCGCGCCGCCGCCACTGGTTACGGCCTCATCGCGGAAATCAAGAAAGCCAGCCCCTCCAAAGGCTTGATCCGTCCCGATTTCGATCCGCCCGCCCACGCCCGCGCCTACGAAAACGGCGGCGCGACTTGCCTCTCGGTCTTGACCGACGCGCCCTATTTTCAGGGCCACGAAAACTTCCTGATCGCCGCCCGCGCCGCCTGCACCCTGCCGGTGATCCGCAAGGACTTCATGGTCGATCCGTGGCAATGCGCCGAGGCCCGCGCGATCGGTGCCGACGCGATCCTGATCATCGTCGCCGCGCTTGATGACGCGCAGATGGCTGAAATCGAAGCCGCCGCCACCGAACGCGGCATGGATGTCCTCGTCGAAGTCCATAACGAGGTCGAACTGGAGCGCGCCGCCCGCCTCCGTTCACGCCTGATCGGGGTGAACAACCGCGACCTCAAGCGTTTCGTCACCGATCTGGGCGTAACCGAGCGGCTCGCCCCGCTCGCGCCGGAAGGCGCGCTGATCGTCGGCGAAAGCGGGATCAACAGCCACGCCGATCTCGTCCGGCTGGAACGGGCCGGGGTCCGCTGCTTCCTCGTCGGCGAAAGCCTGATGCGGCAGGATGACGTCACCGCCGCCACCCGCGCGCTGCTGAATGGCTGACGGTTTCGAACTCGCGCCGCGTGCCGCCCCGCGCTAAACCCGGCCGCGATGACCAAACTGACTCACCTCGATGATCACGGCAATGCTCGCATGGTCGATGTCGGCGCCAAGGCGTCAACCGCCCGCCAGGCCGTCGCCTCCGGCCGCATCCGGATGTCGCCCGAGGCCCTCGCCGCGATCCGCAGCGGCGACGCGCCCAAGGGCGACGTTCTCGCCGTCGCCCGCATCGCCGGGATCATGGCCGCCAAGAAAACCGCCGAGCTCATCCCGCTGTGCCATCCGCTCGCGCTCGACGCGGTAACGCTCGATTTCGCGTTCGAAAGCGATGCCGTCCGCGCCACCGCCACCGCCAGCCTCACCGGCAAGACCGGAATCGAGATGGAAGCGCTCACCGCCACCACCGTCGCGCTGCTGACCATTTACGACATGGCCAAGGCGCTCGACAAGGCGATGGTGATCGAGGACGTGCGCCTGCTCGCCAAGCGTGGCGGCAAGTCCGGCGACTGGACCGCGCCCGGCCAGCCTCCGGCATGAGCGCCCCGCTCCTGCTCGAGGACGCCCAGGCCCGCCTGCTCGCCCTTGCGGTGCCGCTGCCGCTCGAACGCGTCGACGTGCCCGGCGCGCTCGGCCGCTATCTGGCCGAACCGCTGCTCGCCCGGCGCACCCAGCCCGCCGCCCATGTTTCGGCGATGGACGGCTATGCGGTGCGCGCGGACAACTGTGCGGGGCCATGGCAGGTCAACGGCGAAAGCGCCGCCGGCCACCCCTTCCCCGGCATTGTCGGCGCGGGCCAGGCCGTCCGCATCTCGACCGGGGCGTTGCTCCCCGCCGAAGCCGGTTCGGTAATCGTGCAGGAGGATGTGGTCCGCAGCGGCAATACCGTGACGCTCACCGGCGCCGGCCCGAGCCCCCCAGGCAAGCACATCCGCCGGGAAGGCATGGATTTTCGTTGCGACGCGCAACTGCTACCCGCAGGCGCCCGCATCGGCCCGGCACAAATAGCGCTCGCCATCACCGCCGGGCACAGTCATCTCCCGGTCCGCCGCATGCCGCGCATCTCGATCATCGACAGCGGCGACGAACTCGCTGCCGATCCCGAACGCTGCGCGCCGCACCAGGTTCCCGCCAGCAACGGCGCGATGATTGCCGCGATGATCGCCGCGCTCCCGGCCGAAATCCGCCGCCTCGGACCCGTGCCCGATACGCTCGCCGCACTCACGGCCGCGCTCGATGCCGCAGGCAACGCCGATGTGATCGTCACCACCGGCGGCGCGTCGGTGGGCGATCACGATCTTGTCCGCCCGGCACTCGAACAGTGGGGTGCCAGCCTCGATTTCTGGAAAGTGGCGATCAAGCCCGGCAAACCGCTGCTGGTCGCCACGCGAAACCAGCAACTGGTGATCGGGCTACCCGGCAATCCGGTTTCGAGCATGGTCACGGCCTATCTCTTCCTCTTGCCGGTGCTGCGCTCCCTGCTCGGCGCGGCGCAGCCGCTCCCGCGCACGCTCAGCCAGCCCATGGCCGAACCGCTGCCCGCAGCAGGTGACCGCCGCGTGTTCCTGCGCGCCCGCATCACGCCGGAGGGAGTCTGCCCGGTCACCACCCAGGACAGCGGCGCGCTGGCGGCACTGGCCGCGACCGAAGTGCTGATCGATCGTCCGGCCGGAGGCATGCCCCTGCCCGCCGGAAGCGAGGTTCCGGTCTATTTGCTCCAAAATGGCGGACTGGCTTGACGGGGCGCCGGAAGTTGCTTAATTGTTCCTTATTCGTTCACTAAACGGCGCGAGAACAAACGGTTCCTGTCGCGCCGCTCTGATGGGAGTGAGGTAGCGATGCTGACTCGTAAGCAGCACGAGCTGATCGGCTTTATCCAGGCCCGGCTGGAAGAGACCGGTATTTCCCCCTCGTTCGAGGAAATGAAGGAAGCGCTCGACCTGAAGTCGAAATCGGGTGTCCACCGTCTGATCTCGGCACTGGAGGAACGCGGCTTTATCCGCCGCCTGCCCAATCGCGCCCGCGCCCTTGAAGTGCTGCGCCAGCCCGACGACGTGAGCGCGAAGATCGCCGCCCCCGTCGCTGCTCCCGCATCACGCCCTGCCACACCGCTCAAGGTGCCCGCCGGCCGGCCCGAGCCCGCCAATGACGTGATCGAGCTTCCGCTCCACGGCCGCATCGCCGCCGGTGTCCCGATCGAGGCGCTGGAGAGCCACGCCACGCTGCCGGTCCCCGCCGCGCTGCTCGGCCCGGGCGAGCACTATGCGCTCGAAGTCTCCGGCGATTCGATGGTCGATGCGGGCATTCTCGATGGCGACTATGCGCTGATCCGCCGCACCGCCACCGCGCGCGACGGCGAAATCGTCGTCGCCCTCGTCCGGGGCGAAGAGGCCACGCTCAAGTATCTCTATCGCGAACAGGGCCAGGTCCGGCTCGATCCGGCCAATGCGGCCTACGATCCGCAGTTCTATCGCCCCGGCGAAGTCGAAGTTCAGGGCAAGCTGGCCGGCCTGCTGCGCCGCTATCACTGAGTAGCGGACGGCGCCGGCAACGTCCGGGCCGGCGGAGTACCAGCTAAAGAAGATCCGGCTGACGGGGAGCGGGCCGGTGCGGCTTCGACTGGCCCCTGCCGGGCTGTCGCTGCCTGCTTTGACTTCGATCCGCGCGGCCTCTGGACCGGGGCGCGCCACCAGCCATGTTCGCCCTGGCTGCCGGCCACCGTCGCCACCTGCCCGGCGGCAAGGTCCAGCGCCAACCCGCCGGTTTGTGCCAACGTCGCCCGATCCGCCTTCAGCAAGGCCGGCCTGCAAACATAGGGTAACCACCGGTCGGACACGACCACATCGACCTGTTCGCAGGCTGCGGCGAGATCCCTGAGCGGAACCTGATCCTGTCCGCGCGACAGCAAAAAGCGCCATTCGCGCCCGCCGCGCTGGAGTTCGATCGCGCAGAAGTCGGCGTTGCACCGCGCGCCCGGCCACTGGTCGAGCGGAACGACCGCCCCGTCCATTCCTGCGGTTTCGGTCAGGTTGTCCCTGGCGAAACTGCTGCGGGTATCGCGCAGGATCACCAGCGTATTGTCCGCAAGGCCGGTAAACCCGACATGGCGCCCATCACCGGAGATCAGCACGTCCGGCGGATGCAGGGCGGCAAGCCACATTGTCCCCGCCACGATCGGCGCCAGCCCCCAAAGCCGCGCCCGCCCGCGCCACAAGCCAAGCCAGAAACCGCCCGCCAGAAACAGCGCGAAAGCGGCCTCCCCCATTGCGGGAAACATCGTGACCGCTCCGGGCTGGGCGGCGACGAAATGCGCGAGCCACAGTAGCAACTCCAGCGACTTGCCGACTGCCCACCAGGCCGGTGCCCCGGCGCCCGCAAGATCGAGCATCATCGCCAGCGCGATCAGCGGCATCGTCACAAAGGTCGTCATCGGAATCGCGATCACGTTCGCCGCCGCGCCATAAAGCCCGGCGCGGTGGAAATGGAACAGCACAATCGGCATTAGCGCGAGTTCGATGACCACGCCGGTCAGCAACAGCAGCCCCGCGTTGCGCAAGGCCCGCGCCCACCAGGCTTCTTCGCGCGGCGCGGCAAAGGCGCGCACCGGCCCCGCGCCATGCACCGCGATAATCGCCAGCACCGCGCCGAAACTCAGTTGGAAGCTCGGTCCCACCACCGCCTCGGGCCAGAGCAGCATGACCAGGAACCCCGCCACCGCCAGCAGTCGCAGCGACAGCGGCTCGCGCCCGAGCGCTACCGCCGCCAGCACCAGCAGCGCGCCGACAACGCTCCGCACCGTCGGAACTTGGGCGCCGGTCAGCAGTGTATAGAAAATCCCGGCCAGCGCCGCACCGCCGGCCGCGACCAGTGGCAGCCGCACCCGCAAGGCCAGCCAGGGCCACAGCGCGAGCAGCCGCAAGGCAAGGAAATAGACGCCGCCGATCACCGCGCTCACATGCAATCCGCTCACCGACAGCAGGTGAGTCAGCCCGGCATCGCGCATCGCGTCCTCGTCGGCTGGTGCGATCCCGCCCCGGTCGCCGCTCGCGAACGCGGCCGCGATCCCGCCCGGCGAGCCTGCCACCTGGCCATGGACGTGGTGCGACAGGGCACGCCGCAGCGGCGCCAACAGTTCCCGGTCCCCGTCGCCGGCCTGCAGCACGGTAATCGGAGCCAGCACGGTTCCTGTTGCCGCCAGGCCCTGGAACCATGCCGTCCGCGCGAAATTGTAGCTACCCGGCAACATCGGCGGGGCCGGCGGCATGAGCCGCGCCTTGAACTGCACCAGCGTGCCTTCGCGCACTGCCGCATCATCCCGCGCCAACGGCACGTTCAACCGCACCCGCACGATCTTCTGCGGCACGCCTGGCCGCGCCGCAGCATCCGGATCGCGAATCGCCACGACCAGCCGCGTTCGGTCGGCCGCCGGCTGTTCCTGCCGCGACAGCACCACCCCGACGAAGCTCGCCGCGACCGGCCGGGCGATCCCCGGCGTCCCAACCAGCACGGACTTGATCCACACTGTCGCGCAGCCTGCCGCCACCATCAGCGCCAGCGCCGCAATCGCCTGGCGGACGAACGGCAAACGCCCGTCTTCGCGGAGCAATGCCAGCGCACCGCCGGCCACACCGAGGCACAGCGCCAGCAAGGCCAGCCATTGCCCGCGCAGCGGCAAGACGAACCACGCTGCGATCCCGCAGCCGAACGCGACCACCAGCCATGGCGCGCGATCGAACCCGGCACCCGTCAGAAACCGCTCGGCGCCGGCCGCAACGCTGGTTCCAAGCCTCTGAACACCCCCAAGCGCGCTGGACAAGGCGCCGAGCCTGCGCCAAGGGTCCGGTTGCGGTGCAGCGCTGCCCGGCTCGGCGGATTCGGGCGCCCACACAACTGGGTGCGGAGCAGGTGCAACGTCGCCGGACATGCGAACATAGGACAGGAAGCGCGGGATGATGGCAAGCGGCAGTGCGTCGGGCGAAGCGGCCACCGGGGCTCGCGGCGTCGTTACGCGCTTTGCACCCTCGCCCACTGGTTACCTCCACATCGGCGGCGCACGCACCGCGCTGTTCAACTGGCTGTTCGCCCGCCATCACGGCGGCACATATCTCCTGCGGATCGAGGATACCGATCGCGCCCGCTCGACCGAGCCGGCCATCGCCGCGATTTTTGACGGGCTCGAATGGCTCGGACTTGCGGGCGACGAACCAGCAGTGTTCCAGTTCGCCCGGTCCGAGCGGCACGCCCAGGTCGCCCATGCCCTGCTCGAAGCCGGCCATGCCTATCGCTGCTACCTGACCCAGGCAGAGCTTGCCGCCCGGCGCGAGCTTGCCCAGGCCGAACGCCGCCCGTTCCGAATCGAAAGCGAATGGCGCGATGCCGATCCGGCAAGCTGGCCGGCCGATGCGGCCTATGTGGTCCGGATGAAGGCGCCGCGCGATGGCGAAACCGAAATCGCGGATCTCGTGCAAGGCGCGGTAACGGTCCAGAATGCCGAGATCGACGATTTCGTGATCCTCCGCTCGGACGGCACGCCAACCTACATGCTCGCCGTGGTCGTCGACGATCACGACATGGGCGTCACCCACGTGATTCGCGGCGACGATCACCTTAACAACGCGTTTCGCCAGTTGGTCATCGTCCGCGCCATGCATGCCATGGAGGGCGGCTGGCCCGACCCGGTCTATGCACACGTCCCGCTGATTCACGGCGCGGACGGCGCCAAGCTTTCCAAGCGCCACGGCGCGCTCGGCGTGGACGCCTACCGTGACGAAATGGGCATCCTGCCCGAGGCTTTGTTCAACTACCTGCTGCGCCTCGGCTGGGGCCATGGCGACGACGAAATCATCAGCCGCGAGCAAGCCGTGGCATGGTTCGATATCGCTCATGTCGGCAAGAGTCCCTCGCGTTTCGATCTCGCCAAGTTGCAGAATTTAAACGGACATTATCTGCGCGAGGCCGATGACGCACGCCTTGCCGAACTCGTCGCCGCGCGCATGCCGGGCGTGCCGGACCGCGCGCTGCTGGCCCGCGCGATGCCGGTGCTCAAGGTACGCGCCAAGGACCTGGACGAACTCGCTTCCGGCGCGGCCTTCCTGTTCGCCTCGCGGCCGCTGGCGCTGGATGAAAAGGCTGCCAGTCTGCTCACCGCCGATGCGCGCGGCCTGATCGCGAAACTTCACAACGCACTTGCAGCACAAGGCGACTGGACAAGTGACGCGCTGGAAGCCACTCTGAAGCATCTTGCCGGCGATTGGGGGCTCGGTCTCGGCAAGCTGGCTCAGCCGCTTCGTGCGGCGCTGACCGGGCAGGCAACGTCCCCGGGAATTTTCGACGTACTGGTTTTGCTCGGCCGGGAAGAAAGTCTGGAGCGCATCGCCGCCCAGGCGGAACCGGCCGAACAGGCATGATATAAGGAGTTGGACAGTTGGGTAACGTAAAGCTGACCGCAGGGGGCAAGGATCACGAATATCCGGTAGTGAGCGGGAGCGTCGGCCCGGATGTGATCGACATCCGCAAGCTCTATGCCCAGACCGGGATGTTCACCTTCGACCCGGGGTTCACATCGACCGCGAGCTGCGAAAGCGCGCTGACCTACATCGATGGCGATGAAGGCGTCCTGCTCCATCGCGGCTACCCGATCGGCCAACTCGCCGAGCATTCCAGCTTCATGGAAGTCAGCTACCTGATGCTCAACGGCGAACTGCCGTCGGCAACGGAACTGTCCGAGTTTTCGCGCACGATCATGCGTCACACCATGGTGCACGAACAGCTCAAGAGTCTCTACAGCGGCTTCCGGCGCGATGCACACCCGATGGCGATCATGTGCGGCGTGGTCGGCGCGCTATCGGCGTTCTATCACGATTCAACCGACATTTCCGATCCCGAACACCGCCGGATCAGCTCGCACCGGCTGATCGCCAAGATGCCGACGATCGCGGCCATGGCCTACAAGTATTCGGTCGGCCAGCCGTTCCTCTATCCCGACAACAACCTGAGCTACACCGGCAATTTCCTGCGGATGACCTTCGGCGTCCCCGCCGAGGAATACGAGGTGATTCCGGCGGTCGAAAAGGCGATGGACCGGATCTTCATCCTCCACGCCGACCACGAGCAGAACGCCTCGACCTCGACCGTGCGCCTTGCCGGTTCGTCGGGCGCCAACCCGTTCGCCTGCATGGCGGCCGGCATTGCCTGCCTCTGGGGTCCGGCTCATGGCGGCGCGAACGGAGCGGCGCTCAACATGCTCAAGGAAATCGGCACGCCCGACAAGATCCCGCACTACATCGAACGTGCGAAGGACAAGAACGACCCGTTCCGCCTGATGGGCTTCGGCCACCGCGTCTACAAGAACTACGATCCGCGCGCGACCGTCATGCAGACGACCGTGCGCGAAGTGTTCGACGCGCTCAAGGTCACCGACCCGCTGTTCGAAACCGCGCTTCGGCTTGAAGAGATCGCGCTGAACGACCCGTACTTCGTCGAGAAGAAGCTCTTCCCGAACGTCGACTTCTACTCAGGGATCATTCTCTCCGCGATCGGCTTCCCGACCACCATGTTCACGGTGCTGTTCGCCCTCGCCCGCACGGTGGGCTGGGTCGCGCAGTGGAACGAGATGATCTCCGATCCCGGCCAGAAAATCGGCCGCCCGCGCCAGCTCTACACTGGCCCGACCGAACGCGACTACGTTCCCGTTGCAAAACGCTAGGCCATGAGCGTCCTGCGCCCGGTCCTGCAGGTTGTCGGCATCCTTGCGGTGCTGATGGGACTGCTCTGGATCGGGCAGGGCACGGGCCTGGTCATGTGGCCCCGCGAGAGCTTCATGCTGGCGGAGCGCCAATGGGCCTTCAACGGCGCCGTCCTCGCAGGGGTCGGCGCCGTTCTGCTGTTGCTAGGACGTCGGCGCTGAAACGTTTGCCGGGACCGAGAGAATGAACCGGGCGCCCTGCCCCGGCGCGCTCTCGACGGTGAGATCGCCGCCCATCGCCCGCGCCAGACGGCGCGAGATATAAAGCCCCAGCCCAGAGCCGCCGTCGCCGCTGCGACCCAGCCGCTCGAATTTCTCGAACACCCTGGTCTGCTGCGCGGGATCAAGGCCCGGTCCCTGATCGGCGACGATCACCCGGGCGAAGTGCCCATCCTCTTCCAGCCTGATCCAGATTTGCGAGCGGGCCGGCGCGTAGCGCAGCGCATTGCCGACAAGGTTCAGCAAAACCTGCAGCACCCGGCGGAATTCCGCCACAGCCGCCAGGCGCTCACCCAGTTTCGGCGCATCGATGACTATTTCCGCCTCGCGCGCCTTTCCGCCCAGAATGCCGGCCGCCAGCCGCGCCACTTCCGCCAGATCGATCCGGTCCGGCGCGGTCGAGAAGCCCTCGGCCTCGACCACTTCGAGGTCGGAAAGATCGTCGATCAGCGCGAGCAGGTGCTGGCCCGCGGACGCGATATCGGCGGCATAACCGCTGTACTCGTCGGCGAGCGGCCCGGCCAGGCGGGCGCGGATCGTCTCGGCATTGGCAATAATCCGCGCGATCGGCTGGCGCAGCACCGGGGCCACCTCGCGGCCGATCATGCGCCCCTTGGGGCCAGGCTCCACCGGGCGAGCGAGCGCCTTGGGCGAAAACGGAACATCCGAACTCAGATGGAATTCGAAGCCGGTCGGCTCACCGCCCGCCAGGGCCTGTGGCACCAGCGCGGCGCGCCATGGCCGATCGGAACCCGCCACCCGGACTGTCGCTCCATCCAGCAGGCGCCAATGCAGCGGCTGCCGATGCGCGCTGCCTTCGATCGTGACGAAGTCCGTCCACGGCCGCCCCGGATCGGCCTGCATCGCAGCAGCCAGCGGCATCAGGTCATCCGCCTGCGCATCGGCCAGCAGGACGTTCTGCCCGGCATCGAGCCGCGCATGAAACTCCGCCACTTGCCGCTCGATCGCGATTCTCCGCCGGGCGAGCGCGCCCTCGTCATCGTGCGGAAGCGGCTTTGCCTGCCAATGACGCAGCTCGATCCGGCACCCCTCGCCGCCTTCAGATTCCGCCCCTAGGGGCTGGATTTCGACCCACGCTGTCACGCTTTCACTGCTATCGTGCGCAAGGATCGGCCGCGCCAGCCTGAGGCCCAGCGCGCGCGCCTTGCGCACCGCTTCGAGCAAGGCCGGCACCGCGATTGCCCCCGGCACTTCGCCGCCGCAGCGCAAGTGCAGGCCAAGCAGCGGTTCGTCCGCTGCCACCAACCGGTTGTTCGCGTCGATTCGCGCGGTTGCGAACGGTGGCGGCAATGATGACGGTGCGGCGGGCAATCTCATGCCCCGCCGCCCGCCATCAGCAGCGTTTCGGCCTGCTCGCGGCTGACCCCAAGGCAGTGGCGCGGAATCGTCGCATCGGGATGGAGCTTCAGCAGCACGGCCTCCGCTGCGGCCGGGGCCAGCCCGGCGATCGCCATCAGCAGCGCCAGCCGCGCCTGCTGACCGTCGGTTGTCGCCAGCACGACCGCATCGCGCTCCTGTCCCGCCATCAATGCCAGCGCGGTGACGAACAGCGCGATGCCGGCCTGGTCCGGCTCAAGCGCAAGGTCGAAGCTGTCGCCCAGGCCCAGCGCCACGCGCCCCAGCAGCGCCAGCCGGCTGCGCGCCTCGTCGAATTCGGCGCGAATTTCGCCTGCAACCCGCTCCGCCTCGCTCCCGCAAGTCTGCACGAATGCCGCGAGCACGCCATGGAGCAAGTCAGCAGGCAATTCGCCGGGGGTGATTTCCATGCGGCGGAAGCCCTGCACAAAGCGGGCCTGCGCCGCGAACAGAGCCATCGCGATGGCCGCCGGATCGGCAGCCGCCGAAGTGATCTGCGCTTGCAGCAGCGGCGGCAACACCGGATCGATCCGGGCTTCGCGCTCGAGTCGCTCGCCAAGCTGCCCTTCCACCACCAGCGCATGGCAATGTGCCAGCAGATCGGGCTGTGCCGCCAGTGCGCCGATCAGCGCCTCCGCCGGGGCAAGCGCGGCGGCGTCCGCCATGCCTCCGCCAGCCTGACGGACCAGGCGCCACGCCAGCGATTCGATCAGTCCGCGGGTGCGGGCGACCGCCTCCTCGCTGAACATTGCATGGTCCGCGTTCGCCACCAGACGGCGCAGGACCGGGCGAATCGAGGCCAGCACCGCCTCGCCATGGGCAAGGTTGGCACGAAGCAGGGAATCCGCCGCATCGGCAGTCGCAGACTGGGCACCAGCAAAGTTCATCGGATCGCCATAGCGGTGCGTGGTTAAACTCGCGTTAGCCCACCGGACTCGCGCGCTTGCCTGGCTCATCATCGCGCGGCAGCACCAGTCCCGCAAGCAGCAGCAATGCGGCCAGGGCCGGAACGCCCGGATCGATCACCCGGCCGACTACCATGCCTGACAGCAGAAACACCAGCACAAGCCGGTCTGTCGCCCAGGCCGACCACTCGGACGGGAAGCCACGCGGCAGCAGGCGCAGCAATCCGATCAGCATGATCGGGGCAAACCAGCGTTCGAACAGCAGTTCGCCCGGCAAACTCGGCGAAGCCATCACCAGAATCGCCCCGATCAGCACATCGAATGCAAGTTCGTACGCCGCATCGCGCCAGGAATTGTCGTTTCCGCCCGCAAGCGCCTCGCTTTGCAGCGCTTCGAGCAGGCCGGATGCCCGGCGGATCACCCAGCCCACCCCGGCAAAGACCAGCGCGATGGCGAAAAAGCCGAACCAGGCCGCCGCCAGTGCCATCGCCGCAAACAACACGCCGGTGGTGACGCCGACCAGGCTCGCGCTACCCCCATGGAGCAGAGCCGGGCCAAAGTGGCGCACCAGCATTCGCGCCACAACCGGTCCCGGGGTCGCCGGGCCGCCCGCCGTATGGCGGGCCATCCAGCCATCTTCGGCGGCTTGGGCCTCCCCTTCGGAGCGCACCAGCAGCCAGCGCCCGCCCAGTCTGACCTCGTCCGGAACGGCGCGCTGCGCAACACCTGCCTGCAGCGCAATCCTGAGCAGGGCCGAGCCCGGATCGGCATCGGGAGTGAGTTCCATCAGGCGATCGACCAGCCGGCCCGGCACCAGCATCATTCCGGCCGAGGCCTGATTGAGATCGATCCGTTCGAACCCGGCCGGAATGCCCGCTTCGGCCGGTTGGACGAAAACCGCCGGAGGTCCGCCGAGCAGCCGCACCGCATCGCCGGCGGTCGGCAGCAGGCCTTCCGCCAGCACCAGAACCTCGTCCGCCGCCGTCACCAGTCCGGACAGTCCGCGTGAACCCGGCACGACATGAAACGAAGCGCCGGCCTTTTCCGCATCGTGCTGCAGTTCGACCAGTTCAGGCCCGATGGCCCGGGCGATGCAGATCACCCGGCCGCATCCTGCCGCCAGCACCAGCGACAACTGATGCCGCGCAACCATCGCCCCGCCCACCCGCAGAAACGCGCGGGGCGTCGGGTCATCGGCCGAAACCGGCTCCATCATTGTAAGCAGTGCGACCCGCAGGGCTTGTCTCCAGCACGAGCGCGCCTTGTAGGGGTTGCCGGACGGGCTGCCAATAGCCGCAGCCGGCCCTCGCTCAGTCCGCGCCCGCGAACTCGTCGTGGAACTGTTGCAGGCGCCGCACCACGGTCGGCTCGCCCGGCGCCGCTTCCAGCGCCTCTTCGGCGAGCGAAATCAGTTGCACCGCATGAAAGCTCGCCGCCAATCCCTTGAGCCGCAACGCCGCAACGTGCCAGTTCCCGTCGCACCGGGCCCGCCGCAACAGGTCGATCTGGCGGGCCAGGCTTTCCGAAAATGCCATGCGGAGTTCGGCGAACAGCGCCGGGTCGTCCCCGGCCTCCGCCGCCAGTGTCTCGTCAAGTGCTCCGGAATCATAGGCCATGCGAATTTCCATAACCCAACAGGGTTAAACGAGGGTTTATCAACAGGCGCGTTCCGTGATATCCACCGCGCATGAACCGGGGATCGCGCATTGTCGCATTCGGGCCGGGCGGTGAACAACCGTCGCAGGCAGGCGAATCTTCTGCCGCGGCGGCTGAGCAGCCGCTGGTGATGAAAGATGAATGGCTGGCTGACCCGGAAGACACGCCGGACGACGAAGCGCCCCCGCCCGCCCGCCACGAATGGGCCGTCTCCGTACTGGCCCCCGTGGTCGCATTGGTGGCGATTGTGGGATGGACCGGCTTTTTCCTCTGGGCGATGCGCGGCCGTCTCGCCGGCAGCGTCAGCGCGGACGAAGCCGTTGCCCTGCTCGGCAACTGGGCCACGCCGGTCCTGCTGGTTTGCGTGATCTGGCTGATCGGTATGCGCACCAGCCGCCGCGAAGCGCGCCGCTTTGGCGACATTGCGCAGCTATTGTCGACCGAATCCGCCAATCTCGAAGGTCGGCTGACGGCGGTGAACCGCGAACTGAGCCTGGCGCGCGAGTTCATTGCCGCGCAAGCTCGCGATCTCGAATCGCTCGGCCGCGTCGCTGGTGATCGCATGTCCGAACATGCCGACCGGCTGCAGGAGCTGATTCGTGACAATGGCGCGCAGGTCGATGCGATCGCCAGCGTTTCGACTACCGCGCTGGAAAACATGGAGCGCCTGCGCGGCCAGCTTCCAGTCATCGCCAGTTCGGCCAAGGATGTTGCCAACAACATCGGGCATATCGGCCGCACTGCGAACGGTTCTGTCAGCGAACTGACAGCGGCCTTTGAGCGGCTCGCGGCCTCGGGCGAAGCGAGCGAGGCCAAAGCCGGTGACCTGCAAACCCGGATCGACAGTTCGCTCACGCTGTTCGACGAGCGGCTCGAGCACCTCCAGAACGTCGTCGCGGCCCGGATCGAGGAGCTTGAGCACCGCGGCGAAGAGCTGCGCGGCCGTCTTGACAGTCAGGAGAGCGCTGCCCTGGCCGCACTGCAAAGCCGCGCCGCGACACTGGGCGACACATTCGAAGCCAACCGCCGGCAACTTGAAAATCAAGAAGTTGATGCCCTCGCTGCGCTGCGCAGCCGCGCGGCGGCGCTGGCCGAAGAATTCAAGGCCAATCGCCAGCAACTCGACAGCCACGAGACCGAATCCCTTGCCGCCCTGCGCAGCCGCGCCGCGGCCCTGGCCGAAGAACTCGAAACCAACCGACTGGAACTCGAAAGCCAAGAAGTCGCGGCGCTGACCGCGCTTCGCACGCGCCTCGGCACCTTGCACGAAGAGGCCACCACCCTGGCCCACGCCCTGCGCGAGGGCGAAAGCAATGCGATGCAGGCGCTGCTCGCCACCAAGAACCGAATCGAGACGGACATTCGCGCGACCGTCGAGCGGCTTGATCGGCTGGATCGCGATGCACTTGATGCGGCGCGCAGCCGGATCGCCTCGCTATCGCAGGAAGCGGGCGAATTCGATGACCGCCTGGCCGAGCGTAATGCCCAGTTTTCCGAAGAAACCGAGCAGCGCCTCGCCGTTGCGGCAGCCCGCCACGATGCCGAAGTCGCCCGCGTCGCCGCCTTGTTCGAGCAGATCGATGCCAGCCTGAGCGATCGCCACGCTCGTCAGGACAAGCAGCAACAGGATCTCGCCAGGCAAAGTGAAGCGATTGCCGCGCGGATGGACGGCCTTTCCGAACAGATCGCGGCGATTTCAGCCTTCGGCAACCAGGCGGAACAATCGCTCGGCACCGGTCTCGCGTTGCTAACCCAACGCCTAGCCGAAAGCCGCGATGCCCTCGCCGGCACCGATGTCGCGGTCGGCCAGCTCACGGATGGCGCTACAAGTCTACTGGACTTGCTCAAGGCCAGCACCGAACAATCGCGCGACGAACTTCCCGCCGCACTGGCCGGGAGCGAAGAGCGCCTGGCCGAATGGGAACTCCGCGTTGCCGAACTGCGCGATACGGTGGAAAGCGCCGCCGCGCGCGGCGACACGCTGGCCGACAGCGTCACCGCGACCCGCACGTCGCTCGGCCAGTCGCTCGGCGAACTCGGCGAACTGCAAAGCGCGCTGGGCGATGGCGCACGGCAACATTCCGAAACCCTCGACGGACTGCGCGAAACCCTCGCCGCGCTTGACCGGGACAGCCTGGCTATTGCCGCGCAGGCTCAGGCCCAGCTCACCGCCGCGATAGAGCAACTGGCGGAAGCAACCCGCGCAACAGTCAACAACCTCGGCGATGATACGCACGGTGCCGTCACCAGGCTGGCTAACCGGCTCGGCGAAGACAGCGCTGCGGCGATCGACCGGATCATGCGCGTGCGCATGGCCGAGGCGGTCGGGCAGCTCGAACAGGCAGCCGGCCACGCCGCCGGGGTCAGCCGCGAGGCTGCAATCCAGTTGCGCGACCAGTTGGCCAAGGTCGATGAACTGGCCGGAAACCTCGAACGCCGCGTCGCACACGCCCGCACCCGCGCCGAGGAGCAGGTCGACAACGACTTTGCCCGGCGCGTCGCGCTAATCACCGAATCACTGAATTCCAACGCGATAGACGTCGCCAAGGCGCTCTCGACCGAAGTGACCGATATTTCCTGGGCCGCCTACTTGCGCGGCGATCGCGGCGTGTTCACCCGCCGCGCGGTCAAGCTGATCGATACGGCGGAAGCCCGCGAGATCACCCGGATCTATGAGGACGACATGGAGTTCCGCGACCATGTCAGCCGCTATATCCACGATTTCGAAGCGATGCTGCGTCAGTTGCTCTCGACGCGTGACGGGCACGCACTGGGTGTCACGCTGCTGTCGTCCGACATCGGCAAGCTCTATGTCGTCCTCGCTCAGGCAATCGAGCGCCTGCGGTCCTGACCGATCCGGTTTCGTCCCGGCGGAACGTTACCTTGGCCGCACTTCATAGAGGTTGCTGACGTCGAGATCGCTCGCCGTGATCCAGCCATTCACGTAGTTCAGGTAAAATGCCCCGAACAACACAAGCGAAACCACAGTTGCCCGCTTGGCGATCCGTTTCGGGCTGAATTCGGCCGGTGCGCTATCGGCCTGCCCCGCCACTTTGGCGTGGCCTTCCTCTTCATCGGTCCGCACGCCGAACGGCAGCACGATGAACGCGGAAAGCACCCAGAACGAACTGTAAATGGCAACGATCGACGTCCAGCGCATGGCTCAAGCCTCCATCAGCACTACTTGTACTTGCGGCTTCTTGCCGGACCAGCGCGTCGCCGCACGGCGAGCAGCCAGCCGCGCGGCTTCGATTACCGCCTCGCGATCCTTGCGCATCGCGCCCTTGAGCTTGCCGACCGCCGCCATCACATCGTCGCGCGCTTCCATGCAAAAGGCGTCGTAATCTTCTTCGAGCGGCAGGCCCAGGCCCGCCACTTCGGCCCGGCCCTTGTGATCGAGCGCGACCATGACGATCCCGTTGAGCGCCAGCCGGCGCCGCATGGTGATGCCCTGCCCGTCCGCCGGAGCGATGATGTCGCCATCCAGCAGGAGCCGCCCGGCGCGCACTTCACCGAACTTGCCCGGCTTGCCCGGCGCCAGTCGCACCAGATCGCCGTTTTTCTGCACCACCTGCTTGGGGATTCCGGCCTGCTTGCCCAGCCGGGCCTGCTCGCTCATGTGGCGCATCTCGCCATGGACCGGGACCAGGATTTCCGGCTTGATCCAGCTATATAGCGCCAGCAGTTCCGGACGTCCCGGATGGCCGGAAACGTGGATCGGGCTTTGCCGGTCGGTCACGTTCACCACGCCATCGGCCGCCAGCTTGTTCTGGATTCGCCCGATCGCGATTTCGTTGCCCGGGATCTGGCGGCTTGAAAACAGCACCACGTCGCCGCGCTCCAGCGCAATATCGTGATGGCCCTCGGTGATCCGACCCAGCGCTGCGCGCGGTTCGCCCTGCCCGCCGGTAGCCACGATCAGCACTTCGCCGCGCGGCAGGTTCATCGCTGCCCGGGCATCGATCGTCGGCGGGAAATTCTTGAGATACCCGCTCGCCTGCGCAGCCGTAAGGATCCGGTCGAGCGAACGCCCCGCCACGCAGAGCTGCCGTCCGGTCGCCTCGGCGACTTCGCCCAGCGTCTGCAGCCGCGCCACGTTGGACGCGAACGTCGTCACCAGCACGCGCTTGCCGCGATGCTTCCCGACTTCGGCGAGCAGCCCGTCACGAACGCCGCCTTCCGAGCCGGAGGCTTCCGGATTGAACGCATTGGTCGAATCGCAAACCATCGCCAGCACGCCCGAGTCGCCGATTGCGGTCAGTTCTTTCGCCGTGGCCGGCACGCCGATCAGCGGCTCGTCATCGAGTTTCCAGTCGCCGGTGTGGAAAATCCGCCCGTAAGGCGTCTCGATCACCAGCGCATTGCCTTCCGCGATCGAGTGCGCCAGCGGCACATAGCGGATGCCGAACGGCCCGAGCTGGAACGATTCGAAATCATCGACCACGTTGAGCTCGACCTTGTTGACGAGCCCCGCTTCCTCCAGCTTGCCGCGCACCAGTCGCGCGGTGAACGGGGTCGCGTAAAACGGCACGCCCAGTTCCTGCGCGAAATAGGGCACCGCGCCGATATGGTCCTCATGCCCGTGGGTCAGCACCACCCCGATCAGATTCTCGCGCTCGCGCTCGATGAATTCGAGGTCAGCGAAAACGAGGTCGACCCCCGGATATTCGTTGCCGCTGAAGGTCATGCCCAGATCGACCATCAGCCACTTGCCGTCACACCCGTAGAGGTTGACGTTCATGCCGATTTCGCCCGATCCGCCGAGCGCGCAAAACAATAGTTCCTTGCCAGGTGTCACTTCTTGTTGGTCCTCTCGGCAAGGATCGCCAGTCCTTCCAGTGTCAGGTCAGCATCGACCGCGTCAAAAATCTCGGTGTGTTTGTCGAACAACACGGCCAGGCCGCCGGTCGCGATTACTTTGGCGGGACGGCCGATTTCGGCCTTCATCCGCGAAATCAGGCCTTCCATCATCGCCACATAGCCCCAGAACACTCCGATCAGCATCTGATCCTCGGTGTTGGTGCCGATCACGCTGGCAGACTTGGGCGCCTCGATCGCAATGCGCGGCAGTTTCGCCGTGTTGCCGACCAGCGCATCAAGCGAAAGGTTGATCCCCGGGGCGATCACTCCGCCCTTGTAGGCACCGTTGAAATCGATTGCGTCCACGGTCGTCGCCGTGCCGAAATCGACGATAATCAGGTCGCCCGGATACTTCGCGTGCGCCGCCACGGCATTGACCGCGCGATCCGCGCCAAGCGACTTCGGCTGATCGACATCGATGTCCATCGCATAGTCGGCCGCGCCTTCACCCGCAATCAGAGGTTCGACATTGAAGTATTTGTCGGCCAGAACTTTTATGTTGTGCAGCGCGCGCGGCACCACGGTTGCAACGATGATCCGATCGATCGCGCTTCGCTCCAGCCCTTCAAGCGTGAGCAACTGCGAGAGCCAGACCGCGTATTCATCCCCTGTCCGGCGCGGATCGGTGGCGATCCGCCAGCGGGCGCGAATCTCCCGCCCCTCGAACAGCGCGAAAACAACATTGGTATTGCCGAGATCGATGGCGAGCAGCATGGCCTTGTCCTCAGTCGCGCCGGTTAGTGTCTGGGTCGCGGATCGAGACGAACCTCGCCCGCATGAATTGTGCGCGTCGTGCCGTCCGGCAGTCGCAAGAGCAAGGCTCCGTCGCTGCCAAGACCTGCAAACGCACCGGACAATGGCACTTCACCCGGTTCTCCCACCAGCAGCAGGGTGCCGACGGGATGGGCTGCCGCCTGCCAGCGCGCGATCACCGGAGGCAGTCCATACGTCCGCCAGCGCCCAAGGTCCATGGCAAAGGCTGCAGCCAGGTCACGCGCAAAGATATCCCGGTCGGGCGCAGGACCGAACGAGGCCAGTGCCACTGTCTCGCGCCCCGCCACGTCGGGCGCGGCCGCCACGTTCACCCCGACCCCGATCACCACTGCGTCACCGACCCGTTCCAGCAGGATGCCGGCAAGTTTGGCCGCGCCGATCGTCACGTCATTCGGCCACTTCAGCAAGGCCCTTGCGGGTGCCGGAATGTACACTGACACCGCTTCATGCACCGCCAGCCCGGCCACCAGCGCCAGCGTGTGCAGCGGCGGATCGCCGGGCAGCGCCCGCACCACGGTCGATCCCATGAAATTGCCGCGTCCGTCGCTCCAGGCCCGGCCCTGGCGCCCGCGCCCGGCCGACTGCCGGTCAGCGACCAGCCAGTCCCCGTCATGCGCGAACTCGCCTCGCGTCAGGCGTGCGGCAAGGTCGGCATTGGTGGAACCTGTTTCGGAAACGATCTCGATCAAGTGTAACGACCGCGCAAGTTCGCCGGCCCGCTCACGCGCCGTGGAACAGGGACGCCGCAGCGCTGTCCGACAGCGCGCCGAGCCACTTGGTCAGCAGATAGCCCAGCGGCGAGATGAACAGCCCGGTGAGCCCCAGCAGCACGCCGTGCGCCAGATCGCTGCGGCCGACGGCCTTCCCCGCCGGCTCGTCGAAGTACATGACCTTGACGACTTTCAGATAATAAAACGCGCCGATCACCGAAGCGGCGATGCCGAGCGCGGCCAGCGGTACGAACCCGGCCGCCACCGCAGCTTGGAATACCACGAACTTGCCCCAGAACCCGAACAAGGGCGGGATACCGGCAAGGCTGAACATTACCATCGCCAGCACCAGCGCCAGCAGCGGCTGCGTGCGCGACAGGCCGGCGATATCGGCCAGAGCCTCGATCGGCTCGCCATCGCCATCTTTCAACATCAGGACCGCTACGAAGCTCGCCACCGTCATCGCGACATAGATCGCAAGGTAGGTCAGCATTGCCGAGGCCCCCTGCGGCGTCGCCACAGCCAGGCCGATCAGGATGAAGCCGACGTTGTTGATCGACGAGTAGGCCAGCAGGCGCTTGATGTTCTGCTGGCCGATCGCTCCGAGCGCGCCGATCACGATCGAGGCGACTGCCACGAAGATCACGATCTGCTGCCAAGCCCCGGCCTGCGCGCCGAACGCATCGAGCGTGACGCGCATCAACATGCCCATCGCGCCAACCTTGGGCGCGGTGGCGAAGAACAGCGTCACCGGCGTCGGCGAGCCTTCATAGACATCGGGCGTCCACATGTGGAACGGCACTGCGGCGATCTTGAAGGCGATCCCGGCCAGCACGAACACCACGCCGAACACCGCACCGGTCGAAAGTCCGCCCGCGCCCATCGTGCTCATCGCCATGCGCACGCCTTCGAACGAAGTCGTGCCGGTAAAGCCGTAAGTCAGGCTCACGCCGAACAGCAGGATGCCGCTGGCGAGCGCACCGAGCACGAAATACTTGAGGCCCGCCTCAGCCGAACGCTCATCGCTGCGCAGGAACGCGGCGAGCACATACGACGCCAGCGAGTTCATCTCGAGGCCGATGTAGAGCGTCAGGAAGTCGGTCGCGGAAACCATCATTCCCGTGCCGAGCGCCGCCAGCAGCACCAGCACCGGATATTCGGCGCGCATCGCCTTGACCCGCTCGAAGAACGCGGGCGCCACGATCAGCGCGGCGGCAGCCGAGCCGTAGATCAGCAACTTGGCGAACCCGGCGAAGGCATCGCCGCGGTACTGGCCGCCGAACGCCACCGTCTCCGGCCCCATCGCGCCGCTGCACAGCGCCGGCGCAACCAGCGCCATCGCGCCGACCAGCGCCGCGACTGCCGCAATCGAAATTGCGCGGGAGGCCTTGTCGCCGGCCCAGGCCGCCACCAGCAACAGGACCAGTCCCGCCACGCCCAGCAGTTGTTCCGGCGCAACCAGGCGCAGGGACTGCTGCCAATCTATCATTGTGGGGGCCATCAGTGCGTCCCCTCGGAGTGTTCGCTCATGTGCGTTTCAGCAGCCACTGGTTTGCCGGCGGTGACCTTGGCGTCGCCCGCGGGCCTGGCCCGGGCGCCCCGCGCGGCGCGCGCGGCGATATAGGCCCGCCTCGGGGCCAGGAAGCGTTCCGGCGAAACGCCCCTGCACCCCACCGCGCGGCC
>VMTF01000188.1 GCA_013791705.1 Sphingomonadales bacterium | reverse complement strand
TCGTCGTTCACCTGAACCAAATCGCGGCCATCCCTTTTTACCTTGCGACGATAGCGGTCGAGTGCAGCGGTGGCGAAGTCGCGCGCGGGCTGTCGGCGAACTTCAGCGGCATCGGACGCTCGCAACCAGTCGCCCATCGCCGCCCATTCTGCGAGATCAAGTATTAGCGTCCGGACCCGAGGCGAATGTAAGGCTGTATCGACGCGATCATAGGCCGCCTCGCGTGCGATTTTCATTGTATCATGCAGCGGCCCTTGCCTGGCTCGTTCGAGCAGCACATCCAGATTGCGGGCTTCACCCAATTCCGAGACGAGCCAGCGCAATTCCTCGCGCAAGGCTGCGCTGGTTTCCCCGCTGATGAGTGGCTTGAAGATCGAGAAAGCCGATCGAAGGCGACGCAGCGCAACGCGTGACTGGTGCAACGCTTCAGCATTCCGAACGACGAGCAGCAGCGCCTCGTTCAGCCGGAACTGCCGTACGCACGTTTGGACGATAATCTGGAACGCTTGTGCCGACGTCACCTCGCTGGAGAACATGATCGGCGCCGCCTTGGCGGCTCTTGCCGCTTGCCCGGTGAGTCCATAGCCGCGCTCTGCTTTTGTAAGGACACCAAGGCGCACTGGTACGATGGCATTTATGCGGCGGGCCAGGGCGAACAAAGTGGCGAGGTTGCCATCCTTCAATTCAAGCTCAATCTCGCAGAACGAGGATTGGCGATCTCCGGCAACGGCTGCGCCGTGATCAAGCACGAGTTCGATTTTCGCGTCATCTTCGTCGATGATCCAAGTCCGCCGCTCAACGTGCACCTCGAACACCGGCCCAATGGCATCGACAGCCCCCCCGAGCAATGTTGGGATCGGCGTCGTATAGTCTAGGATCGGTGCCTCGCTTTTCACCGGCCGCTCCCACTCGGCTCGAGCGAACAGGCCAGCGGCGCTGGCACCATCTGCCTTTATGGTTTGGATTCGCTTTTTGGCTGAGCGCCGAATCCGGAGTGAAAAGCCAGCGTTTGACAGGGCGCGATCAGGAGTGTCGAAGTAGGTCGATATTTGCTTGGCTATCGCGGGGGCACCGTGCAACAGCCCAGAAGCTTCCAACGCATCGGCATCGGCCGACGTGACGACAAGCTTCAGTTCGATTTCATCGCCCATGATCGCCGTCTCGCCGATTGCTCACTATTCGCGATTGCCGCCAGGTCTCCTAGCACACCGGTCCGGCAAAATGGTTACGAACTGCACCGGCTCGCTCGTCGTCAGTGAGGTGCAACGCAAAAAAGACGATTCAGGCAAACCCGTTACCAAGGCACCGCATCTCTCGTCAGCGCAATACTACCCTCGGTGCTCCGTGATTTGACAGGTACTGAAACGTCTTCCAACGCAGCAGTCTCGCAGTTGACTGCCAATTGGTGCACAGTGTCAGCAAAGCAGCCCGCTACGCCCGAGTTGCCGTTGCGTACGGCGCGCGCCAAAGTTTGCCATCGACGCAGCGTGCTCTGCGTACTTGGCAGTCGTGGTCACGCGAAAAGATTTATCCCACATTATTGTTTTTTTAGAAAAAGTGGGATAAAGAGCAGCAATGATTCAGGTTCGCCCATTCTCCGACGAACAGTCACGGCTTCTGGTCAATCTGCGCCAGCGCTATGAAGTTTGGATGGCGGCTGAGCAAGAGCTGGCCGTCATGCCGTATGACCTCCGGCGCAAGACCGTCTCAGGTTCGACCTACCTCTACGAAATCCGGGACCGCAGCGGCAACGGCAAGAGCCTTGGGCCGATGGATGAGGTTCGCCAGGCACAGTTTCAAAAATATCACGAGCGCAAAGACGCGCTGCAAGCGCAGATCAAAGGGTTGCGCCCCACACTTGCCGAGAGCGCCGCGCTCTACCGAGCGTTGCGCCTGCCGATGCTGTCGAGCGAAGCCGGGCCGATCCTGCGTGAGTGCGACCGCCGCCGCCTGTTAGGCTCGCATCTGCTGGTTGTCGGCACCAACGCCATTGCCGCCTATATGATCGAGGCCAATGGCACGATTACCGTCCCTGACGAGACGGAAGACTTTGATCTCGCCTGGGTTTCCGAAACGCCAGACGAAGCCGAACGCCGCGTATGGGACATGCTCAAGGCTGTTGACCCTACCTTCACGATCAATAGTGAACGCGATTTTCAGGCCCGCAATGCCAAAGCCTATGAGGTTGAGCTACTGGTCGCCCCGTCACGAGCGAATACGTTGGGAGCCAAGGATCAACCTCGCCCCGTGCCGCTGCCCGAACAGGAGTGGTTGCTTCTCGGACGTCCGGTAGACCAGGTAATCGGATGTCGGGACGGCTCGCCTGCCCGGATCGTTGCGCCCGACCCCCGTTGGTTTGCACTGCATAAGCTTTGGATGTCGGCGCAAGCCAAGCGCAATCCGCTCAAACGCCCCAAGGACCGCACGCAGGGGCTCGCGCTGCTTGATGCTGTGGCAACCGCAATGCCACATTACCCTTTGGATGATCCGTTTGAGGCATCTCTCCCTAGTGAGTTGCGGCCATGTCTTGCACAGTGGCAAAGCCTCCGGCCAACGTCACAGCAGCCAGATTGGTAAACCTCACCACGAACAACATGAAACGAGTCCTGTACGTTTTGCACCATCAAAAACGAAACCACAGGCAGGCTGGGTCTCGCGGTCGTCAAATCGCCAAAACACGGGCGCCGGATATCCTTTCTTGCCGCAACAAAAGCGCGACTATTTCGCGGCCTGCGCCTTCAGTACCCCGCGCTCCTCCTCGATCGTCACGCCATCCCGAATGTTGTAGAGTCGCCGGAAGGTCGGAATGATCTTCTCGTCATGCGTCACGACGATGATCGCGGTATCAAACTGCTTCGCCATGGAGTTGAGCAGATCTACGACCGCAAGCGCGCGGACGCTGTCGAGCGGCGCGGTCGGCTCATCGGCCAGGATCACCGGAGGGCGATTGACGAGCGCGCGGGCAATAGAAACCCGCTGCTGCTCCCCGCCGGAAAGCTGCGACGGCATTGCCGCCGCGCGGTGCGCCACATCGAGCGCCTCCAGCAGATCGCGCGCTTCTTTGCGAGCCTGCGCATTTGGCTTGCCGGCGAGCATCGGCAGCAGCGCGACATTGTCGATCACGTCGAGGAACGGGATCAGGTAGGGCGCCTGGAATATGAAGCCGATCAGGTCGCGACGCAGCGCGGTCAGATCGCCCGCTTTCCAACGATCGTCGTAGATCACCCTATCGCCGATGGTCATGCGCCCCGAAGTCGGCTCGATCACGGCACCGAGGCATTTCAGCAGAGTGCTCTTGCCCGAGCCCGAAGGCCCGATCAGCCCCACCACCTCGCCCTTGGCGACCGACATGTCGACGCCGCGCAGGGCGTGGACAGCCGTATCGCCGCTGCCATAGGTCTTGACCAGGTTTTCGATGCGGATGCCCTCAGCCACCGATGGCCTCCGCCGGATCGACCTTTAGAGCAGCGTGGATGGCAAGCAGACTGGCCAGCGAACAGATCGCCATGACCGCGAAGAACCCGCGTACCGAATCGGCAGGTAACAGCAGCACGTATTTCGGGAAGAACGGCGCCCAGAAGCTCGCGGCGATTTTGCCCACGGCGAACCCGATCAGCCCCAGCCCCAGTGCTTGTTGCAGGATCATGCCCGCAATCGTGCGGTTGCGCGTACCAATGAGTTTAAGCACGGCGATCTCGCGGATCTTGCCGATGGTCATGGTGTAGATGATGAAGGCGACGATCGCCGCGCTGACGATAGCCAGGATCACCAGGAACATGCCGATCTGCCGCGCGGAATTGGCGATCATCTTGTCGATCAGGATGCTCTCCATATCGGCGCGGGTATACACCGTCACCCGTTGCCAGCGCCGGATCGCAGCGGCGACCTGGCCCGCATCGGCATCCGGCTTCACCGTGACCAGCACGGCATTTACGTTGTTGCTGCTCGCTTGCACCGCGTTAACGGCTTCAGCCACCGCGGGGTTGCCGGGTGGGTTCAACACCGGGCTGGACGCCGTGCGCGCCCGTTGGCGCACGATCGCGTCACTGTCCTTGTCGAATTGCGCATCCTGCGCATCCTTGAGCGAAAGGAACAGCATCGGGTCGCCGCCGGACGAGACCATGCGGCTGGTCAGCCCGACGATGCGATAGGAATTGCGGCGTACTTTCACCCGGTCGCCGATGGCAAAGCCGGTCTTCACATCGGCCACTGCCTCGTAGTGGCCCTGCACGATCCGGCGACCGGCGAGCAGGTGCGGCGGCTGGCCCGGCTCTCCGGGCACGGCAACTTCCGCGCCCACCACCATGACCCGCACGTCGGTGCCTTCATGCGCGATCTGCATGGTCAAATAGGTGACGCCCGCCGCACGGTCGACCCCGGCCATGGCGCGGATCGGGCGCTCGGTGTCCTCGTTAAGGCTCGATGGCTCGGCATAGGGACCAAGCGTATCCTTCTGGACGACCCACAGGTCCGCCCCGCTGTTGTCGAGCAACGCCTGGGCATCATCGATCATGCCGCGATAGACGCCGGCCATCGACAGGGTGACGCCGATCAGCAGCCCCAGCCCCACGCCGGTCAGGACGAACTTGCCCCAGCCATGGAGGATATCGCGGCCGGCAAGGCTGATCATAGAAACCTGATCACGGCAGCTTGTCGACGATTGAGATATTGCTGCGCGCGGTCAAGGGCCGGGCACTGTGCAGCACCACCCGGTCGCCCTTTGCCAGCCCATCCAGCACCTGCAGCCAGCCTTGCGCATCCTCGGCGCCCAGCCTGACGGGCACGAATTCCAGATCGCCGCTGCGGATAGCCCAGACGCCCATCTTCCCGTCAATGCGGTGAACGGCGGCATTCGGCACGGCCAGCGCCTTTGTCCGCGCGGGCAAGGCGACAGTCACTTCCGCCAGTTCACCAAGCGGCGGCACGCCGGCCGTGGTATCGAAGCTCACCTTTGCCAGCACTTCTTCAGTTACGGCATCGGCAACCGGTTCAACCCGCAAGATCGCGCCTGTGAAGCTGCGGTCGGCCTCCGATCGCAGGACTACGCGCGCGGATAGGCCGGCGGCCAGCCCTGCTGCTCGCGACTGATCGAAACGGGCATTGATCCACAGTTCAGCAGGATCGACCACTTCGATCACGGCTTGTCCGGCGACAACAGTGGTCCCTGGTTCGGCAAGGCGGCGGACAACCAGCCCCGCGCGCGGCGCGACAAGCCGCAAGTTGGCTTTCTGTTCAACCAGTGCCGCGCGTTCGGCGCCGGTGCGGCCAAGATCCTGCGTGGCGGCACTGCGGTTGGCCTGCGCGGTCGCAAGCCCTGCCAGCGCTGCCGCCAGCGCCTGTCGGCGCTGATCGAGCGCGGCGCGGGTCAGCCAGCCGCCGCGAAACAGTTCCTCGCCGCGCGCGGCTTCGCTGCGTGCCAGTGCAAGGCGCGCGCGCGCATCGGCGATCTGCGATGCAGCTGCTTGTTCAAGCGCCGCCGAGCGGCCCGCACTGCCCGATGCAGCCTCGATCCGCTGGTCGAGGTCGATGGGGTCGATGACGGCGATCAGTTGCCCCGCCTGCACACGGTCCCCCACATCGACGGCAAGGCTGGCGACGCGCCCGGGCGCAGTTGGACCAATTCGCTGCGTGTAGCGTGCTTCCAAAGTGCCGATGCCGAACAGCGCAGGGGCAAGCGCTCGTTCCTCCACCGTCACCGCCGTCACCCGCACAGGCGCAAGCGGTCCGGACCGGAAAGCCACCCACGCAAAGACGAGGAGCAGTGGCACCAGGACCGCCACGAGCGTCCAGGCGCGCCGACTTAACGTGAATCGCCCCACGGAAAATGGCAGGGTCATTTGACGGCCTCCAGACTGCGGCAAAAGAGCGCGAACTGCCGCTCGGACATGGCCGGCAATGCGGAGAAATCATCGATGGCGAGCGCCTGCATGACGAGGCCCTGGACAACCGCCAGGAACATCACGGTCGCGGCTTCGAGATCGGCGTCTCCGGCAATCTGCCTTGCCGCAACTGCCGCCGACAGTTCGCCTGCCACCCGTGCGCGGTACGTCGCCATCAACTCCCGGACAATGGCTTTGGCCGGAGTTTCGCCAGTGCGCTGGAGTTCGCCCCACAGGATGCGCGGCACACCGGGGTTCTCCATGATGAAGCCGATATGCGCCGCCAGTATGGCCTCGAGCCGGGCGAGAGGCGGCGAAGCCACAACACCGTCGAAGCGGCGCTGCAATTCGGTGCAGGTCCAGTCGAGAACGGCCGTCCAGATCGATTGCTTATCAGGGAAATGGCGAAACAGCGCGCCTTGCGACACGCCCATGGCCGCCGCGATCTGCCCCGTAGTGATTTCCGCCGGATCGCACCGCGCCGCCAGACCGATCACCGTCGCAATGGTTTCGGCGCGGCGCACGTCGGCGGACAGGTAAAGACGGCTCATACCCTGACAATGCCACAATAAAAGCGAGCCGTCACTTTCTTTTCAGAATCGATTGGCCTACGGTCAATCCGATAGCCAATGCAGCCGAAGGACGCCCCATGACCGATAACCACGTGCCCCACGCCGATGCCCTGAAGTATGAAGACTGGGCCGGCGAAATGGGCGCGCGGTGGCTGGCAAACCTCAAGGGTTTTGAGAGCACGATTGCGCCGGTCGGCGATACCTTGCTAGCGCGCGCGGCCTATTCACCAGGGGAACGCGTGCTGGACATCGGCTGCGGCGGCGGCGCCACGACGCTTGCCATCGCGCAGGCTATCCAGCCGGGCGGCGAAGTGCTCGGCATCGACATCTCGCCCGATCTCATCGCCGCGACCACGCGCCGCGCGGCCGCCGCCAGCATCACCAACGCACGCTTCCTGTGCGCCGACGCATCCAGCGTGACACTGCCCGATGGCCCCTACGACCGGCTGTTTTCCCGTTTCGGCAGCATGTTTTTCGCCGAGCCTATTCCCGCATTCGCCAACCTGCGCAAGCTGCTCAAGCCGGGCGGTCGGATCGATCTTGCCGTGTGGGGGCCGCCCCTGCAGAATCCGTGGATGCTGGAAGGCATGGCGGTGGCGCGCCGCCATGTTGAACTGCTGGCGCCCAGCCCCCGCGCGCCCGGCCCCTTCGCCTTTGAAGACCTAAGCTACATCCAGGAGATTCTCGATGGCGCGGGCTTTCACGGCGCTGATATCATCGCCGCCAAGGGGCAGCTTGCAGTCGGCGGGCCGAATGCCACGCCAAGCCAGGCGCAGCAGTTCGCCTGCAACGCCATGGCATTCGGGCAAGTCCTGCTCGACTACCCGGAGGCCGTGCAGCAATCGGTGCAGGCCGATCTGGTCGAGCTTTACGGCAAGCACCACCGTTCGAATGAAGGTGTGATGATGGGCTACACAGCCTGGCTCGTTTCGGCGCAGGCCTGAGAAAAAGCTCTCGAATCACCACAGCAGGAGATGCAGACCATGCACCGATCCGCAATCATCTCCGTGGTCAGTTTGCTGCCGATCAGCGGCGCTGCCTTTGCAAGACCCAAACAGAGAAAAGTCGAATTCCTTGATCGGCATTATGCGCTGGTCATCGACTGCAATCGCCCCTGCCAATGACAAGACACATGGACCCCAATGACTTATCGGTGAGGTTGAAGCCAAACTTGCTGCATATGGATCGGTTCAAAGCAGACGCAATCAGGTCGGGGGAATCACAACGCTGCAGCTAGCGTGTGTGAAGTGCGGGCCGATCAAATAAGATTGTCAGTATTAAACTCACATCGGTGATGCCGCGAACTGCGTGAGGGGTGCCAGGTTCAAGGTGTAGCCAGTCGCCCGCGCAGAGTTGCCGCTCGCCCTCCGGCGTATCAATCGTGGCATCGCCCTCAATGCAATATAATGACATCGAACCCCCAATCTGGTGATCCGGAATATGCTCACCAGCCCGCAATACCAAGTGAATGGCCTCAAAGCTATCCGCCTTCACTAGAGCACTTTCCATTCATTCCGGTTCATAGCCGCAGGACTTGAAGTAGTTGGCACATTCGTCTGGCTGGAAGATGTCGACGAGCCTGCCGATCAGGTCCCATAAGCCGCTG